>NZQO01000092.1 GCA_002693605.1 Flavobacteriaceae bacterium
CACATTGGGACCGGTTACGAACATATAACTCGTATCCTGAACCATGAGGGTAAAATCGGTCATTGCGGGCGAATACACCGCCCCGCCAGCGCAAGGGCCCATGATGGCAGATATCTGTGGCACAACGCCCGAAGCCTGAACATTTCGATAGAAAATATCGGCATATCCTCCCAGCGAGCGAACCCCTTCTTGAATGCGCGCACCTCCTGAGTCGTTAAGTCCAATTACAGGTGCGCCTACCCGCAGGGCATGATCCATGATCTTGCAGATTTTCTCGGCGTGGGTTTCCGACAGCGAACCCCCAAAGACGGTAAAATCCTGTGCAAAAACGTACACCAAACGACCGTGTATGGTACCATAGCCCGTTACCACCCCATCGCCATAGTATGTTTGGTCTTCCATTCCAAACTCGGTGGTACGATGTGTGACCAGAATGCCCATTTCCTCGAACGAATTCTCGTCCAGGAGATAGTCAATCCGCTCCCTCGCGGTTAATTTCTTTTGCTGGTGCTGTTTATCGATTCGCTTTTGACCTCCGCCTAGCTTGGCTTCAGCCAGTTTTTGCTGTAATTGTTGGTTGGTGTTACTCATAACGTATAGTATGCCCTGCCCATTTCTTAAAGTATTAGGGGAAGGGAGCTTGTTTTATTATTTTTCGTTGGGAAGACGAAGTTTTCCGCCGTCCTGTAGGTATAGCTGCAATGCCAGTTTAGCGGCCAATTCGGCCTCTTCTCGCATTTGTTCCTTAAGTTTTTCTTCGGAATAGTAATTTTTCACAAAGTGGGTGTCGAACTGCCCACTGCGGAAGGCCTCGTGCTGCATCACGAATTTTCCGAAGGGTAAGGTTGTGCTCACTCCTTCCACCTCGTAATCGGCAATAGCCTCTGTCATTCGCTGAATGGCCTCGTTTCGGTCTTTGCCATAGGTAATTAGCTTAGACAGCATGGGGTCGTACTGAATGGGCACTTCCATTCCTTCGGTAAAGCCATCGTCCACCCGGATATTTTTTCCGTGTGGTGGCCTGTACACCGTGAGCGCGCCCACGCTTGGCATAAAATTATCCAGAGCGTCTTCGGCATATACTCGCAGTTCCATAGCATGACCACTAAGGGCTAGGTCGTCTTGGGCAAAGGCCAAGGGCTCTCCCTGTGCCACTCTAAGCTGCTGTTCTACCAGGTCAATGCCCGTAACCCATTCGGTAACGGGATGTTCCACCTGAAGCCGGGTATTCATCTCGAGAAAATAGAAGTTGAGCTTTTCATCCAACAAGAACTCGACCGTGCCAGCACCCACATAATCGCAAGCCTTGGCAACCTTAACGGCGGCCTCCCCCATTTGCGCACGAAGCTCAGCTGACAAGATGGATGACGGGGCCTCCTCGACCACCTTTTGATGGCGGCGCTGGATGCTGCATTCCCGTTCAAATAAGTGCACCACATTTCCGTGGGTATCTGCGAGTACCTGAATTTCGATATGGCGCGGTGAGGCCACGTATTTTTCTATAAAAACAGATCCGTCTCCAAAGGCAGACTCGGCCTCGCCGATGGCGCGGTTCATCTGTTCGGCCAGTTCCGATTCTTTTTCGACCACGCGCATTCCCTTTCCGCCGCCGCCGGCAGAAGCCTTGATCAATATTGGAAATCCAATTTCCTTGGCTGTGGCGATTGCCTTTTCAACATCGGTAACGGCCTCGTCAATACCGGGGACCATAGGTATATCGTAGCCCTTAACAGCTTCCTTGGCGGCCAATTTACTCCCCATAATGCGAATGGCATGTGGCTTTGGACCAACAAATACAAGTCCGGCCTTGGTAACGGCTTCAGCAAAAGTAGCATTTTCGCTCAAAAAGCCGTAGCCGGGGTGGATTGCATCTACGTCGTGTTCCTTCGCCAACTGTATAATATGATCGCCGCGCAGGTACGATTCGGAGGAGGGTGGCGGCCCTACGCAAATGGCTTCCTCGGCAAAGGCCACATGGGGCGCATTACGGTCTGCCTCTGAATAGATTGCCACGGTCTTGATGCCCATATCACGTGCGGTTTTCATAACTCGCAATGCAATTTCACCGCGGTTGGCGACCAGGAGTTTTCTTATCTTCATTTAGTCTTCAAATTCAATTAACAATGCATTTTTATCTACTGTCTCCCCTTCGGCTATATGTACGGCCTTGATGACCCCGTTGCGAGGCGCACTGAGCGCGTTTTCCATTTTCATAGCCTCGAGCACACAGAGGGAATCGCCTTCTGAAACGGTATCGCCCGCCGAGACATTCACCTCGAGGATGAGCCCTGGCATTGGGGCGTGAATTTCATTGGCGACCGAGCTGCTCCCCAGGGAAAGTCCCATTTCGGAAATAAGTGCGTCCAGTTCGTTTTCAAGCCTGACGGTATATTGGTTCCCGCCTATTTTCAGGACATAGGTCCTAGCGAGAAAGTCTCTTGAAATTATCTCGGCAGTTACCGATTTTCCACGATGTAAGACGTGCTTTTCAGTACAGGATTTCGAGACGGTATCGAGCTCGCCTATAGTACCAGTGTCTAGATCGAATTCGAACGTACCGTTAACAATCGCTTTGTATGCTTCTTCCATAAAAAACAAATTTCTATAAAGATACAGATTTGGAGGCAGGTTACAAATGGCCATTTCGAGCTTTGGAAATAACAGAGGGAAACTAGTTACGTAATTTGGGCTTTAAGTGACATACTGAGAAATAGTTATACCCGTTTTACCGTTTTATACTGAAATTCTTACTTTTGAAATAGGCCTTGCTGAATTTAAACTGAAGCACAGCGTACCAAAACATACTAACTAATAAGTAAAATTCTCTATTTGAACCCCATCCTCCACAAGCTTTACATAGGCAGCATGGCAACTATTGTAGTAGTTGCCATTGGCTATCTTTCCTATACCGGTTATTCGTATTATGTTACCCCGCTGGAAGAGCGTTTTTACCACCCTCGGCACGATTGGTTTAAGCCCAGTGGCGCCTATGGCCACGGCTTGGGCATTGTGGGCACGTTTCTAATTCTATTTGGCGTTTCCATATATATTGCCAGAAAACGCTATGGGTTTATGGAAAAGCAACTGCGATTAAAATACCTATTGGAATTCCATATTTTTCTCTGCTCCCTGGGTCCCGTGCTGGTGCTGTTCCATACGGCATTTAAATTTGGTGGCATTGTCTCTATAGCATTTTGGAGCATGGTGGCAGTTGTGCTCAGTGGGGTCATCGGCAGGGTTATTTACATACAAATTCCACGTACCATTGAAGGACGCGCGCTGAGCCTTCAAGAGGTTCAGAATATGCGCACCAACCTCGCCCAGGTCCTGCAAGATAAATACAAGCTAGAGCCCTCGACGATCAAACTTTTCGTATCTTTTACTACGGAAACCGCTTCCGCCGAGCATAAACCTTCGTTAGGCAAACTAAAGACGGTCCTCGCCTCGCACCAAATACACAAGAATGACAAAGGGGAAATCCTGCAGTTGGTTCGAAGGGAACGTTCGTTGGGCAAGCGTATTGCTCGTCTGGAAACCATGAAGCGGCTGTTTCGGTATTGGCACGTAGCGCACCTGCCATTTGCGCTAATAATGCTTGTTATCGTGGTAATTCATATTGCAGTAACACTCGCCTTCGGCTATAAATGGATTTTTTGATGAACGTACTCACCGAACAGCTAATCACCTATTCCGTAGTATTTCTACTCTGTGCGGCAATTGTGTATTTCTACCTTCGGAAAAAATCCACTACCTCCCTGAAAACCTTGGAGAAGGTGGCGATTGCGAAGGAAGAAGGGCTACACGAGCCAGTATCACTTCATCCGTATATCGACCTGAACGTATGCATTGGAAGCGCCGCCTGTGTCACCGCCTGCCCAGAAAAGGACATCTTGGGCATTGTAGACGGCAAGGCTACGGTGATAAACGCATCTAACTGCGTAGGCCACGGGGCATGCTTTCACAGCTGTCCCGTAGAGGCCATTTCGCTGCGCATTGGCACCGAGGCTCGCGGGGTAGAATTACCCCACGTTAAGGAAACGTACGAGACAAACATTAGGGGGATCTATATTGCAGGCGAACTTGGCGGGATGGGACTCATAAAAAACAGTGTTGAACAAGGCAGGCAGGCCATAGAAAATTTGGCGAAGAATAAGAAACCATCAAAAGAAAACGTGTACGACGTGATCGTGGTAGGGGCCGGACCCGCCGGTATTTCAGCCACTTTGGCCGCAAAAAAGCACGAACTTTCGTGCCTTACCCTTGAACAGGAATCGTTGGGCGGGACGGTCTTCACTTTTCCAAGATCGAAGGTGGTAATGACCTCGCCTATGGACATACCGCTCTACGGAAAGGTAAAACTGCACGATACCTCAAAAGATGAGCTGCTATCTCTTTGGGAGAAGGTTATTTCTGAACACGATCTTTCAATTGTTGAAAATATGAAGGTCGAGCACATAATTCCGCAGGAGGATGGAACGTTTAAAATTGTAACGGCAACCGAAGAAATTTACTTTTGCAACCAGGTGGTGCTCTCGATTGGCAGGCGTGGCAGTCCGCGGAAACTGAACATACCGGGCGAGGACTCGCAAAAAGTAGCCTATAGGCTGTTAGAGCCCGAACGTATAGAACACGAGAAAATAATCGTTGTGGGCGGAGGGGATTCTGCCATTGAATCTGCTCTGTTGCTGAAAGGCGCAAACCAAGTGACACTTTCCTATCGCAGCGACAAATTTTCGCGCTTGAAGCCAAAAAACAGGGAAGCCATCAATAACGCGATAGCTACTGGCGAGATTACCGTTCTGTTCAATTCGAACCTCGTGGCCATTAATCAAGGGCACGTGCTCGTAAAGGTAGATGGTGAGGATGAAACAAGACAAGTTGAAAATGACTTGGTTTATATCTTCGCAGGCGGGGTAATGCCCACCAAGTTTTTAGAGCGGGTGGGAATAGAAATTACCAAACGATTTGGTCATATCGTTAAAAAACACAACTAATAACATGTTTCGTACTTCGGCATTTCATGCATTTTTCCTGCTCTTTTGGGGTGCGATTGGCCTTGCCCAAATTTCACCCGGCGACCTCACCAATGCCCACGCCAAACTTGAGGGAATGAGCAACTGTACCCAATGCCACGTGCTAGGCGAAAAAGTTTCGAACACGAAATGCCTAGAATGCCACACCGAAATACAATCACTGTTGCGCCAAGATGATGGCCTTCACGCCAATCCCAAGGTACGTAGGCAAGATTGCTTTGAGTGCCATAGTGAGCACCACGGTCGCAATTTCGATATGGTTCGATTCAACGAAAAATCGTTTGACCATGATCTAGCCGGTTATTCACTAGAAGGAAAACACGCAACGGTAGACTGCCGTGAGTGCCACCAGCCAGAGAATATTCAGAATAGTGATTTGCGAAGAAGAAAGGGAACTTACTTGGGTCTCGATCAAAAATGCCTGTCCTGCCACAACGACTACCATCAAGAATCGCTTAGTAACGACTGTCTGGCCTGCCACACTATGCAAGGTTTTGACGAAGCTCCTCGCTTTGACCACAACGAGGCGCAATTTCCACTTCGGGGAAAGCACGCGCAGGTCGATTGCAAGGAATGCCACGAAGTGACCACTAGAAATGGTCAGCCCTTTCAAAAGTTCGAAGATATTGCTTTTGCAGATTGCGTAGCCTGCCATCAGGATCCGCATCAGGGCCAGTTACCCGGTACCTGTACACAATGCCATAACGAATCATCCTTTGCTACCTTCACGGGTAACCGAAATTTCAACCACAACCAAACCGGCTTTAAATTGAAAGGCAGCCACAATACAGTTAATTGTTTCACCTGCCATAGTGAAAATAACCCACCGTCCCAGCTCTTCCAGGAGAAAACGAACATAGCTGAAACCAATTGCGCGAGCTGCCACAGCGACCCGCACGACAATAAATTTGGCCAGGACTGTGCCAAGTGCCATAACGAGGAAAGTTTCCTGGCATTAAATAACATGGATTTCTTCGACCATTCCATTACAGCCTATCCGCTGGAGGGAATGCACAAAGCAGTGGATTGCCGGGAATGCCATACCGAACGTTTCTCGACCCCAATCGATTTTTCGGAATGCAAGAATTGCCACCAAGATTACCATAATGGAGAATTTATGGATAACGGCGTGTCACCCGATTGCGCCACCTGCCATTCCGTGGAAAGGGGATTCGAGTTCACGCTCTTTACGGTGAGCGACCACCAACAAACTTCCTTCCCACTAGAAGGCGCACACGTGGCGACGCCTTGTTTTGCCTGTCACGTGAGCGAGGAAAGCCCCAGTGAACGTTGGTCGTTTGTCAATATGGGCGACGCTTGCGTTGATTGCCATATTGATATTCATGAAGGTTCTATAAGTGCGCGCTTTTATCCGGAAAACGATTGCACGGCCTGCCACGTCAATGAGGCGTGGAATGCTGTTACCTTCGACCATTCTACTACCGATTGGCCCCTTTCGGGAAAGCATAAAAATGTTTCCTGTCGCGAGTGCCATTTTGAAATGGTCGAACCAAAAACCATTATTTCCCAAAATTTTAGTAATTTAAACACAGATTGCGCATCCTGCCACGAAAATGTGCACGAAGATGCGTTCGCCATTAACGGTGTGACCGATTGCAACAGGTGCCATGTTACCAGTAGTTGGCTGCCCGAGAAATTTGACCATAGCAAGACCCGTTTCCCACTATCTGGAAGACATGCGGCAATAGACTGCCGTGAATGCCACGAAACAACCAACAACCAAAACCAAGTAGAAGTGGTTTACAAACTCAATACCCTGGAATGCGCAGACTGTCATTTACAATAGTAAATTTGCTCTGCATCTTCATTCTGCAAGCCCAATCGCCCCACGGCGAAAGCTTTGCTATTGATTGTGCCCAGTGCCATACCTCTGAAGGTTGGGAAGTTGTTCCATCGGAAATATCATTCAACCACAATTCCACAAATTTCGATCTGGAAGGTACGCACAGGCAAATTGATTGTGCCTCGTGCCATAGTGATTTGGTCTTCGAAAATACGCCAACCGATTGCATTTCCTGCCATACCGATATCCATAACCAATCGGTAGGCAATGATTGTATGCGGTGCCACACGGCCGATAGTTGGCTCGTCTTTAATATTCCAGAAATACACGAGCAAAATGGATTTCCCCTTATCGGGGTACACACCAACCTGAGTTGTGTGGAATGCCATTCCAACGAAACCACCTTGGTGTTCAACCCAATTGGCAACGAATGTATTGAATGCCATCGTGACGACTACCTCGCTACCCAAAATCCGAACCACATTGCGGGAGGATTCTCCACAGATTGCGTTGAGTGCCACAACCCTTTCGGATTTGGCTGGGATGCCGAAGGCATAAACCATGATTTCTTTCCGCTAACCAAGGGACACGATATACAGGATTGCAGCTTGTGCCACACTAGCGGCAATTTCAGCGATGCAACTCCCGACTGTTTTAGCTGCCATAGCAATGATTTTGCCTCGGCCGCCAATCCCAATCACCAACAGGCTGGATTTTCAACCGATTGCCTACAGTGCCACACCACCGATGTGGGCTGGATGCCCGCGAGCATAGACCACGATTTTTTCCCCTTAACCCTGGGCCACGATATTCAGGATTGTAACGACTGTCACCAAAATGGCAATTTTAACAATACCCCTACCGATTGTTTTGCCTGCCATAGTGAAGATTATGCCCAAACGAGCGACCCAAATCATCAAAGCGCCGGTTTTCCCACAGACTGTGCCTCTTGCCACTCTACCAATCCCGGATGGATGCCCGCCGTAGTGAACCATGATTTTTTCCCGTTGACGCTGGGTCACGATATTCAGGATTGCAACCAGTGCCATATTGATGGAAATTTCAGCAATACGCCTACCGATTGTTTTGCCTGCCACAATGAAGATTATGCCCAAACCACGAACCCAAATCACAAGGCGGCAAACTTCCCCACCGATTGTGCACAATGCCACACCACAAATCCCGGATGGACGCCCGCCGAGTTTGACCATAGCTTTTTCCCCCTTACCCTTGGCCATGATATACAAGATTGCAACCAGTGCCACAGTAACGGAAACTTTAGCAACACCCCAACCGATTGCTTTGAATGCCACAGCATCGACTATAACAATGCGAATAATCCAAATCACCAGGCCGCAAACTTCCCCACAGATTGCGTAGAGTGCCATACAACGAACCCTGGATGGACCCCCGCAAATTTTGACCACGATGGGAAATACTTCCCCATTTACAGCGGTAAGCACGATGATGTTTGGACTACGTGCACCGACTGCCATACCAACCCGAACAATTTTGCGGTTTTTGATTGCCTGAGCTGCCATCCGCCGGGAGAAACGGCAGATGAGCATGAGGATGTCGCCGGATATGTGTACGAGAGCAATGCGTGCTTTCAATGCCATCCAAACGGAGAAGATTAAATTATAATGAAACAAGGTTTCTTATACATATTGCTGCTTTTTGGAGCCTCTAACCTGTGCTCACAAGAAGCTGGGGAGCAACGATTGGGCACCGTGTCCTTCGTTACTTCGAACAATGTGTACGTAAAGTTTGAATCGACCCAGGCTATCGTTATTGGCGATACACTTCAGTTTAACGGGGTGCCTTGTTTGCTTATCAACGAAAAATCCTCTACTTCGGTCGTTAGCACACTGCTAAACGACTGTTCAGTTAAAAAGAATGATGTGGTTTCGTACACCCTCCCGAAGAAAAAGATCACCCCGACCCTTCCAGACGAAACTATTTCTGAGCCACGGCCTACAAGAGTCCCGCCCAGACAAAAGGAAACGGAGACCAATGAGGAAGCTGCTGCGTATTCGGAAAATATAAGAGGGCGCATTACGTTGGCCAGCTACAACACCTTTTCCAACATCCGGGAGGACCGAAACCGGCTACAAACTAGGTTCAATATGGATGCTTTGCATATTGGCGATTCAAAATTTTCGTTTGAAACCGATTTAGCGTATAGACACGTTATGCTTCCTTCAGAAAGTAACTACCGGGGCCGAACGAGCATTTTTAACATTTACAACCTCAATGCACGATTTGATGCCACACCCGACTTTTCGCTAACCTTGGGAAGGACCCTTAACAACAAGATTAGCACGGTTGGGGCGGTAGATGGCATACAGGCCGAGAAGTACTTCGGTTCGTTCTACGTGGGTGCATTGGCGGGCTTTAGACCCGATTTTTTCGATTACGGTTTCAATGGCGATTTGTTCCAGTATGGCGGGTATATTGGCGTGGAGACAGATTCAGAAAATTTCTACAGTCAGACCACCGCGGGGGCGATGGAGCAGACCAATGCCGGGGCGTCTGACCGCAGGTACCTGTATTTACAGCACAACAGCACTATAGGCTCCAACCTCAACTTTTTCGGATCGGCAGAGCTTGACATTTTCGGTAAAAATGAAAATACCACGCGGCTTACCAATTTGTACATTTCGGCCAGGTATCGCTTCAGTCGTAGCGTAAACGCCATGATATCTTACGATTCGCGGAAGCGCATCATTTATTACGAAACCTTTCAGAATGAGCTAGACAGGTTGTTGGATGACGATTTAGCGCGACAAGGCCTGCGCGCGCGCCTAAACCTCCGTCCGTTTAAGAGAATTTTATTTGGGGGCAGTTACAGTAGGCGCTTTCAAAGCGATAGCCAAAATGCATCGGACAATCTGTATGGCTACGTAACACTTACGAAAATTCCTGGGGTAGACGGTCGCCTTAATGTTTCGTACAACAATAACCAATCAAACTACCTAACTAGCAATGTGCTAGCAGTAAGACACAGCCGAAATTTTTTCAAAGACCAACTGAATGCCGATTTTTATTACCGTATGGCAGATTACGAATACGGAACCCGAAATACGGAATACACCCAGAATTTTTATGGCACCAGTCTCTCGTACAGCTTTTCGCGCACATGGCAGATTAGTATGTCGAGTGAATTTTCGAAATTTGAGGATGAGAACAATATTAGAATATACGGCCGTTTAACTAAAAGATTTTTCAGCAAAAGGAAATAAGCTATGACAATACAAAAAATTATATGCAGCGCTATAGTATTAACCACGATTACAGCCTGTAACAATGGACCGAAGGTGATTACTGCGCAAGGAGAAGTTGAAACAGAAATGCCCAATAGCGGAATCTTCTCCAGCGACGCGGAAACACCCTCCCTTACTCCAGAAGCGGGGTCGGGTTTTTCAGAAGATTTGCACAAGGTAACCGTCAATGAGGTGCTGCCCACCCCGAAATATGTATA
>NZQO01000093.1 GCA_002693605.1 Flavobacteriaceae bacterium
GAGAATAAGGGGGGCTTTTTCAACAAAGATCTTAGTAATGATTGGCCAATACATAACTGGGCAACGGTGACCATATTTCGCAGTTCGCTCATCTCGGTCGTATGCCTAACTTCTTGTTTGTGTAGCTCCACTTGCTTGGCGAGGTTGGCCAAGGCTACCTCAGCTTGAATCAAACCTTGGGTGCTGCGTACCACCCCGGCGTGATTCCTCATTATATTATGAAGTTCTTCCAGTGCAGTAATATAAAAGTTAGGACTGGGAAGTTTCCCTTTCATTGCGCTAGCCATTGTTTCTGTAACTGAAGTCGCTCGCTTACCAATATGCTTACAATGATATTCAAATATGGAATGTGCGTAAACCAACGCCTCGAGCAACGAATTGGATGCCAACCTGTTGGCTCCATGCAACCCCGTGCGCGCACATTCGCCACAGGCAAACAGGTTGTCCATAGAGGTTTTGCCATAATTATCTACGACAATACCTCCGCAACAATAATGGGCGGCCGGCACCACCGGGACCCAGTCAAATCTCATATCGTAGCCTTTTTTTCTACAATGGCTATAAATTGTGGGAAACTCACTTCCTAGTTGGCGTTCCGAAAGGGTTGTAGCATCCAGGAATACGTGCGGTTGCCCGTTCGTATTCATTTCGCTGCAAATGGCTCTGGCCACAATATCTCGGGGCGCCAAATCACCACGCGAATCATATCGTAACATAAAGGCTTCGCCGGCGTGGTTCCGTAGAACGGCGCCAGCCCCGCGAAGCGCTTCCGAAAGTAGAAATGCCTTGCCTTTCGCTTCGGTGTATAGTGCCGTGGGATGAAACTGCACGAATTCCATATCGGCAATTTTCACTTGGGCCCTTGCTGCCACTGCGATTCCATCTCCCGTGGCAATAGATGGGTTCGTGGTATGTCCAAATACTCGGCCAATACCACCCGTTGCCAGCGTAACGGTACGGGCAGCGATGGAAATTGTTTCGCCAGAAATTTGATCGAGCACATATGCGCCCACGCAAATGGAATTTCTATGGCCACAATCTAACGGTTGCGATATAAGGTCTACCACGAAATGATGCGGCAATACCGTAACATTCTTGCACTTCAAGACTTTTGAAATGAGGATTCGCTGGATTTCCCTACCGGTTTGGTCCTTACAGTGCAATACCCTTGGTTGGGTGTGTCCTCCCTTGAGTGCCAAATGGAGTTCCTTTCCCGATAACCTGTCAAAACCAACGCCCCAGGAAATCAGTTCCCGCAACCTTTCGGGACCTTCGGAAATTACTTTTTCCACTACTTCCTTTTCGCATAGTCCATCGCCCGCTTTCAAGGTGTCTGAAACGTGTTTTTCGAAAGTATCATCAGCATGGTTCCACACCGCGGCAATTCCTCCTTGGGCATATCTGGTATTAGACTCTGATGCGCCTGCCTTGGTAACGACGGTAATCTTTTTTTTCGGAAACCGCTGGGCCAATTTAATTGCAAGCGTTAAACCTGCAATTCCCGAGCCGACGATAAGAAAATCTGTCTTTACCATATCATCTAGATAATTCGAGCATACGCTCAATGGGTAGGAGCGCCCTTTCTCTAATTGCTTCGTTCACTTCAATTTGGGGCGTTTCAAGTGACAAGCAACGGTATAATTTCTCCACTGTGTTCAATTTCATAAAGGCACATTCGCTGCACGCGCAAGAATTGTTTTCCTTGGCCGGTGCGGCGATAAGCGTGGATTGCGGAGCTGCCTGTTGCATTTTGTGCAAAATTCCAGCCTCGGTAGCCACGATAAATTTTTCATAGGGGCGCTGCGAAACATAGTGCAACATACCAGCCGTAGAGGCTATGTAACTCGCGGTCTCCAAGATGCGCGCCTCCGATTCGGGATGGGCGATAATGGTAGCACCGGGATTATCCTGATAAACCTTCAGTAATTTGTTGAATGAAAACGCTTCGTGAACAATGCACGAACCATCCCAAAGTACCATTTGCCTTCCCGTTTTCTTCTGGATATATGCGCCCAGATTTTTATCAGGTGCAAAGATAATAGGCATGTCTCGTGGAATACTTTCCACTATTTTCTCAGCGTTTGAAGAGGTGCATACCAGATCACTTAGCGCCTTGATCTCGGCCGAACAGTTGATGTAGGTAATTACCACATGCCCCGGGTGCGCAGCTATAAATTTTTTGAAATCTTCTGGAGGGCAAGAGTCTGCGAGGGAACAACCGGCATTGAGGTCTGGCAGTAAGACTTTCTTCGTGGGATTTAGGATCTTTGCCGTTTCGGCCATAAAATGGACGCCGGCAAAAACAATTATATCGGCTTCGGTTTTGGCGGCCTCTTGAGAGAGCCCCAGGCTATCGCCCACAAAATCGGCCAATTCCTGAATTTCAGGAACTTGATAATAATGTGCGAGAATAACGGCATTCTTGTCTTTTTTTAACTTTGAAATTTCCGATTGTAAATCCATCCTACAGACTAAAAATTGAGGTAAAAATAAAAGATACGCGCGCCGTTTGCTATGACGAAAATCATATTAGCACGTTCTAGAGAGCCACGATGGCCGTAGCTATATCTTATTTGCGACAAGCGGGTCTTTTTTGTAAATTTGAAAGAAACTATGCTCAGCAATGCCACCCAATATGCCGTTCGTTCGGTCCTTTATCTAGCCCTATACAGCAACAGCGAGCAACGGATTAGGGTACAGAAAATTTCCGAAGATCTAGGTACACCACAGCCTTTCGTGGCAAAATTGCTTCAAAAATTGAGTTCGGCTAATTTGGTCTCCTCGGTGAAGGGTCCACACGGCGGGTTTTACCTAAATGAGGAAAATCGGAATACGACCCTTTGGGATGTAATACTTACCATAGACGGCCCCGATAAATTTCACGAATGCTTTCTGGGCTTGGCCAAATGTAGCGATGCCAACCCCTGTCCCTTGCATTTTTCGGTCGCTCCTTTCAAAACGCATATTAGGGAAGATCTAAAAAAGACGATTTCTCAATTTTCTGAAGCGATTAAGGAGCAAGGCACCCATTTGTCACTGAAACAATTCGATCCGCTAGCTAATAATTCCTGATCGTTCTTTCGATGCCATTTCCGAAGAAGGTGAACTGAGTATAAAAAATACTATCCAATCAACAACGAGAGGATACTTAATACTAGCAATCCAAATACTACGATCGCTACCTGCCAGAAGGGATGCGCGCGTCTCAAATCCATAAAATAGAAGGCAACCCCGTAAAATTTCAGAAGCGCCAGGGCCAATATAAGTAGGTCTCCAAACGGTAATTCCATTTGCGCAAACAGCGCGGTTACAAGCGTAAGCGCAAGCAACACTGCCAACGTGTATTGTAATTTCAGTTCCATTTTAGAATAGTAGATAAAGTACGGGAAATAGCAGTAACCAAATTAAATCGCACATATGCCAAAAGGCCGCTCCGGCCTCGAGGTCTTCGGTTTTCAGAGAATGCGGCGAAGTAGAAAATTGCCGTCCCAAAATATATAAGATAACAAGGCCAACCACGACGTGGATTACGTGGAAAAGGGTCAACATCCAGTAATACGTAAAAAATAAATTATACCCCAACGTGAGGCCCATCTCCAGTTTCTCGTAATATTCGATGCCCTTTACCAAGAGAAAAAGCAGTCCGCCAACCAATGTTAACTGCAAGTACAGTTGGCTTTTAAGTGGTTCCCCTTTTTTCAGAAATGAAACCGAGCGTGCCATCGTCCAACCGCTAAATAACAGAAACACTGTGTTTATTGTACCGTAAATAGTATTTAATTTGGCGTTTGAATCATAGAAAAGTTCGGGTGTTTCCGAAGCGTTAATCGCCATTAAAATAAGCGCAAAGGCGAACGTGAAAAGTTCCAAAAAAATAATTATCCACAGTAGAATGCCTCCCGGCGGGTAGTAGACCGATGTTTTTTGAAGGGGTTGGGTCTGTATCATTACTTTTGGTGTTTAATTTTATCGTACAGCTTTGCGAGCGATTGCATAAGCGCTACCGGGCTGGTAAGGATTTGGTAGTGGTTCTGCCCGAACATTTGCGGCAGGTAATATTTAGCCTGCGCCTCTATGGCTAGGGCATAGCTCTGTATTTGGCGTTGGTTTAGCTCCCGAAGGGCCTGTTTTATATCTTGAATGCCATACGTACCCTCGTACCTATCGTAATCGTTTGGCTTTCCGTCAGATAACAACAGTACCCACTTGTTCTTGGCAGGGCGTGCGTCGAGCAATGCACCGCAGTGGCGAAGGGCTGGGCCAATGCGCGTGTAACCGGCGGGCTCAACCGCCCCGATGGTGTGTTTCGCCCTGTGCCAAGAATCGTCAAAATCCTTCAGGGTTAAAAAAGTGCTGTAATTTCGGGTTTTGGAATAAAACCCGTGAATGGCAAAATCTACATTGAACTCGTTCAAGATTTCACCAAAAATTAGGCTCACCTGTTTTTCTACGTCCAATACCCGGTTGCCCGCTACGTATCCGTCGCTGGAGAGACTGCAGTCCAATAGTAGGACAATGGAAAGGTCTTTTTCCTTTTTCCGATTTGATAGATACACATTTTCCGAAGGCGTACGGCCACTCTGTACATCAACATATAAATCGGTTATGGCATCGAGGTCAAATTCCTCACCGCTTAATTGTCTTCGTTGTTGTTGATACTTGTTATTAACGGAAGTCAGCATTTTCCGAAGAGCCAATAATACCGATCGATATTCTGCCAAGGTATTCTTGTAGTATGCTGTATTTATAGCTTCTAGTTTCGTGGGATAAACTTTACAAAAATCGGGCTTGTACCGCTTTTTCTTATAATCCCATTCATCATAAGTGACGTAGCTACCCGCGGGATCCTGTTCAGAACTTTCGGCGATGGTAGTATTCTCTATAAAATCTGCGTGGTAAATGGAATGGGTGGGATCGTCTACGCGTACCGTATGCTTCATGGATAAATCCTCTAGGGCATTGGCGTGGTCATCTAGCTCATCTTCCCCGTCAAAATCGCGCCAGCCACCCTCCCACTCCTCGGCGGTCTCTACCTTTTCAAAATTATGGGTAAGCACGTAATCTTCCTGTGCCTTTTGGTCTATGGTGACCGATTTTATTTCCTCAACCGCGTTTGCCTTCAAAATAGTATTAATCTCAACCTCAGCTGCCGTCTTCACCTTTTCTGAAATATTCTGAAGCGCCTTTTTCTTCGGAACTTCCATCGCCTGTTCCATCCATTTTCCATGGAGAAAGGTATAATCTGGCAAATCGCCCTTCGCAGTGTTAGATTCAAAGTACGCTTTAAAACTATCGTAATATTCCTTCAACCCTGGATATTCTTTAACCAGTTCGGGCAGGACGCTAACGGCGGTTTCCTGTGCACACTCGCGCGCCTCCTCTAAGCTGTGTTCTTGTCCAGCCTCGAAATTGAAGTCCAAACGCTGCTGCACACCCAAATATAGCACCCGGTACACATAAAATAGCGTGTTTTCCTCTGTGCTATCGCAAACCGCGAAACGGCTGGGTAAAAAATAATTATCGTTCTTGAAACCTCCTTCGCGCTCGGCCTCAAAAATTTCGATGGGCCGGCCGGTTACGGCGCGTGCCAATAAGGTGAGCCTCGGTTTTATCTCGGCCAACGCAACCGCCCTCGGATCGACTTCCAACGCGCGCTTCCGTTTCCGCTTTAAAAAATGGGCAACCTTGGTAAAGATGAATTCATCTGGCTCGAACATAAGGTGGGGCTATATCATTAGGTTACAGAGGTCGGTCAACGCTTCGGAAATATCAAAATCGTCGGTAAGTGGCTCAACGATGGCCACTTTTACCGAGAGTCGCTTGGGAAGACCACTATTGATTAGCTTGGCAGCATCTACCAACAATCGCGTAGAAACGGTTTCGGTAAGGCCCAATTCGGTAAGGTTCCTGATCTTGGTGGCGATTCCCACCAATTTTTTGGCAATTTCCTGATCCACACCGGTTTCTCTTGCCACAATTTCCGCCTCGTCCTTTGGTGAAGGATAGGAAAAGCGCAGCGCTATAAAACGTTGTCTTGTAGAGGGCTTCAGTTCTTTGAACCCTTTTTGGTAGCCCGGATTGAACGACGCGACCATCATGAAGTTTGGATGGGCCCGTACGGTTGTTCCCAATTTGTCGATATAGAGTTCCTTACGGTGATCTGTAAGCGAGTGAATGGCCACCACCACGTCGGGCCGCGCCTCGGCGATTTCATCTAGGTACAGAATACAACCTTCTTTCACGGCCTTGGTGAGGGGGCCGTCTATCCATACGGTTTCGGCTCCCTTGATGATGAAACGCCCTATTAAATCGGTAGCGGAAGTTTCCTCGTGACAGGAAACCGTCACCAGTGGATTTTTGAGTTGGTACGCCATAAAATCGACAAACCGGGTTTTGCCCGTACCCGTGGGACCTTTGAGCAGTACGGGCAGTTTGTTCTGAAAGGCCTTTTCAAAAACTTCCACTTCCCGCTCCGTAGCCTTATAGTAGGGTGCAATGCGCTCTCCTGGGGCTAGCGCAGCTTTCGATTCGATCTGATTTCCATTTACGGTTGCTGTTGGTTCCATAGAAATAGTTTTTTAAGAAGACCCGGCGTGTCGATCCCGAGTGAAAGGCACTGTATGTAAGGTATGGTGGTGCCTTTACAGAGGTTCAGGTAAAGAGCGTGGGTACGAGCGCCGAGTCTACTGTTGGTTATTACTTAGTGGTTTTCAATTGGTTCTAGAGCCTCGTCGGTAGGGCGACCATGCTTAATGAAATCGACTATATACGTTGCAATTCCGAAGAAGAATAACGAAGCACAGAGAATGAGCACCCAAAAGTGAATACTGATCTCATCTTGCACCTCCATGAAATCCATCTTGAATTTTCGCTCAAGGTAGACCTGCGCTACCCCGGCTACCCCGAAGGCGGTAGTCATTCCTATCATTCCGATATTGGAAGTCCAAAATGACACGCGCCCCCGGACACCATCGTATAGCTTACGGCCCGTTAAATTTGGCAACGAATAGCTAATGATGGCCAGGACGATCATCGCGTAGGCTCCCCAGAATGCGAGATGACCGTGCATGGCTGTAACCAAGGTTCCATGGGTATAGATATTTGTTTGCGGAAGGGTGTGCGCAAAGCCCA
>NZQO01000094.1 GCA_002693605.1 Flavobacteriaceae bacterium
CAAAAGCTGACATTTTAATGTACTCATTGCCACCCCACCACTGCGTTAATGGGAAAGTGATCGGAAAACGAGGAATCTCCCGTCTCAAATCGCACCACGTCCAATTCTTCTGAGACTAGGATATAATCAATTCGCATAGGGTAATGCTCAAAGAGGAATGTGGTTCCCAAGCCACTGCCGCCTTCCACGAAGGCATCTTTCATATCTTGCTGAAGTTTTCTATACACGTACGAAAATGCCGTATTGTTGAAATCGCCCGCTAAGATTACCGGCACTGACGCCCTGTTTTTATGGGCCACGATTTCCTCCATCTGCTGCTGTTGTTTCAGGAAGGCCCTGGCCATTCGTCTGCGCAGTTTATCCTTATCGCCTTGCTGCAGGTAATCTACATTCGGTTTTATGCCCAGCGACTGCAAATGGATATTGTAGACGCGTACGGTGTCGCCATTTTTCACCACATCGGCATACAGCGCATTGTTATACGAGTTCCTAAAATCAAAGGTTCCCGTTTTTACCAATGGATATTTCGAAAAAATAGCGTGACCTAAATTGTTTCGCGCCCCCTTGTAATGAACATACTTATGCGGATAGGAAGAAAAATCCAATTTATTGCCTTTGTAAAATTCCTGGATGCACAGCACATCGGGTTGTTGAATATCTAGTAATTGGGATATAACCTCGGTCACCTCACGATCGGGACCCTTTTCATAAGCATTGAACAGGCGCACGTTGTATGAGACGACACTTAGGGTGTTCTTATAGTCTTCGGTATTTCCATTGGTGGAAATTTCAAAAAATGGGTTGAAATGGAAATATGCAAACAGGAGTACGACAACCGATAACAGTGCGCGCCGGCTTAATTGCACGAGCCAATAAAGAAGGAACAGGGCGTTGACCAACAATAACGGAGAAACCCCCAAACTTAACAGCGCGACATTCGGAAACCGACGCGGGGGCAGGTATGGCAGTACGAAAGACACCAGCAGGAGAAGTGCCGTGAGCACGTTTCCCCAAAATAGTATTCTATTTATACACCCCCGTTGTTTTGCCATATACTTTCCTAATCGTCCTTACCCGCCTTAAAGAGAAAGTCCTTTTCCTCCTTGGTAAGGCTGTCATAACCGCTCTTTCCAATTTTATCTAGAATGGCATCCACTTTTTTCTGTTGCTCGTTCCTCGATTCCCTTTTGGGAGAAGCTGTAGCGCTTCGTTTGGACGTACGGTGTACCTTCCGAAAGGGCTTCTGCTTTTTTGTCTTGAAGAAAGTGGCAACCCCCTCAATCATTCTTTCAAACCAACTTCCTATATCATTGCCCTTTCTCAGCTGCACGGCATACAGGTAACCAAACCCGGCACCCCCTAGGTGGGCCAATAGGCCGCCGGCATTTCCAGAGGTGGGCATCTGAATTAAATCTAGTAGCACCACAAACAGCCCGATGTGCCAAACCTTAACATTGAAGAAGAACACACGCACCTCGGTCTGTGGAGTATAGGCAGCTACAAATATGACGATAGCCCTAACGGCAGCCGAGGCTCCCAATAAATACCCCCTATGTTCCGTAAAAACGGGAAACAGATTGTAAGACAGTACGTAGAGCAGTCCGCCGAACAGCGCTCCCAAGAGATAAATCGTTAAAATGCGCCTTTCGGAAAATAGATTCAGCACGAAGGCGCCAAACCAATAGAGCCAGAGCATGTTCCAGAATATATGCCAAAACCCGAAATGCAAAAAGCTATAGGTTAGCAAGGACCAAGGCTGCAACAAGATTTCGCCAACGCTATCGGGCAGGACAAACCATCTTGCTACTGCTGCCGGCGTCGAGCCGAACAGAAATGCGCCCAGTGTAACCACTAGGAAAATTAAGGCATTGATGACGATGAGCTTAAGCACTATGTTCGCCGTCCTATACTGATATGTAAGGTTATTTGTATTCATAGTTAATACCAACGGGTGCCGTCAAAGCTATTTCGTTTCCAGTACCAGGCCATTATAAAACCGAACAGCGCCCCGCCAATATGCGCCCAATGGGCAATTCCGAAGGGCGACCCGGTGATTCCGAAAAACAAATCGATAACGATTAAACCCGGTATAAAGTATTTGGCCTTGATGGGTACGGGCAAAAAGATTAGCATTAGCTCGATATTGGGGAACATGATACCGAATGCCACCAACACGCCATAAATAGCGCCCGAGGCACCTACGGCCGGCGTATGGAAGGCATTGTATAAATTTTGTATGGTTTCCTTCGAGACACTTTGCAGTACGCTCGTATTATACTCGCCGGTAAGCAGCAAATCGGAAATCTGCCCGGTGCTCATTCCAGCGGCCATTAGTGCGTCCATACCAGATTGCACCTGGAAATAGTTGACCAAGGTATGGATGAGCGCGGCGCCAAAGCCTGCCGAGAAGTAAAAGAACAGAAATTTATTTCGTCCCCATCGCATTTCCAACGGTGAGCCGAAAGCCCATAGCGCGTACATATTGAACAGGATGTGCATGAAATTTCCGTGCATGAACATATGCGTGAGCGGCTGCCATAGCTGGAAACTCGGGTTTTCGAAATAATAAAGCGAGAACAATTGGTAGGCAAGATCGCCCGTCGTCAAGGTTCCGATAAAGAACAGGACGTTAACAATGATCAGTACCTTTACGGTGTCGGTAATTCTTGCCATTTACATAAATTTTTTATCAAAATCGGCCGCGTTCATCGTGACGAGTACGGGTCTATTTGAGGGTGATACACTCGGCTCCTTACATGCAAAAAGCTGATGCACCAAATGTTCCTGTTCCTGTTGGTTTAAGGGCGTGCCCGTTTTTACGGCCATGCTCTTCGCCAACGACTGGGCCAATAAATCATTTTGGCTAAAGCCGGCATCGGGCACCTCGTTTCGCAAATCATCTACGAGTTGCTCGAGTACCTTTTCGGCCTGACTTTCTATCATCGATACGGGAATGCCGCTAATTTGCAACGTGTCCTCCCTAAATTGCGAAAAGACAAAACCGGTATGTTCTAGCTGTTCCCTAATTTTCTCGAGCAGGGAAATTTCAGGAGCGGAAAAAGTCAATACCAGCGGGAACAATAGCTGCTGACTTACCGCTTCCTGCAACGTCATGTTCTTCAGCAATTCTTCGTACAACACGCGCTGATGCGCAAAGTGCTGGTGAATTACCATAAGACCGCTCTTGATGGGGCTTATTATATACTTATTCTGAAGTTGAAAGGTAGCGTGCGACTTGGTTTCGCGTTCTGAATGGAACAGGCTGCCGGTAACCTCATCGCTCTCCAACTCAATGGAACTTGACGCAGGCGAATCCAGTTCATCTACCATACCAACGTAAAGCGATTGCCACTGGGTGGTTTCCTGTCTCTTCTTGAAGCCTGACGGCACTGGGCTATGGGACGGGGCAGAAAACGGATTGAAATCCCTATCCACCTCGATTGTGGGCGCTTGAGGGCTTTTCTTGCTATATTCATAAGGAGTTTCGAAACCGCTTTCCTTATTGAAGTCCAATACCGGCGCAATGCTAAATTGCCCCAAACTGTGCTTTACGGTAGCGCGAAGCATGGCATAAATAGCGTGCTCGTCGTCAAACTTTATCTCGGTCTTGGTAGGATGGATGTTTATGTCAATAGATTGTGGGTTAACTTCCAAATATAAAAAATATCCAGGATGAAGGCCGTCCCTTATCAGCCCTTCAAAGGCAGAATGTACTGCGTGGTGGAGGTACGAGCTTTTTACGAAGCGGTGGTTCACGAAAAAAAACTGCTCTCCCCTACTTTTTCTCGCATATTCAGGCTTCAGGACAAAACCATTTACCTTTACGATTTCGGTTTCCTCGCTCACGGGCACTAATTTCTCGTTGGTCTTTCCGCCGAATATATTCACGATGCGCTGTCGCGTATTGCTGCTGGGCAGATTGAAGACATCACTGCCATTATGCACCATCTGGAAGGCCACCTGCGGATGCGCCAAGGCCACGCGATGAAACTCGTCAATTATATGGCGCGTTTCCACGGGATTGCTCTTCAGGAAATTGCGCCTCGCCGGAATGTTATAGAAGAGATTTTTAACTGAAATAGTGGTTCCTTTAGGCACCACGGCCGCTTCTTGTGACGTTATGGTACTGCCCTCAATACATATTTCGGTGCCTATCTCGGTATTTTCCGTTCGGGTTTTAAGCGTGACGTGCGCGATTGCCGCTATTGAAGCTAAGGCTTCGCCACGAAATCCCTTGGTGTGCAGGTTGAATAAATCATCGGCGCTCTTTATCTTGCTGGTGGCGTGCCGCTCAAAGCTGAGGCGGGCATCTGTGGTACTCATACCAAGGCCATCGTCGGTCACCTGAACCAGCGTCTTGCCGGCGTCCTTAACTATGAGGGCGATATTTTCGGCACCCGCATCGATACTGTTTTCGAGCAGTTCCTTTACGACCGAGGCCGGGCGTTGCACCACCTCCCCTGCGGCAATTTGGTTAGCTACGTGGTCGGGTAAGAGTTGGATAATGTCACTCATTAAAATTCAGTAAAGAATATGGACAAATCGAAATCGATAATAAATAAGAACAGTAGGATGAACAGCGCCACGATTACGAAAATGGTCCGGTTTACCCGGCGGTCCTGTCCCTGCTTGAGGTCGTGAAGGGCCGCCTTCACCTTTCCCTTGAAACCCAATGGATCGCCTATGGTCGAGCGATATTCATCGAATTTATGTTTTATTTGAAATGGGCTACCCTCCCCCTCCTGCTTATAATAGCGAGGTTCGTACCCAAATTTTTTGTTCTGTCGTGTCTTTAAAATTCCCATAATCCTTCTTGATTCAAATGTACTTAAATTACGGCACTTTCCGAAGTGATTGAACCGCAGATTCCAACCAACAAGCACTATGCCGTTTTATGACGGCGGTTGTTATTTCCGTAAGATCGAGATTTGCTAAAAGGCTGCGTCTTTTCTAAGCTGGGCCATTTTTATGGCGGCTATGGCCGCCTCGGTGCCCTTGTTCCCGTGCTTTCCGCCGCTCCGGTCGCGCGACTGCTGAATGTTCGCATCGGTAAGTACGCAGAAGATAACGGGGATATCGCTCTGTACGTTCAGGTCCTTGAGGCCCTGGGTAACGCCCTCGCACACGAAGTCGAAATGCTTGGTTTCGCCCTGTATTACATTTCCGACGGCAATTACGACATCGAGCATATCGTAGCTCTGCTGCATTTTCTTACAGCCGTAGATAAGCTCGAAACTGCCCGGCACGTTCCAGCGAACGATGTTTTCCTTTATCGCACCACAATCCAGCAACGCATCGAAAGCGCCCTGGAAGAGCCCTTCGGTGATTTCAGGATTCCATTCAGAAACAACAATCCCAAACCGAAAGTTCTTCGCGTTTGGGATCGTCGCTTTATCGTAAGCCGATAAGTTTTTATTTTCGGTAGCCATTTACTGCTGCTTCATCGCCTCTGCCTTACCAACATATACCATTGCCTTGGCAGCTTCTTGTGAATTAGGGTAATTGTCTTCTATTGACTTGAAATGGGCTAGTGCCGCATCTGTCTTGCCAAGGTTCAAGGCAGTGATGCCGGCCTTCAACAAAAAGCGTGGGGTCGTAAACTCGTTCGTGTTCATTGAAGCGGCCTCTTCATAGTAGTCTAAAGCCTTATCGCTCTGGTCCAGTTGTACGAAAGCATCGCCTATGGCCCCTTTCGCCAACGGTGTCAAGATGGCATCGTCGCTTTCGAACTCGTCTAATTGACTAATGGCATTTTGGTAGTCGTTCGTTTGCAGGTAGGCCATACCGGCATAATAATGGGCCAAGTTCGCCGCATTGGTTCCTCCGTAATTGTCTATGATGTCAAGAAAACCGTATTGTCCCTGCCCCCCGTTTAAGGCTAGATTATATAGCGAATCTCCCTGCTCTACCGCAAGTGCCTGCTCGAAGTAAGTTTGTGCTTGGTACATATCGTTCATTCCCTCCACCTCGCGTGGTTTCTGGATAAATTCCTGGAAAGCCAGGTAACCAAGTACAGCAACAGCGATGACACCAATTACTGAAAAAATGATCTTCTGGTTTTTTTCTACCCACGCCTCGGTCTTAGAAGCACCCTCGTCCAAGGTGTTGAATACCTCAGCCGTTGCGCTATTTTCTTCTACCTGAACATCCTTTTCGGCCTTGTTCTTTGGTTTGTACCCTCTTTTCTTGTACGTTGCCATAGTGTTGGTTTAATGAGGGGCAAAAATAAAATTTTTAATGGAATTTAAAAGGGAAAATATTTCTTATTTTACAATATTTTACGGTCTATTTTCTGAACTTCGCAACATATTTCAATCGTGCCGTACAATTTTGAAACGCACTCATTTCTATGGTTTTAGAATCACTTTCATTACTCAATTACAAAAATTTTGAAACGGCTACCTTTCAGTTCGACCCCAAGATCAACTGCTTTGTGGGCCATAATGGGGTAGGTAAAACCAATGTGCTGGATGCCATTTACCATCTCTCCTTCGGAAAGAGCTATTTCAACCCAATTACCAGCCAGAATATTAGGCACGGAGAAGATTTTTTCGTGACCGAGGGCCTGTACCGAAAAAACGATAGACAGGAAAAAATAGTGGTTAGTGCCAAGCGCGGGCAAAAAAAGATGATCAAGCGCAATGGCAAGCCGTACGAAAAGTTCAGCGAGCACATTGGATTTCTGCCCCTGGTCATAATCTCGCCGGCCGACAGGGACTTGATAATCGAGGGCAGTGAGACCCGCCGCAAATTTATTGACGGCGTAATTGCCCAGAGCGATGCCCCCTATTTGCAGGATTTAATTAACTATAACAAGGTATTGGCGCAGCGCAACTCCTTGTTGAAATATTTTGCCGCAAACCACACCCACAACCAGGAAACGCTGGAAATTTACAACGAGCAGCTGCACCAGTTGGGAACCCCTGTTTTCGAAAAGCGGCAAGAGTTCCTGGCCGAATTTCTGCCCATATTCCTGGATCGCTATAAATCTATTAGCAGCGGCACCGAAGCTGTAAGCCTGCTTTATAAGAGTCAATTGGCAGAAGGCGACCTTAGAACGATGTTGCGCGAAAGCGCCGCCAAGGACAAGATTACCCAGTATACCAACGTAGGCATACACAAGGACGACCTAATTTTTGAAATAGACGGGCATCCCATCAAGAAATTTGGCAGCCAGGGACAGCAAAAATCATTTTTGATCGCCCTGAAGCTGGCACAATTCGATTTTATAAAGGCGCATAGCCAGGTTACACCTATATTGTTGCTCGATGATATTTTCGACAAGCTGGATGAGCAGCGCGTAGCGCATATTATTCAGTTGGTGGACAACGAGAATTTCGGGCAGTTGTTTATAAGTGATACCCACGCAGACAGGACCGAGGCGGTCATCAAGAACGTGCACCAATCCTATAAAATGTTTCCATTACAACCTTAATTTGCAATGAAAAGAAAGGCAATCTATATTTTGGCACTCACGCTTTTGGCAGCCTGCGGCGGTCAATCGCCTTCCAGTCAACTCCAGCATTTAGCGGGGTACTGGGAAATTTCCAGCGTCACCCTGCCAAATGGAGTGAAAAAGGAATTTACGCTAAACACGACTGTCGACTTTATTGAGGTAAGCGATAGTACCGGAACGCGCCAAAAGCTGAATCCACAACTGGACGGAAGCTTCAGGACCACCGGAACCGTAGAGTCGTTTGACGTAACGGTGAGCAATGATACGTTAATGCTACTGTACCACACTCCGTTCGACAACCGGAAAGAGTGGGTCCTGGAAGCTTCGGAAGAAGAACTTCTCGTGAAAAACCCAGACGGGAAGGTTTACACCTATAAAAAGTTCCGTAAATTTAACCTGACCGAAGAATAACGAAAAACGATTCATTTCAAACAGAAATTATGGCGAAACGATTTGGCGACCAAACCACCCTAGGCGATGTGCTGAAGGACTTCATTGAATCGAACCGATTGCAGACGGGCCTCGATAAAATATCGGTCAAAGAGGCGTGGCACGAGGTCATGGGCGATGCCATTTCAAACTACACTACGGGCCTCAAGCTAGAGCGCGATGTACTTTACGTGCAGCTTAGCAGCTCCGTACTTCGGGAAGAGCTTAGCTACGGCAAGGAAAAAATCATTACCATGCTTAACCAGGAGCTAGGCAAGGAACTCATAAATTCCATAATACTGCGATAAACAAAAACGCCACCCTAGGGTGGCGTTTTCGGCAATTATTCAAGTTTAACCAAACTTAGAAAATCTCTCTTCCCGCAAAATGGAACTGGCTCTCAATTTCGGCATTTTCGTCGCTATCGCTCCCGTGTACGGCATTCTCTCCAATAGAGGCAGCGTATAGCTTACGGATGGTACCTTCGGCAGCGTCCTCTGGGTTGGTAGCGCCAATAAGGGTGCGGAAATCTTCCACGGCGTTTTCCTTTTCCAATACGGCAGCCACGATAGGGCCGCGCGTCATATATGTAACCAATTCACCAAAAAACGGCCGCTCGTTATGGACGGCGTAAAAAGTTTCGGCATCGTGCTGGGTCATCTGCGTCAATTTCAGCGCTACGATCTTAAAACCCGCAGTTGTTATCTTCTCGAGGATAGCTCCAATGTGTCCTTTTTCAACACTATCGGGCTTTAACATAGTAAACGTTCTATCTGTTCTCATCGTTTTTTAAAATTTTGTGCAAAAGTAACATATTAAGCATCAAAAACAAGGGGCAATTGGCAGATAAAATTTCGACGTTATTTTAGCCGAAATATTTCACTTCGGAAATAGCGAAAACATAAGAAATTGTATCTTCGCACTTCTATGGAAAAAGAAACGATTGCCAAAGTCCGCCAGCTGCTCGCCGGCCAGAAAAAAATTGTCGTTGTGGGCCATAAAAATCCAGACGGAGACGCCATAGGGTCTTGTCTTGGGCTCGCGCGCGTGCTAAATCGCCTAGGTCATAGCGCCACGGTGATTGTACCTAACGATTTTCCCGATTTTCTGAAATGGCTGCCCGGCTGCGAAACGATCGTGGTCCACGAACAGGAGGAAGACAAGAGTATTTCCCTCATAAACAACGCCGACCTAATCTTTACACTGGACTTTAATGACTTGTCGCGCGTGGGATCGATGCAGCAATTTCTGGAAGATGCCGTGGCTGAGTTCGTAATGATAGACCACCACCAGGCACCTGCCGATTATGCCGTTGTTACCTACAGCGATGTTAAGATGAGCTCTACCAGCGAGATGGTATACCATTTTTTAGATGCTATTGGCGAGCTGCCAGCACTCTGCGCTGATGTAGCAACTCAATTATACACAGGGATTATGACCGATACCGGATCATTTCGCTATCCGGCCACCACGGCCACTACGCACAAGGTAATCGCCCACTTGATTGAAGAGGGTGCCAACAACGCCGAAATACACCAGCAAGTATTCGATACGAATAGTGAGGACCGCTTACGGTTATTGGGCTTGGCACTGAAAAACCTGCATATCTTACCCCAATACCGTACGGCCTACATTACCCTTTTGCAGAAAGAGCTGGACGCCAATAATTTTAAGAAGGGCGACACCGAAGGTTTCGTAAACTACGCACTTTCGGTAAAAGGCATTGTTTTTGCTGTAATTTTCATTGAAAACAAACAGGAAAAAATTACGAAAATGTCCTTCCGAAGCAAGGGCGATTTTTCGGTAAACGAGTTTGCCAGAGCTCATTTTAACGGTGGTGGCCACACCCACGCGGCAGGGGGACGCAGCAATCTTTCGCTCTCTAAAACCGTTACTGAATTTATTAGTATATTAACAAATTATAAACAACAACTTACAAATGCGTCTTAACGCCATTTATATTTTAATTGCCTTCATCTCTTTGGCGTCTTGCAAGGGTCCTGAGGCCCGAAGACCCATCCAGCAAAGTTCTGGATCGTTCTATAAAGAGTCGGCCGCAAGAAACAGCAAGCTGTACGAATCCGAGAAAGTACGAATTACCACCTTGATGGAAAACGACCCCAATACAATTTACCTATCTAGCGACAGCGGTTTCTGGTACTACTACAACGTACAGGACACCCTTAGCCAAACCACCCCGGAGGTAGGGGATGCGGTACGGTTCACCTATGACATAAAGGATCTTGCCGGCAATACCATCTTATCTGAAACCGAAACGGGAATTCAAAATTACAAGATAGACCAATCTAACCAAGAACTGATTTCAGGGCTTCGCGATGGGCTGAAGCTAATGAAAGAGGGTGAGACGGTTACCTTTCTCTTCCCATCCTACAAGGCCTTCGGCTACTACGGCATAGAGAATAAACTGGGCACCAACGTACCCGTACAAAGCACGGTTACCCTAGATACAATTATACCTTCTAAAGACAATCAATAATCAACAAACCTTATGAAACACACATTATTAGTATTACTGTTAGCTACCCTGAGTTTGGCGTCCTGCGAGGACAAATATCCCGATCTTGACGAGGGTGTCTATGCTGAATTCATTACAAACAAAGGGACTTTTGTAGCCAAGCTATACCACGAGGCAACCCCCTTGACCGTTGCAAATTTCGTTTCCTTGGCTGAAGGCACCAATGGAATGTTAGATTCTACCTATAAGGGAAAGCGTTTTTACGACGGCCTATCCTTCCATCGCGTAATCAAGGATTTTATGATCCAAGGCGGAGACCCTAAGGGCGATGGCTCCGGAAATCCGGGATACCGTTTTCCCGATGAGATCGTAGACACGCTTCGCCACGACAGCAAGGGTATTTTGTCTATGGCAAATTCTGGCCCCGCTACCAATGGCAGTCAATTTTTCGTTACCCTCAAGGAAACCCCTTGGTTAGATGGAAAGCACACGGTATTTGGCGAGGTAGTTATTGGCCAGGAGGTGGTAGATTCCATCGGAAACGTAAAAACTACCCAGCCTGGCGATAAACCAGTGGATCCTATCATTATGGAAGAGGTAAATATCATCCGTAAGGGTAAGGCAGATGTTCCTTTCTTCACAGAGCAAATGGAAGAAATAGAGCGTACCAAAAAGGAAAAAGAGGAGAGAATCAATAAAATAGCCGCTGAAAAGGCTATTGAATTCGCCTCTATGAAAGAGAAAGCGGAAGAATTGCCCTCTGGCCTTCAAATTTATACCCGAGAAGCCGGTGAGGGCGTTAAGCCCGAGGAAGGAACCCAGATTTTAATGAATTACGCCGGGTACTTTGCCAATGGAAAGTTATTTGACACGAACCTGTTGGATAAGGCCGAGACATACGAAATGGTGAATGAAGCGCGTAAACTGGCCGACCAATACGTGCCGGTACAATCTGCCTATAGCCAGGACGCAAGACTTATCCCTGGATTTAGGGAAGCCCTGCTTACTATGAAGGTGGGCGATAAAACTACCGTGTTTATCCCCTCTCATCTTGGGTACGGTGAACGTGGATATCCACCGCTAATCCCACCGGGCGCCGATCTTGTGTTCGAGCTGGAATTGGTGGATGTAGCTCAATAATCTGTTTGAACTAATAAAAAAGCCTCGCGAAATCCGCGAGGCCTTTTTTAATATGGAGCAGCTTATCGCTATCCCTTTTCGGGAATATGTTGCAAGATAGCCTGAACGTATTTCCAGAACTTCTGCGTCGACGAAATACTTGCACGTTCATCTGGTGAATGCGCTCCCTTAATGGTAGGTCCGAAGGATATCATATCCATCTCCGGATAATGCTGCCCTAAGATACCACATTCCAATCCGGCGTGGCAAGCGGCGACGTGCGCCTTTTCATTGTTTATTTCGGTATAGAGCGAATCGAGTACTTTTAGGATGGGGCTTTCCATATTGGGCGCCCAACCCGGGTACGCTCCGGAAAATGTAACCGAGAGTCCCGCCAATTCAAAAACCGACTGCAATGCGTTTGATAGGTCTTGTTTGGATGATTCTACCGACGATCTCGTAAGACATAAAATTTCAATCTTGCCCGTTGTGACGGTAACCTTCGCAATATTGTTGGAAGTTTCAACCAAGTCGGCTATCGCCGGGCTCATTCTATACACCCCGTTATGGGCGG
Source organism: Flavobacteriaceae bacterium (assembly GCA_002693605.1). Taxonomy (GTDB): domain Bacteria; phylum Bacteroidota; class Bacteroidia; order Flavobacteriales; family Flavobacteriaceae; genus NZQO01. The sequence continues at coordinate 12,055 of NZQO01000094.1, forward strand.
CATACAAGGCGCGCAACAAACGGGTTTGGGCCTTCGGCTCCATTACTTGATCAAAATGTTCGCTGGCACTTTCAACTGAAATTTCCAGCTGTGGCTCTAACTGCTGAAATTCCTCTAATATGGCATTTTTCTCAGTGTTGAGTGCCCTTAGGAAATCCTCCTTTTTATGCGATAACACTGCTACCTTGGCCACACTCTCCCGAGGAATAGCATTGCGCAGGCTTCCGCCGCTGAGACTCGCTATTTGCACGTAATCGTTCGCCGAATATAACAATCGGTTCATTAACTTATTGGCGTTCCCCAGTCCTTTAATTATATCCATTCCACTATGGCCGCCCTGGAGACCCTTCACGGTAATTTTCAGGGGTTCGGAAGGCTCTTGAGCAGATACGGTTTGGTACGTACCCTCAGCCGTTATGTCAATGCCACCAGCGCAACCCACCCCAATCTCATCATCTTCCTCGGTATCCAGGTTCAGTAAAATCTCGCCTTGCAATAAATTTGGCTGAAGGCCCATGGCACCGGTCATTCCCGTTTCCTCATCGATGGTGAAAAGTGCTTCCAACGATGGATGCGGGATATCCGTACTGTCCAATACCGCCATGATCGTGGCGACCCCCAGACCATTATCGGCCCCGAGGGTGGTTCCCTTGGCGCGAACCCAATCGCCATCGACCGCCATTTCAATGCCCTGCGTTTGAAAATCGAAATCGGTATCGTTGTTCTTCTGGTGGACCATATCTAGGTGTGATTGAAGCACAACTGGCTTTCTGTTTTCCATACAGGTAGTGGCGGGCTTGCGAATGATTACGTTGCCCACGCCATCTTCGATGGTTTCAAGGCCCAGCTTCTCGCCAAACGCTTTCATAAAGGCAATGACCCGCGCCTCATCTTTGGATGGTCGGGGCACGGCGTTTAAATCGGCGAAATGGTTCCAGACTGCCTTAGGCTCTAAATTCCGAATAGATTCGTTCATAATTATATATTTCGTTTTTTAAATTTCACGAGACACAAAATTACGGTTTTGCACGCGGGATAAAAATTATGCCGCCAGCGAATTACTTTGTATGTTTGAGCTATGCGGAAACGAACCCAGATTATCCTTACCCTACTCCTGCTCTTGCAAATTGTGGGTCTCTACTTTTTACGGAGCGCCCCTACGTTCGTAGAAAAATATTATAGCACGGGCATATATCCTTATCTGGCCAAGACTGCGCGTTACCTTTTTGGATGGGTTCCGTTTTCTGTAGGCGATGTTTTTTATGTATTGATAGCCCTGCTGGCCATTCGGTGGCTGTACCGAAATGTGCGGCGATTGTGGTTCGAGCCACTTTCCTTCCTGTTGGATATTACCGCGGCAGTATCGGTCGTTTACTTTATGTTCCACGTTCTCTGGGGCCTTAATTATTATAGACAACCGTTACACGAATCGATTGGCATAGATTATACCTATACCACGGAGGAACTGATTACCACAACGAAGCGATTGATAGCGAAATCGAACGCGCTGCACCGGGCACTTGGGTACGCCGATAGCACGAAGATTGACCTACCCTATACCCAATCGGAAATTTTCGAAAAGGCCGACGACGGCTATCAGGCGCTTGAGGCTACCTTTCCAAAGTTGGCGTATTCGCCCAACAGCATCAAGAAAAGCGGATGGAGCCTAGGTCTGACCTATATGGGGTACAGCGGCTATTACAATCCGTTTTCCGGAGAGGCGCAGGTTAACAATTTGATTAAGACCTATAAGTTTCCCGTGGTGAGTTGCCACGAAATGGCCCATCAAATAGGGTATGCCGCCGAAAATGAGGCCAATTTCATTGCCACCTTGGCCACCATAAATAATAGCGACCCTTATATACAGTATGCTGGTTATATTTTCGCGTTGCGCTACTGTGTGAATGAAATTGCCCGGCGCGATATTGAAACCTATGAGGCACTCCTGCCTACAATTAACTTCGGAATATTAGAGAGCTATCGCGAAATGCGCGAATTTTGGACAAGCTATGAAAATCCCTTCGAGGTATTTTCAAAGCATTTCTACAATTATTTCCTCAAGGCGAACAACCAATCCAAGGGCATCATGAGCTATAGCTATATGGTAGCGCTGGTAGTTAATTATTTTGAGGAGCGTCCTTTTTGAACCATTTCTTAATAAAATGTTAAAGCATCGTTAACGGTATGTCTACTTCAATACACCCTTCCTATATTTAGGGCTTCTATAATTTAAATGCTATCTCACGAATGAAAAAACTTACCGTAGCCCTTTTTACAGGGCTCTTATCCATGTCGCTCGTCGCGCAGGAGTATTTCCCCAAGAACGACGGCGTCAAGGAAAAAAACACCAACTACACTGCATTTACCAATGCCACGGTGTATGTCTCTCCCACAAAAAAGATTAACAATGGAACCCTCCTAATTCAGGATGGAAAGGTCGTGGCCTCCGGAAAATCGGTGTCCATTCCCAAAAATTCGGTTATTATCGATTTAGAAGGAAAGTATATTTACCCTTCTTTTATTGATCCGTACACGAACTTCGGGATTGAAAAACCGAAACGTGCCGAAGGGCAGGGCCGTTCCCCAGAGTACGGCGCCAGCCGCGAAGGATTTTACTGGAACGACCACATCATGCCCGAGCGCAATTCAATGGAACGGTTCAAATATGACAAGAAAAATGCAGAAGAATTTCGCGCTGCAGGTTTCGGAACGTTAAATACGCACACTATGGACGGTATTGCACGTGGCACCGGCGTGCTCGTTGCGCTCAACGACGACGATGGTGATGCGGCACGAATTATCGAAGATGAATCGGGACAATATTTCTCGTTCGAGAAAAGCGTTACAAGCAGGCAATCCTACCCGACATCACTTATGGGCGCCATGGCCTTGCTCCGCCAGATGCATTGGGATGCCGATTGGTATGAAAAAGGAAACGTCGACACCAAGGACCGAAGCCTGGAAGCACTAATCGAGAATAAAAACCTGATCTCATTCTTTGAGGCCGGCAGTAAGGACAACAACCTACGTGCTGACAAGATTGGCGATCAATTTAACATACAATATGTAATTGTTGGCGGGGGCCAAGAGTATGAACTTATCGAGGATATCAAGGCAACTAATGCCAGTTATATCATTCCCATTAACTTTCCAGATGCGTACGATGTGAGCGACCCATATGCTGCAAAATATTTGACGCTAGAGCAAATGCGCGCTTGGAACCAAGCCCCTATGAACCCCAAAACGCTTGCCGATAATGGCGTTCCGTTTGCACTCACAACCTTCGAGCTAAAAAAACCAGCGGAATTTAAGGATAAATTGAACCGAGCCTTCGAGTACGGTTTTGACAAAACCAAGGCGCTCGAGGCCCTTACCACCGTGCCCGCAAGATTATTGGGCGCTACCGACAAGTTGGGAACCCTCGAACCTGGAAAGCACGCCAATTTCCTAATAACCTCTGGCGATATTTTTGATAAGAAAACAACACTCTACGAAAATTGGGTGCAAGGAAATAAGTACGTGGTCAATACTAAGGACCAAAAAGATATTCGAGGAAACTACGCGCTTTCGGCAGGTGGAAAAACCTATGATGTCAAGATTAGCGGTGATGTTGCCAAGCCCAAGGCCAAGGTGAGCATGGGCGATGTAGAATATCCTGCCAAATTGGAGTACAGCGATAACTGGGTAACGCTATCCTTTACCGATGAGAAAACCAATCAGGTATTCCGCACTACCGGTATAGTTCCGCGCGACGGAAGCAATTTTAGCGGAAGGCTACTATTGCCAGATGGTGCCGAAACACAATATACCGCCACGCGAACCGGAGGCGAAACCGAAACGGAAGACGACAAGGATAGTACCGCTAAGAAGCCTGAACTTATGCCCATTACCTACCCCAATGTTGGGTACGGTTATGATGCTAAGCCAAGGCAACAGGACATGCTCTTTAAAAACGCCACGGTCTGGACAGGTGAGGACGCCGGTACGCTCGCCAATACCGATGTGCTCGTGAAAGATGGAAAGATTGTTGAAATTGGCCAAAACCTTCGTGCACGTGGTGCTACGGAAATCGATGCCTCCGGCAAGCACCTTACCGCTGGAATTATCGACGAACACTCGCACATTGCTGCGCTGTCAATCAATGAGGCCGGCCACAATTCATCGGCCGAGGTTACGATAGAAGATGTGGTAGATCCTGAAGACATAAACATTTACCGAAATTTGGCAGGGGGTGTAACCTCCATTCAGATCTTGCACGGATCGGCCAACCCGATTGGCGGCAGGTCTGCCATCATCAAACTGAAATGGGGAGAGGGTGCCGACGATCTTATTTACGACAACTCGCCAAAATTCATCAAGTTTGCACTTGGCGAAAACGTAAAGCAGTCCAACTGGGAAAGCTACAGTCGTTTTCCGCAAACGCGTATGGGCGTTGAGCAGGTATTCGTGAACTATTTCAACAGGGCAAAGGAGTACGACCAAAAGAAAAAGAGCGGAAAACCGTTACGATATGATGAGGAAATGGAGGTCGTTGCCGAAATTTTAAATGGTGAACGTTTCATAAGCTGCCATTCGTACGTTCAGAGCGAGATCAATATGCTTATGAAGGTTGCCGAACAGTTCGATTTCAACGTAAATACTTTTACACACATCTTGGAAGGCTACAAGGTTGCCGATAAGATGAAGGAGCACGGGGTAGGCGGATCGACCTTTAGCGACTGGTGGGCCTACAAGTACGAGGTTAATGACGCAATACCTTATAATGCCGCGATTATGGCAAAGGCTGGCGTGGTTACCGCGATCAATAGTGATGACGCCGAAATGTCGAGAAGACTGAACCAAGAGGCGGCAAAGACCGTGAAATATGGCGGAATGAGCGAAGAAGAGGCCTGGAAGATGGTCACTATCAATCCGGCAAAATTGTTACATCTCGACACTCGGGTAGGAAGTATCAAGGAGGGCAAGGATGCCGACCTTGTACTTTGGAGCGACCATCCCCTTTCGGTGTATGCGAAACCGGAGAAGACTATGATCGAGGGCACCGTTTACTTTGACCTGGAGAAAGACAAGATGCTTCGTCAAAAAATTAAGGAGGAACGCAACAAACTCGAAAAGATGATGCTTGACGAAAAGAACGGCGGTGGCAAGACGCGCGAGCCGAAAGGAAAGGACAAACAATATTTCCACTGTGAAACTATAAACTAATCACTGAAATGAGAAAACTTAAATACATAGCCATTTGTTTCTGGGCGCTCACGAGCGGATTGCTCAATGCCCAGCAAACGCCGGCCCCAGAACAAACATCGCCAATTACCATTAAGGGTGCAACCGCCCATATTGGCAATGGATCGGTAATAGAAAACAGTACGATCGTTTTTCAGAATGGCACGATTACCGCCATCGGAGGACCTGAGGTTGCTACACAAGGTACCCTTATCAATGCACAGGGCAAACATGTTTACCCAGGCATCATTGCACCAACGAAGTCCTTGGGACTCGTGGAGGTAAATGCCGTAAGAGCAAGTGACGACCAAGACGAACTCGGAGATGTCATTCCACACGTGCGAAGCTTAATCGCCTATAATGCAGAGAGCAAGGTTGTGGAAAGTATGCGGCCCAATGGGGTCCTTATTGGACAAATAACCCCACAGGGAGGGCGCATAAGCGGCACATCGTCTATCGTTCAGTTCGACGCATGGAACTGGGAAGATGCCGCACTGAAAACCGATGACGGAATTCACCTTAACTGGCCAAACAGCTTTCGCCGGGGTCGCTGGTGGATGGGCGAGGATCGAGGTTGGAAACCTAACAAGGAGTATAGCGCTCAAATTGACGAACTTAAAACGTATATGGTGAATGCCATGGCTTACGGAAATGGGGCCAACTCAAGCAATAATCAGGGCTTTAAGGCTATGCAAGGTCTTTTCGATGGTTCAAAGAAGCTCTATATGTATGCAAACGGTGAAAAGGAGATTATTGACGCCGTTACCGTAGCGAAAGAATCAGGAGTGAAAAACGTAGTAATTGTGGGTGGTTACGAAGCGCACAAGATAATCCCCTTCTTAAAGCAAAACAATATTCCGGTCTTGGTTGGGCAGCCGCACGCATTGCCGAACGCAGAGGACGATGATTATGACTTGCCTTATAAATTGCCAAAAATATTGGCCGAAGGCGGCCTCTTAGTGGGTATCCAAAATCAGGATATGTCGAATTTCCAAACCAGGAACCTACCGTTTTACGCTGGACATTTAGTGAGCCAGGGAATGGATAAGGAAAAGGCGCTTCAACTGATTACTGGGAATAGCGCAAAAATACTGGGAATAGATCAAGAGTACGGCACATTGGAAAACGGTAAGAGCGCCACTCTTTTTATCAGTGAGGGCGACGCGCTAGATATGCGCACCAACCAACTAACGCATGCCTTTATCGATGGGCGGGACATTTCGCTAGAAACGCATCAGACCGAACTGTGGAAACGATATTCCGAAAAGTACGGACAATAGTACAGCAACTAATTAAACAAGGAAAAGGAGGTCAATGGCCTCCTTTTCTTATATTCCCCACTTGCGCTTCCTAATTTTCTTTACATTTTTTTTCCGTTGAAATTTTCGGCTATAGAACGTGAGCAAGCGATGGGTTTCTTCTTCGCTCTTTCCGTATAGCTGGGAATATTCCTTCGAGATAATATTTATCATAGTCTTGGAGAGCCACAGTCTGCGAAAATTCTTCATTCGCTGGTGGAAATCCATTTCCCCAAAGCGCATCCGGTTTAAATCAATCAGGTAAAATACATACGTGCCATCGCCCCTATGCGCAATGAGGGTGTTACCGGGCGAATGATCGAGAAATTCGATGCCGTTCTCGTGCAGCCGAAATGTAAATTGGGCAAACTGCCGCAAAATTTCCTCCCGGTTAGGATATCTGGGGTTATGGTTTAAGACCCGGAAATCCAAATCGTATTCCAAGTGCCTGCTAACATAAAAGCTCTCGGCAAGGCCCAACTTAAACTTCTCCATATACGCCACCGGAAAGGGGGTGTGCAGCCCCACCGAAATCAATTTATTGGCATATTGAAAAGAGCGCTTTGCCTTGCTTTTCCGGAAAAATCTGTAAATCAACCCTTGCAGCACGTTGGGCGTCTTAAATTTTTTGATGCTCAGCATCTCCCCGCTAAACGTATCTTTTTTGATGCTATTTCGCTCGCCCTGGGCAACGTAGGTGCCGGAAGTGTGAAACGCCTGCAGAAAGGCTTCCAGCTCCCTGCGCTGGGCATCGTACTGGGCGTGGACAACGAGATTTCGTTTCATTTTAAATTTTAATAACTTCAAAAAAAAAGATACTTTGCGAAGGTAATGGATATGACCAAAATACTCGTAATACAGAATAAAAGAATTGGCGACGTGCTCATCAGCTCGGTTATTGCCGAAAATATAAAGAAGGTATTTCCGCAGAGCGAAATCACCTACTTCGTATACGATTATACGGTAGGGGTGCTGGAGGGCAACCCCTATATTGACCATATCATAGCGGTTGACGAGAAAAAACTGAAGAAATTTTCGGTGCTGCTGAAAACGGTATTTGACATCCGAAAATCGAGCTACGACATCATCTTCGACCCGTATGCCAAATTCCAGAGCAGGATGATATGTCTGTTTTCCGGAGCCGAATTCCGCATTGGCCTGAAAAGAGCGCACAAATCGCTAAAATTGCCCTTTTACACCCATCCCATAGATTTCCTGGAGCAGCGATCGCACGTGTGCGGCAAGGCCATCGAGGACAAGGTCCATATGATTACCTCAGTGTTTCCGCTGAAGGAGGTATCCTACATCCCACAACTCTATCTAACTCCTGAGGAAAAAAAATATGCTAAGGTCGACCATTTACCGCGACCCATAGTGATGCTGGGCGTGCTGGGCAGCGTTCCGAAAAAATCACTTCCGAAGGAATATATTGCCAACTTGGTCAATTTTATCACAGCCAACTACCGCGCTACGATATTGTTCAATTATGCGCCGAACCAAAAGGAAGCTGCCCAGGCCATTTATGAGCTATGTGATACCAAGGAAAACATCCAACTGGAAATTTACGAAAACTCCATTAGAGGGTTTATAAAATTGATGAACCAATGCGATTTGCTCGTGGCTAACGAGGGGGGCAGCGTACATATTACCAAGGCGCTTAGCAAACCCACGTTTACCATTTATTCGCCCTATATTAATAAGGAATCGTGGTGCAGCTTCGAAGACGGGACCACGCACGAAAGCATCCATCTCCTAGATGAGAAACCCGAGCTGTTCAATTCGTTTACGCAGGAGGAAACCCGAAAAATCGAGGATAATCCAGAATTTTTGTATAGGCAATTAATGCCCGAACTAATCCTGAAGAAATTGAAGCCCTTTTTGGACCATCACCTTACTTCCAAGGCTAGGTAACAGTCTCCTTCTTTTCGATACCAAAGGGCGTCCAGGTGCGCTCTTCCTTGCGCGTCGTATCGCGAATTTTCAAGTTTTTATCAATCGACTCTTGATTTTTGTAGCCCCGCGGGTGATCCAGGTGAATTACCACTGCCTTGTACCGTATTTGCTTGCTCTTCAGTCCCAAATTTTGCAACCGTTCGCCCAGCTCGCGATCCTGCCCGCCGTATTGCATGCGCTCATCAAAGCCATTTATCGCCACGATATCGTCTTTCCACCCCGATGCATTATGCCCGTTCCAACTGGGGTTGGTGGTGGTGATAGCGTTAAGGAACGCTGCCTTGGCCTTGCGGGAGGTTAACTTGTTATTTTTGAACGAGGTCTTCAGGCCCTGCTGTTTCAGCCAACGAAGATCGAAACAGCGTTCGGTGTAAATATCTTCCTTGGAAATTTTTTCCGAAATTTCCAACGGAAGCATAAAATAGCCTCCCGAGAGGAAAAATCCCTCTTCCCGGTACTTCACGTGCTGTTCCAGAAAATCTTTCCGTGGAATACAGTCGCCATCGCTCATGACGATATAGGGAGTCGAACATTTTTTTACCGACTTATTCAGGATCTCGGACTTCTGAAACCCCCGATCCTCATGCCACACGTGAACAATTGGGTAGAACACTTCCCGCTGCATCCGTTCCAGCAATTGAGCGGTTTCATCGTTCGAGCCATCGTCTGCCACCACCACCTCGAACATCCTGAAGGTTTGGTTATTATACCCGTAAAGTACCTTTTCCAGCCAGGCCGGCGAATTGTAGGTGCTTATAATGACGGAAGTATCTAGCGCTTGCATAAGGACAAAGATAAAGTTATTTCCTAAGTTTGCACCTATGGCAACCCTCTCGGTCATTGTTCCCACCTTCAACGAAGCGCCCTATCTCGAAGATGCGCTGCATTCGGTTTCATTCGCCGATGAGATTATCGTCATCGATTCGTTTAGCACCGATGCCACAGCTGAAATTGCCGAGGCCAAGGCCACCAAGGTACTGCAACGGAAATTCGACACCTTTTCGGAACAAAAAAACTATGCACTCGAGCACGCCACCTGCGATTGGGTACTATTTCTGGATGCCGATGAGCGGGTCACGCATTCGCTAGAAAACGAAATAATGGGAACATTGCGAAACCCCCGGCACGGCGGTTACCGCATTTCCTTTCCACATTTTTACATGAACCGCTTTCTATACCACCATAGCGATACCGTACTGCGCCTGGTTAAGCGCGAAGGCGCCCACTTCACGGGTAAGGTACACGAAAAACTGCATTGCGAGGGCACGGTGGGCCGCTTGGAAAATCCCATGCTCCATTATACTTACAAGGGCCTGCATCCGTATATAAAGAAGAAGGAGCGCTACGCCTGGTTCCAGGCCGAGCAGGCGTTTGAAAGAGAAAACAAAGCCACCTGGTTTCATTTAACGGTGAAGCCGGCCTACCGATTTTTTAGTTCGTACGTGCTGAAGGGCGGCTTTCGCGACGGCATACCTGGTCTTGCCGTGGCGACCGTCAATGCCTACGGGGTTTTTCAGCGCTACGTCAAGCTACGGCTATTACAAAAGAACATGCAATAAGGCTATGCTAAAAAACCCGTCAACATCGTCCAAAAACCCAACTCTGTGAAAAGCGCTCCAAAGATAACCGCGCTAGCCATTACCTTGAACGAGGCATCGATTATCGAAAAATTTATCGAAAGTTTGTGGTTCGTGGAAGAGATAATTATCGTAGACAGCCATAGCACCGATGATACAGTCGCACTGGCCGAAAAATATGATAAGGTCACGGTTTTGCAGCGCAGCTTCGACAATTTTTCGGCACAGAAAAACTTTGCCATTTCGAGGGCTTCGCACGATTGGGTCGTATTTTTCGATCCAGATGAGGAAATAACCCATGCCCTCGCCCACGAAATTATAAACATCGTGAAAAAGCCCAACGCCATTGCCTATTTCGTAAAGCGCGATTTTATGTTTATGGGAAAGCGCATTCGGTACAGCGGTTTCCAAAGTGATTGGGTGGTGCGATTATTTGATAAGAAACATTGCAAATACAATGACAATTTGGTGCACGAGGTGCTGGAAACCGATGGCCCCACCGGAAAATTAAAGCACAGCGCGCCCCACCACACCTATAAGTCGTTTGACCATTACACGGGAAAACTCCACCGTTACAGCGCGCTACAGGCAAAAATGCTCTACCGAAAAAAGAAAAAACCAACGGCATACCACTTCTTTTTTCGGCCGTTTTACCGTTTTTTCAATCAATATATCCTGCGGTTGGGCATTTTGGACGGAAAGGAAGGCTTCATCCTCGCCTACGTACACAGCTTTTCTGTTTTCAAGCGCTATTTGCAGCTCTGGTTACGCTACCGACGAATTTCCTAACTTATCTGAAATAAACCTATGAAACGGCCTCTAAAAATTGCGTTCCTGCACCTCGACGAAATTCACCATATAAACCATTTTGCACCGGTTGCCGTTTCGCTTTCAAGATTACACGACGTTTCCATAGTCACCTACCCGGGTAATCACACGTATCTCCACGCTACCCTCGAGCAGTTAAAGGGAGAAAACGTACCCGTACTTGAGTTACCCACCCATTGGTTTAGGGCGCTTACCGATAGGTTGAAAAAACGAGCGCTACCGCGAAAGGGTTTCTGGATAAAGAAAAATCTTCCCTTTCTATTTGAAAATTTCGATGCATTCGTCTTTACCGATTTTTTCCAAGGATATTTTGTAAACAAAAGAGGTGAAGGGAAGTTTCCGAAATTCATAAAAATGACCCACGGAACACCGGGCCGGGCATACGTCTTCAAAAAAGTTATGTTAGATTTCGACTTTCAGCTATTGCCTGGGACATTCTATGCCGAAGAACTGCAAAAACGACAACTTTTAGCCCCGCACCACGCTGTTGTTGGTTACCCAAAGTTAGATTCGGTTGCCCTGCGGGAGCGTAAACCCATATTCAGCAACGACAAGCCCACCGTGCTCTACAATCCGCACTTCAGCGCCCCATTTTCGTCCTGGCACCACCACGGACTTGAGATTCTGGAATATTTCTACCACCAACAGGAATTCAACCTCATTTTTGCCCCGCACATTAATTTGTTCAAGCACAAGGGCGGAGCGCGGCAGGATACATTGCCCGAGAAATATAGAGAGGCAAAGCACATGTTCGTGGACCTAGGCAGCAACGCCAGCGTAGATATGACGTACATAAAGGCAGCCGACCTATATTTGGGCGATGTGTCCAGCCAAGTGTACGAATTTATAATAGAACCCCGGCCCTGTCTGTTTTTCAACGCCGAGAATAGGGACTGGCAACAAGATACCCACTATCGATTTTGGAAGTGCGGGGATGTGGTTACATCGGTGGAAGAAATGAAAAAAATGTTGCCACGGGCATTTCAACAATTTGTCAAATACAAGCCCACACAGCAGCGGATAACCGACGAAAATTTCCATTCAGAAGTTGATTGCAGTCCTTCACAACGGGCCGCAAGAGCCATATCAGATTATTTGGAGCACCAAAAAAGTACCACTTAAAGATATTGGGCTATCCCCCGCTCGCACCAAGTTCGTTTTTCGGCCACGGCCTGCCGTTGTATGGCGTCGTTCTTGGCAACATTGTGCATTGAGCTCGTCTTGTGCCAAATATGGAAAACGATGCCACTGTAGCGCAAACGCCTCCCCAGAACACCCTTGTTCATCATGCGCACCATCAGTTCAGAATCTTCCCTACCCCATCCGGTCATTCCCTCATTATATCCATTCACCGAGATAAAGTCGCTCTTCCAGTACGATACGTTGCAACCGCGCAGCTTTTTCGAAAGTTCGTTTCCCGGCCCATAAAATCTGCTGAAAAACGGAATGCGCAGCGCACGGGTTCTTTTCTTTATCCCTTTTGAAAAAGGATTGAACTCGATCTGCTTGTTGGAAAAAAGGGTGGGTAAATAGCCTTCCTGAATATTCACCCGGCTGCCGTACAGGTACTGGCCCGGCCGGGCGTGCGTTGAGTGGTCCTTGATAAAATCTACGTGCAAAATACAGTCGCCGTCGGTCTGTATAATATAATCGCCTGTGGCCTTCGCGATGGTCTTATTCAAAATTTCCGAACGTTTAAATCCGTCGTCCTCGTGCCATACGTGCACCACCGGTATGCTCGAGCCTTTTTTGAAAGTCTCAATCAATCGGGTCGTTTCCTCGCGGGAGCCATCGTCTGCCAATAAAATTTCGTCTGGCAAAACCGACTGGTTCTCGGCACTTTTCAGCACAAGTTCTAATGCTTCGGGCCAGTTATAGGTTGAAATTAAAAGAGATGTTTTCAATACTTCGGAAATAAATCGGTTTGTTTTACATATTATTCCAAAGATATGCATTTCTAAGCACAGCGATTTTTAAGCTTCTATTTCTTCAGAAACGCGGCAGTCATCAATTTTTTGAAGACCTTTGCAATACGGAAACGAAAGAACCCTATGGAAAAAGAAATTGAAAATGCACTCACCGTTCTCAAGCGCGGCGGACTTATACTCTACCCTACCGATACCGTTTGGGGGATTGGCTGCGATGCCACGAATGCTGAAGCCATCGATAAGGTATTTGCCCTTAAGCAACGGGCAGAGAGCAAGGCACTTATTTGCCTGGTCAATGATTTTAAGATGCTGAACCAATATGTCGAGGACGTGCCGGAAGTGGCGTACGATATCCTGAAATACGCTAGCAAACCCACCACCATTGTGTACGACGACCCCATTAGGATAGCACAAAATCTAGTTGCCGATGATAATACGTTGGGTATTCGCGTAGTGAAAGATGATTTTTGCAATAAGCTTATACGCAAGTTCAAGAAACCTATCGTTTCCACCTCGGCCAATATTAGCGGGCAAAAAACGCCCACGAGCCGCAAAGAAATAGCACCCGAGATTTTGGAGGGCGTGGACTATGTCGTAAATTTGCAACACCATAAAAGTACCGCAAAACCCTCGGCAATTATCAAGCTGAAAAATGATGGTACGGTCGCTGTAATTCGAGAATAAATCGACCCATGTCGCCTACGTACAAAACTGCATTAGCACACCCAATTTTCAACACAATAAGCAAGGCTGCCACGCAACTTAACGTGGAAAGCTATGTAATAGGCGGTTACGTACGCGATTACCTGCTAAATCGCGGAACGGCAAAAGACATTGACATTGTGGCCGTAGGTAGCGGCATTGACCTTGCAAAGCAAGTAAGCGGGCTGTTACCCGGAAAGCCCAAGGTTAGCATCTTCAAAAACTATGGTACCGCTATGCTAAGGAGCGGCGTGCAGGAACTCGAGTTTGTTGGCGCCCGGAAGGAGTCGTACCAAGAGGATAGTCGCAATCCGGCTGTGGAAAACGGCACGTTGGAAGATGACCAGAATCGGCGCGATTTTACTATAAACGCTTTGGCGCTTAGCCTTAACGATGCAAATTTCGGTCTGCTGTTAGACCCGTTTAACGGTCTACAAGACCTAGATAATAAAGTAATACGCACCCCGCTTGACCCCGATATTACCTACAGCGATGATCCATTACGTATGCTACGGGCCATCCGGTTTGCCACCCAGCTCGATTTCTTTATAGAAAAGGAATCATTGCAGGCTATAATTCGTAATGCCGAGCGTATTAAGATCATTTCAAAAGAACGCGTCGTTGACGAAATCAACAAGATATTGATGGCCTCAAAACCGTCAAAAGGGTTCGCTTTGCTGCACAAGACCGGGTTGCTATCGTTCATTTTTCCGGAACTGGTCGCGCTTCAGGGAATCGATGAAAAGGAAGGGCAGCGCCACAAGGACAATTTTTGGCATACCCTGGAAGTAGTCGATAATATTTCGGAAATGACCGACAATCTTTGGCTGCGATGGGCCGCACTGTTGCACGATATTGGCAAGGCTCCCACCAAGCGCTTCGACAAAAGAATTGGATGGACGTTTCACGGGCATGAGTTCGTGGGTTCAAAAATGGTGTACAAGCTCTTTAAACGTCTGAAAATGCCTCTGAATGATAAGATGAAGTTTGTTCAGAAAATGGTGCTAATGAGCTCACGCCCCATTGCCCTAGCGAGTGATGTAACCGATAGCGCCGTGCGCCGGCTTATCTTCGATGCCGGCGATAACGTGGAAGATTTAATGACACTTTGCGAGGCCGATATTACCACCAAAAACCCGAAGAAGTATAAAAAATACCATCAGAATTTCCAGGAGGTACGGGAGAAAATAGTAGAGGTAGAAGAACGGGACCACGTGCGCAACTTCCAGCCGCCCATTAGCGGCGAGGAAATTATGGCGACCTTCAATTTAAGGCCCTCCCGCGAAATCGGGATAATTAAGGACGCCATTAAGGAAGCTATCCTGGAGGGCGAAATTCCAAATGAATACAAGGCGGCGTATGAGTATATGGTTAAAAAAGGGCGCGATCTAGGGTTGAAGGTGACTTAATTTGAAGCGTTAATGAAAGACAACAACAAGGTAATCTACTGGCTCTTAACGGGCTGTTTCCTCATTTTTATAATGGTCGTAGTGGGTGGCATCACGAGGCTCACGCATTCTGGACTCTCTATTTCCAATTACAAGTTGATCTCCGGAACCATTCCGCCGCTCAATGAGGTAGAATGGCTAGAGGCATTCGACCTTTACAAGCAATACCCAGAGTACCAGAAACTGAACTATAACTTCACCCTGGAGGAGTTCAAGGATATTTATTTCTGGGAATGGCTGCACCGCGTGATTGGCCGCTTTATCGGGTTGGTTTTCCTGGTGCCGTTCATCTATTTTTTAATTCGGAAGCAACTATCGCGGCCCACAATTAAAAAATGTATCGTTTTATTGGCATTGGGTGCGTTCCAGGGATTCTTGGGTTGGTACATGGTGAAGAGCGGGTTGGTTGACAGGCCGGATGTTAGCCATTATCGGCTCGCCATGCACCTTACCACCGCATTTCTCACCTTTGCCTATACACTATGGGTGGCTCTGGATTTACTATTTCCGAAGCAAAAGGAAATCGATGCCAAATTCCGAAATTTACTGCGCGGGGGCTATGCACTACTGGTCGTACAGATTATCTGGGGGGCCTTCGTGGCAGGGCTCGATGCAGGATGGATCCACAACCACTGGCCGTTAATGAGCGAGGGAAAGCTAATTCACGAAACCGTTTATATTGAACAGGAGCCACTCTGGAGAAATTTTGTTGAGGGCAAGAGCGGGGTGCAGTTTGTACACCGGTATTTGGCATATGTTGTGGTGGCCATCATCTTATTCATTTGGTGGAAAGGCCAAACTATTGCCCGTACCCTGCCCCAACGCATAGGCTTAAACGCCTTGCTGGGCTTGGTCTTCCTGCAGTTTTTCCTAGGGGTTTTTACCTTATTGTTGCAAGTGCCTGTGTGGCTGGGCGTGCTGCACCAGATAATGGCGTTTTTCCTATTGGCGGGTATGACGTTTACCCTGCATAGGTTCACAAAATAGTTTTCCACAACGTGGTTTGCGGTCCACCCGCACCGGTATATTTTTGTACCTTTGCCCTCTAATTTTTCAATACGCATGATTTACCGTTTCAGAATAATTTTAAACACCGACGAGGACGTTTTCCGAGATATCGAGATTGACGCTTCCAACTCCCTCGAGGACCTCCACAATGTCATCTTGCAGTCGTTCGGGCTGGATGGCGACGAGATGGCATCGTTCTACGTGAGCAACGACAAATGGGAACAGGGAGAGGAAATTGCGCTTTTCGATATGGGCGACGAGCCCGGCGAGGCGCGGATTATGAGCGACACCCTCCTGGAAGATACGGTTTGGGAAGAACAGACCCGTTTAATTTATATTTACGATTTTCTGTCAATGTGGACCTTCTTGGTTGAATTGGCAGATATCGCCGAGCCGGAAGATGGACAGAGTTATCCGAACCTGATGTTCGCCCACGGGCAGATTCCCTTAGAGTCGCCAGAGATTGAATTCATTGCCGATGATGAGGCCGACGAGGATTCGGCATTTTCCGAAGAATTTGATTTTGATCCAGATGACTATGAAAATCTCGATTTTGACGAGAACTGGAATTAATTTTCAACAGTCTCATCGTACACACACCCTAACCGAAACATACCGCATCGTTTATGATCAACCTTTTCAGCACCCACATTGCATCCCTTTCCATCCATCGCGTTGGAAACAAAAGTAGAAACGAGGGCATTTTCCTATCGGCCAATCCGTATCGATTGGACGACGAGCTCACCCCGCTGCTGAAGGAATATTTTTTCAAGCCGTTTCGTGACAAGGAAGAAAATTACTTTCAGTTTACCCACGATACCGACCTTGAATTCCACGAACTATATACGTTGGTGTCGGAAATATTCGAACAGCCCGATACGGTGCATGAGAAAAGCAAGGCGTTGGCAAAATACCTCTTTGACCAATCGATGCACCCCCACATCAAGAGCGGTGAAGTGTATGTGGCCTATTTGGAGAACCTTCAGATTGATAACGAGAAAGTGAACGGGTTGGGAATTTTCAAATCTGAAATCAAACAGGATTTCCTACAGTTTTCCGAAAAGGAGAACCAACTGGACGCCGTGCTTCAACAAGGCGTGAATCTCAACAAGTTAGACAAGGGCTGCTTGATATTCAATGTGAAGAAAGACGAGGGGTATAAAATACTTTCCGTAGACAGCAATCGCTACGACACCAAGTACTGGCTGGAGAATTTCCTTGGTGTAGATGCGTTCGAGGACGAGAATTTCTTTACCAAGAAATACCTCAAGTTTTGTCAAGATTTCGCAAAGGACGTGGTCTTGCCGGCCGAGGATAAGCAGCAGGAAGTCATGTTCATGAACCGAGCTGTAAACCATTTTGCGAAAAACGATACCTTCGAGGAAACCAATTTCATGAATGAGGTAATCGACAATCCAGCCTTGGTCCCCGAATTTCAACATTATAAGACCGAAAAAGCCCCCAAGTACAAGATTGAGGACCTTACCACCTTCCCCATTGCCAATACGGCCGTGAGCGCTGCCCGGAAGAAAATTAAAAACGTGATCAATCTCGATACCAATATCCAGATCAAGATGGACTTCATTAACCCCGAGAGCGCCGAAAAATTCGTGGAAAAAGGATGGGATGAGGAAAAGCAAATGTACTATTACCTGGTGTATTTCAATAAGGAGCAGAAATCGTAAGGAAATTAGCGCGCTTTATATTCTCTTATTTCCGAAGTTTATAAAGCTTTGAAAATCAATATTATGCGCTGATATTAAATTCGGAATGTAACAATTCGGTTTGCCGTTCGTCACATAAGTGTACAACCCTCCAAAAACCGCAATCTGTGGAAACCATCCTTACCATTAACCATCTCACGAAAAAATTTGGGCCCATTACCGCCGTGGACGACCTCTCGTTCACGATAGAAAAGGGAAATGTCTATGGCATTCTAGGGCCGAACGGGAGCGGAAAATCGACTACCTTGGGCATTGTCCTGAACGTAGTTAATAAATCTTCGGGCAATTACCATTGGTTCGACGGAACCGACTCAACCCACAATGCCCTTAAAAAAGTAGGCGCCATTATCGAGCGTCCCAACTTCTACCCATATATGACCGCGGCCCAAAACCTTGCCCTTGTTTGCAAGATCAAGGAGGTGCCCTCCAATAAGATTGAAGAAAAACTAGAAGAAGTTGGACTTCTGGAACGAAAAAATAGTAAGTTCAGTACCTTTTCGCTAGGAATGAAGCAGCGACTCGCCATCGCCTCGGCCCTGCTCAACGACCCGGAAATATTGATCCTCGATGAGCCTACTAATGGCCTCGACCCACAGGGAATCCACCAAATACGGGAAATCATAAAAAATATTGCGGCGAAGGGAACCACTATTTTGTTGGCCTCGCATCTATTGGACGAGGTGGAAAAAGTATGCAGCCACGTGGTAATTCTTCGGAAAGGAAAAAGTCTCTACACGGGAAGTGTCGATGGGATGAATGCCAGCCATGGCTTCCTGACGATGCAAGCGGAGAATATGGAGCGATTGGTCGATGCGCTTACCGGTCATCCGGCCTTTGGTACCCTAAAGCGCGAGGGCGATATGCTCATCGCCTACCTGCAGCAGCCACTGGATGCTACCGAGGTGAACCGTCTCTTGTTCGACAAGGGAATCGTGCTCTCACATCTTGTGAAGCGCAAGGAAAGCCTTGAGAAACAGTTCCTAGAATTGACCAAAAACCTAAACTAACCCACCCATGCTACGATTATTCTCCATAGAATTCCAAAAATTACGTTTAAGTAGATCGGCCAAGGTTATCTCCATTGCGTATTTCATTCTAATCACCTTTATTGCGCTCATCGCATCGATCGAGTTTAACTTCGGAAACGTAAACTTCCGGGTGGCCGACCAGGGCATTTTCAACTTCCCCTTTATCTGGCACTTCAACACCTACATTGCCGCCATCCTCAAAATTTTTCTGGCCATAGTTATTGTGTCAATGATGAGCAACGAGTACAGCTACCGAACCTTAAAGCAAAATTTGATAGACGGTCTTAGCAAGAAGGAATTTGTGCTGTCAAAGTTTGTAACCGTAATGGGCTTTGCGCTAATCTCGACCGTGTTCGTATTTGTCGTCTCCGTCATTTTGGGACTTAGCTTTTCAGACTATACCGAGTTCGGCATCATTTTTAGCGATATGGAATATCTACTCGCCTATTTCCTCAAGCTAGTAGGTTTCTTCTCCTTCTGTCTTTTCTTGGGAGTGTTGGTAAAACGCTCTGCCTTTGCCATTGGCTTTTTGGTTATTTGGTGGATTGTCGAGTCGATTGCCTATGGGGTAATGAAATGGCGCCTCTTCAAGGATACCGATGTTGCCGATACTATTTCGCAATTCTTTCCGCTCTCGGCAATGGGAAATCTTATCAAGGAACCGTTTAGCCGTTTGGGGGCCGTACAGTCGGCCGCCACGCAGTTGGGCGAAAGTTTCACCAAGAGCTACGACGTGCAGTGGCTGGACGGACTCATTGTTATTGTCTGGACGGCACTCTTCATCTATGGCGCGTATTTCATACTTCGCAAGCGCGATTTGTAATCGAGAGCCGCTATTTCAATTCTTCCGAAAAAGACCATAGGTTCCTTTTCAAAGCGTTATCTTTGCCGCTTTTTTAAGGGAAACCGCTATGTGGCAGAAAACGATCAAGAATTTTACGCAAAATCCGAAAAATGACATCCTTTCTGGGCTGACCGTGGCACTGGCCTTGGTTCCCGAGGCCGTTGCCTTTGCCTTTGTAGCAGGTATCGATCCATTGGTTGGCCTGTACGGCGCCTTCATGATGGGAATCGTCACATCACTATTCGGCGGCCGGCCCGGGATGATCTCTGGCGCGACCGGGGCGCTTGCGGTGGTCATGGTGGCCTTGGTGGC
>NZQO01000095.1 GCA_002693605.1 Flavobacteriaceae bacterium
AAAAAGGTTTGTGGCGTGCTATGAAATGTGTCACGGCCGCTTCGGAAATCATTGCTCCGTTTATTTTTATCCGCTCCCTGAAATCCCGTAAGTGCGGTGAGGTATAGAGCCCCACCTTATAACCCGACTCCTGGAGTACAGAGGCCAGCATATGGCTCACCGAGCCCTTACCATTAGTGCCTGCAACGTGCACGCTCCTAAAAGCGGTTTCGGGATGGTCCAAATGCGCGGCCAGGGCGAACGTATTGTCCAGATTTGCCTTATAGGCTACATCGCCCACGCGTTGGTACATGGGCAACTGGGCAAAAAGCCACGAAAGTGTATCGTTGTAGTTAATACCGTTTCTTTTACCGTTGTACTATCAATTTATGCGTGTATCGCTTACCCTCCTGTTGGGTGCCGACATAATATATTCCCGGTGCTAGGCCCTGCAAAGAAATTTGATACTTGCCAGAGGAACCCGAAAACCGTTCGGTCTTGACCGTTCTCCCCAAGGCATCGAACACGGTGACTTGCATTGCCTCGTTTCTTACCGTTTCGAGCGTAACTACTTCCGTTGCCGGATTCGGGTATAACTTGGGACTTGTTTCCGAAGCCAAATCGCTATTATTTAAAATATCTTCTGAAATATCCATTTTATACATAGAGCGCCCGTAGGTCGCCACGTACAGGAATTCGGTAGCCTCGTGCAGGTGCATATCGGTTACGACCACCGAGGGCATATTGGCACCGAAAGGCTCCCATGAAACTCCATTGTCCTTAGAGGAAAGGACGCCTATATCTGTAGCCAAAAATAGATTTCCGTACCTATCTTGCACGATATCGTTTACGGGTATATCGGGCAGGTTTGAGGAAATAGCTACCCAAGACTGGCCCTTATTCTCACTTTTATAAACGTGGCCGTCGTCCTCTCCGTATCGATATCCGGAGAAGGTAGCATACAATGTATTTTCATTGAATCGATCGGCGAGCACCTTGGTAACCCATCTATTGGGCAGTGAAGCAGATACGAGCGACCATGAACTGCCCCCATTATCGCTAAACTGTACATTTCCGTCGTCGGTTCCCACAACTATTATATTGGAGTTTAACGTCGAAACATCAATGGTAGTAATGGTTCCGAAGGTCAAGTTGCCCTGGTGCGGGCCATCGGTCAAATCAGGACTTATCGGACTCCAGGAGCCCGCCGCATTAGTTGTTCGGTAAAGACGTTGCGTACCATAGTACAAAATCTGCGAATTGGTCGGGTCCAACACAACGGGCGTATCCCAGTTGTTACGATCGGCAAAGGAAATACCATTGGTCGCCCCTGAAAAGGTCGCACCGTTGTTGGTAGATTTAACGAGATTTCCATTTTGCGAAAGGGCATAAATTACCGACGAGTTGGTAGGATCTACCAACGGCTGGAACCCATCGCCGCCATGGATGATGCTCCAATTTGCCAGCTCGCCCGTTAGGGTACGCATCGTGCTGTTATCCTGGGCACCGCCATACACCCTATTTGCATCTTGGGTATCGACGTGCATACGGTAAAATTGCGTAATAGGCAGCGATTCATTTTTAACCGAAGAACTTCCGGCATTCGTGCTCTTATAGAACCCGCCATCGTTTCCCAATAGAACCTCGTTAGCTACCATCGTGTTGAAAGCAAGCGCGTGCTGGTCTACGTGCACACCTGGAAACGCGTTAAACCAGCTCGCACCACCGTCGACCGATTTCTGTACCACAAAATCTACGTTATAGAGGGTGTTCTCGTTGGTGGGGTCTATATAAATTCCGCGAAACCACCAGTGAAAACCCACATCGGTAAGCTGACTGGAGTTCATGGTAGCCCAGGAATCACCGCCGTCGGCCGATCGGTACACCCCCTGAATTCCGCCCGTGGCGTTCGCGTAGCGGGCCACTAGCACCTGCGGGTTCGATTTTGAAATGGCAATGCTAATACGGCCCTTTTCCGAAGGCAACGTGGGCAAACCGTTTGTCAATTCGGCCCAGGTATCGCCACCATCGGTCGAACGATAGAGACCCGAGGTTTCCCCCCCGTACTGCCGTCTGTTAGGGCGCCGAATGCGCTCCCAGCTAGCGGCATAGAGAATATTTCCGTTGGTGGGGTGTATGGCCATATCTATAATTCCCGTAGAATCGCTCACAAATAACTTTTGCTCCCAGGTGGCTCCATTGTCGGTCGATTTGTACACCCCCCGGTTGGTATCGTTGCGGAAGAGCGGCCCCATAGCAGCCGCGTACACAGTTTGGTCGTTTGTAGGGTCAATGAGAATCTTCCCAATGCTCCCAGATGCCGCAAGGCCTTTGGCTTGCCATGTAATACCCCCGTCCTCGCTCTTGAAAATTCCATTGCCATCGTAGGCCAATGAGCCACCGCCCGCGTTTACTTCTCCGGTGCCCACCCAAAGATGGGTGGGATTGGCTTCGGAAATCTCCATATCGCCAATGGAAAGCATTCCCTGGTCGTCAAAAATAGGCGTCCAGGAGGAACCCGCATCGATCGTCTTGAAGATACCTCCCGAGGCTGTTCCTACATAATAGGTTTGCGCCTGGTCTATCGGGATTTCGATATCTGTGATGCGCCCTCCTATATTTAGCGGTCCGGCGAATTCCCAAATGGGGTCGTCGCCCCGTTGGCGCCGCTGTTCATTTTTCCAGATACTAGCTTCGGAATAGGCACCGCTCTTTATATTCCCAGAGGGATAGGCGCGCTGCATGAACATATAGTCATGGGGTATCTTTTCGACCGTACCCGATATGCTGCCAGAATCTGGTTGTTGGCACGAAATGAGGAATAGCAGAACAAAGGGGCCGAGTAAAAATCTAATCATAGCAATTTCAAATTAGCCCTAAATATACGCAAATTAGAATGCTACGGGTACCGTGGACTTACTCCGAAAGCTTGAAGTTATAGATAATCTTCCCTATTTGCTTGGCAGGGGCGTCTGGGTCGGCGTTAAAACGTGTAGCGAGCGCGGCACGTTTGGCAGGTTCTAACAGGCACCGGGTATTGTTCGTGGTGCCGCGAACGCCCGGGGTGGCGCTAATAACCCGCCCACTGCGGTCTACCTCGATACTTACCACCACCTTTCCGGCCTCGTTGCAATCCTGTACAAATTTTTCCTTATTGAGGGCCTTGCGACCGCCCAGCAGATAGTTGCCGTCACCGTCCAATCCCTTTCCGGTTCCATAATAGCTTTGGGCGTTGGGATCGCCATCGGGGCTGCCCTTGTCTCCCGGCCGCGAGTCATTTCCTTCCCCACCCTTCGCGGTACCATCTTGCCTAGGGCCGTTAATTAGGCTGGATAGTGCATCGGTGGTTGACTTATCAGGTTTGGGGTCCGGTTTCTTCGGCGGTTCCTTCTTGGGCTGTTCCTTTACGGGAACCTCTTTTTGAATAGGCTTCTGCTCTTCTTTTTTAATAACCGGAGCATCTTCCGTGTCTTGTGTAACCACTTCCTCCTTAATTTCGGATTTGGGTTGGGTTACGGGCGGAGGGGTCTGCTGCTGCGGAGCCGATTGGAGGGGCTCGTTGGGCTGTATGGTGCCGCTACCGACCTCCATCGTTCCAAAATTGACCGCGATACCGTTCTCTGGGGGTGGGTCGAGGTAGGTTAACCCTACATAAAACAACAGTACGAGCAGCAATACGTGCAATACGACCGTGATGGTCATGCTCTTTTTTTTATGTTTGGTGTCTAACAGCGACATAGTGTGAGGTTGTTGTTTTTTGCGTTAGGGACAGAGGCTCTGTTGGAGCTCTTGCCGCCAGAGGCGGCAAAGCGACTGCCGATGGCCCGACCCCAATGCGTTGGGGGAACGCCCAAATTAATTGGGGCGTACGGCTAAAACGACTTTAAAGTTATTTTTATTGGCTACGTCCATAACGAAAACGGCATCTTCAATAGGCACCCCTTCCTCGGCTCTCAATATAATAGTGGGGTCTTCCTGTCCTGCAAGCAGGGTTCTCAATTCCTTTTCGATACTGTATTCACTAACTCGTTCCTTGTTAACGTAATAGGCGCCCTCCTTGGTGATGCTCACCGATGCCTTTTGTACGTTCGTAGTCTTTCCCTTTGCTTTCGGCAAAATAAGATCCAGTGCATCTGGTGTAATGGCCGGTGATGTCAAAAGGAAGAAAACCAATAACAGAAACACAATATCGGTCATGGAACTCATACTGAATTCGGGACTGATTTTATTTCTTCCGCGCAGGTTCATTAGGCGGGTTCGTTTAAGAGGTCAAGAAAATCTACCGCCGTGGCCTCCATTTGGTGCACTACCTTATCGGTGCGCACCACAAGGTGGTTGTAACCCATATAGGCAATGATACCTACAATTAGTCCTGCAACGGTCGTTGTCATTGCGGTATAGATCCCCTCTGCAAGGGCACCCATCTCGGCCTGCCCGCTACTGGTGGCCAATTGGTGAAATGCCAATACCATCCCTATTACCGTACCCAGGAAACCAATCATGGGCGCCGCCCCGGCAATAGTTGCCAAAATACTAACATTTTTCTCCAATTTATATACTTCCAGACGTCCAGCGTTCTCAATGGCGGTATTGATGTCCTCCAAGGGCATTCCAATGCGCGAGATCCCCTTATCGGTTAGTCGTGACACCGGAGTGTTATGCTGGGCACAGAGCATTTTGGCGCTCTGTATATTTCCATTGGCCACGTTATCGCGAATTTGGTTCATAAAATTGCTGTCCAACTTCGAAGCCGCCTTTATGGCGAACAATCTTTCAAAGTAAATGTAGACTGCCACGAAGAGCAGGATAAACAGCACACCAATGATAATTTGGGCCCCTAGCCCACCGTTCATTATCAGTTCCAAAACTGAGAGCGTTTTCTCGGTGGCCTCGGGCTCCAAGGTCTGGGCCGTTTCATCGACACCTTCCTGAATGAAAGAGTTTAGCATAAAATAGGTTTGGTTTTAATGGATAACGACACAGGTCGTATTTTAGTGTTAGGCATTGTGAAATAAGACGCGTTCGAACAGGAGAAACACCCCTGCGCCCGCTGCGAAACCGATAAAGGCAAGCCAGGCGATTTTCTTCAGGTACCAGATAAAGTCGATACGCTCCATTCCCATTGCGGCTACTCCCGCCGCAGAACCTATTATGAGCATACTTCCGCCCGTACCGGCCGAATAGGCAATGAAATGCCACAATACCGAATCGGTAGGGCTCTCATACATTCCCATAGAGGCGGCCACCAACGGCACGTTGTCAATAATTGCCGAGAACACCCCAAGTAGCATTACCACGACATCCTGGTTCGGGATGGTGGCCTGAAGCACTTCGGCCAAATAGCGAAGCGTTCCAACTTCCTCGCCATTTACCACACCGTACACCAAGCTTTCGAGTCCGGCCACGGCCATCAAGATTCCGAGGAAAAAGAGAATACTCGATATCTCGATACGCGACAGGGCCTTATGGGCCGAATATAAATGACGCCGCTCCTTGCTGAAATCTTCCTCGGGGTGGATATATTCGGAAACCAACCACACTACACCCAGGGCCAACATCATACCCATATAGGGCGGCAAGTGCGTCAAGGTTTTGAACACCGGTACCGAAACGATCATTCCCAGACCTAAAAAGAGCATCGTCTTGCTGCTTAGTAGGCGTTCAGCCACGGTATCTTCGGTGGTGTCCATCTGTATTTTTCCGCGGAAGGGTTTCAAATAACTCGCTACCAAGAACGGCAATAGGAAACATACGATAGACGGTAGTACGACATATTCGATAAGTCCGAGGGCGGTCACCTTATCGGCTATCCATAACATGGTAGTGGTAACATCACCAATGGGCGACCATGCCCCACCGGCGTTGGCGGCGATAACCACCATGGCGGCATACCATAGTCGCTCCTCACGAACGTGTATGAGCTTGCGCAGCAAGGTTACGAGTACGATTGTTGCCGTGAGGTTGTCTATAATGGCCGAAAGGATAAAGGCCAATATCCCGATTATCCAAAGCAGTTTTCGCTTGCTACGCGTATTAACCGCACCTTTCAGGATTTCGAAACCACGGTGCAGGTCAATTATCTCCACGATGGTCATGGCACCTATTAGGAAGATAAGTATCTCGGCCGTCTTCCCGAGGTGGTGCAACAGGGTGTTCTCGAACCCTTCCTCGGCAACTTCGCCTCCGGTTAGAAAGCTGAAGGCCCGTTCGTGGGTGTCGATAACATCGTACCACCCGGCGTGGAAACCAATGGCCAACATGGCCCAGATTAGGGCGGCCATAATAAGAGCCGGTACCGTTTTATCAAGTTTTAATGGGTGCTCCAACGTGATGGACAAATACCCGATAACAAAAATTAGAATAATTATAGACTCCATAGGTGCGAGGTTAGTAAAAATTAAAGCAGTTGTTTCAGCGCGATCTCGAATGCTGTCTTGCTAATATTGGTCGTACTGCTGTTATTATCGAATGTATTTTGAATGGCATTTTTTATGGTCATGGACGTATCGTTAAAGATGGCCTCATCGGTCATCTGCACCTTGCGTTCCATAAAATAGGCAAATACGCGTGCCATCCCGCAATTGCTTATAAAATCGGGTATTAGGCTCACGCGCTCATCGGTAAATTCCATGATTGGGCCGAAGAAAATTTCCCTGTCGGCAAAAGGCACGTTGGCACCGCAGCTAATCACCTCAAGGCCACTATCGATCATCTGCGATATCTGCTCTTGCGTAATGAGCCTTGAGGCGGCGCAGGGTGCGAAAATCTCAGTTTTGAGTTTCCAGATTTTCTCGTTCACTTCTGAAAAGGGCATCATTCCCTCGGCCTTCAAGGTATTGCCGTCCTTCTTCAGAAATAGCTGTTTCACTTCTTCGAAGGTGAAACCGTCTTCCTTGATAATTCCACCGGCCCTGTCGATAATACCCACGATCTTGGCGCCCATCTGCGATAGGTAATAGGCCGCGGCAGCGCCTACATTTCCGAAGCCCTGTATCACGGCCCGCTTACCGCGAATATCGCCACCGTAAATGGAATAATAGTGGTGAACCGCCTCGGCAACGCCATAGCCGGTAATCATATCGGCAACGGTATATTTCCTGGAGACATCGGGCGAATAGGTATTGTTTTCCAATACTTTTATCACGCCCTGCCGCAGTTGGCCAATACGGTTAATCTTGTCGGCTTCGGTCGGGTTGAAATGACCGTTGAAGACTCCTTCCTGAGGGTGCCAAACACCGCTCTCCTCGGTAATGGGAATAACTTCGTGGATTTCGTCTACATTGAGGTCGCCACCCGTGCCATAATAGGCTTTCAGCAGGGGCGAAACCGCCTTGTACCAGCGTTCCAACACGCCTTTTTTGCGCGGATCGCTAGGATCGAAATCGATGCCTGATTTGGCACCGCCAATGTCTGGCCCCGAGACGGTAAACTTTACCTCCATCGTCTTAGCCAACGATAGCACTTCGTTTTGGTCCAGCCCGGGCCGCATGCGCGTGCCACCGCCGGCCGCTCCACCACGGAGCGAGTTGATAACCGTCCAGCCCTGGGCCTCGGTTTCGGGGTCATTCCAATGAAAAACGATTTCGGGAGCTTTCTCTTCGTACTTTTTGAGCAGTTCTTTCATCAATGGCTGAAGTTATGGGGCAAATATAAAAAACATGTTAAGGGATTTCACCATTTCACGATTATTTAACGGTGAATATACTACCACTGCTATGGTCGCTGCTCGCCCCGGTTACGC
The DNA here is from genome assembly GCA_002693605.1 of Flavobacteriaceae bacterium. GTDB lineage: Bacteria > Bacteroidota > Bacteroidia > Flavobacteriales > Flavobacteriaceae > NZQO01. The sequence goes on from NZQO01000095.1 coordinate 7,721, forward strand.
TGGCCAGACAGTTTGCCTCACCGCGTAGCCGCAACACACCCAAAAACCCAAAAATCAGGGCTTCCTTGAACTCAATCAGGGCGGGCGAGGGTATTACAATGCGCAACGATTTTTGGGATGCCAGCCGTTCCATTAAAAATTTATTATATGCCCCACCCCCAGTAACCAAAATCGAGCTGCCCGGCTCGAACTGCAACGCAAGCTGCGTGGCCACGTGCTCGGTAAAGGTTCGCAATGTATCGTGCACGCTGCACGGGGCACTTTCTATCAACGGCAGCACATGGTCGCGAACCCACTCCCACCCCAACGACTTTGGCGGGGTTGTCCTGTAAAAATCGAGCGCGTTCAAGTCGTGAAGCAAAGGTTCGTATACGGTTCCCATAGCGGCCATTTCACCACCCGCATCATAGGGCCTACCCAACATTAAGGCCAGACGATTCAATACAAAATTGACTGGGCAAATATCGTAGGCAATCCTGGCGCCATTCTTGGCATACGAAACATTTGCAAAACCGCCCAGGTTTAGGCAATAATCGTATTCCAAAAACAAGAGCGCATCGCCAATGGGCACCAAGGGCGCTCCCTGCCCGCCCAAGGCCACATCCTGTGCGCGAAAGTCGCATACCACGGTCTTACCGAACGCTTCGGACAAATCAGGGTTGTTTCCCAACTGATAAGTATACCCACGTTCCGGCTGGTGAAACACGGTGTGGCCGTGGCTGCACAGCGCATCTAGGTCTTCATAAAAACCTTCTGAGAAAAGCCTCGCAGCCTCGCCGGTAAAGCGGGCATACTCGATGTCCAATAATTTCAGTTGGTCCTCATTACGTGCCGTGGCGTTTTTCAGCTTGTTTTCCCACTGGGAGGGATACGCGAGCGTATGCAGTTTCCCCAGGCGATAGTGCCAGTTTCCCGCTTCATCTACAGTAAAGAAACATTCGGCCAGGTCGAGTCCGTCCAGCGACGTCCCGCTCATGGCCCCTACTACGTGATAGCTCTGTTGCTTCAAGGCACTGGTTTTTGAGGGCTAAAGATACACAACTGCTTCCTATTGGAACAAAACATATTCCATTACCTGCTACCCGCCTACTATTTGGAATTTGGAAGTTGGGTTTTACTTTTTTTTATAAGTACATTTGCAAATCTTTAGTTCAAACCCTATTAAACAGTACACATGGATTTCAGTCTATCAGAAGAACATATCATGATTCGCGATGCGGCGCGCGATTTTGCCAAGAACGAGTTAAAGCCCGGCGTCATTGAGCGCGACAACAAACAGGAATTCCCTACAGAGCAGGTACGGAAAATGGGCGAACTTGGGTTTATGGGCATGATGGTAGACCCCAAGTACGGCGGCGGCGGTATGGACACCGTAAGCTACGTGCTGGCCATGGAAGAACTCAGCAAGATCGATGCCTCCTGTTCGGTAATCGTTTCGGTAAACAACTCCCTCGTTTGCTGGGGACTCGAAACCTATGGCAATGAAGACCAAAAACAGAAATACCTTACCAAGTTGGCCACCGGCGAGAGCATTGGCGCCTTTTGCCTTAGCGAGCCAGAAGCGGGCAGCGACGCTACCTCGCAGCGCACCACGGCAATCGACCAGGGGGACCACTACATTTTAAACGGAACCAAGAACTGGATCACCAACGGCGGCAGTGCAGACTATTATCTGGTCATTGCGCAGACCGACCGCGAAAAGGGCCATAGGGGCATCAACGCATTTATTGTTGAAAAAGGCTGGGACGGCTTCGAGGTAGGCCCCAAGGAGGACAAATTGGGCATTCGCGGTAGTGACACCCACACCCTTAACTTCAACGACGTGAAGGTGCCCAAGGAAAACCGGATAGGTGAAGATGGGTTCGGCTTTACATTTGCCATGAAAACATTGAGCGGTGGCCGCATTGGCATCGCTGCCCAAGCCTTGGGAATCGCCTCTGGCGCGTACGAGCTGGCACGCGACTATTCCAAGATACGCAAGGCCTTTGGCACCGAGATTTGCAACCACCAAGCCATTGCCTTTAAACTGGCCGATATGCACACCGAAATTGAAGCGGCCCGCCATTTGGTTATGAAGGCCGCCTGGGATAAGGACCAAGGCAACAACTACGATATGAGCGGTGCCATGGCCAAGCTATACGCCAGTAAAGTGGCCATGGACGTTACCGTGGAAGCCGTACAGGTACACGGCGGTAACGGATTCGTAAAGGAATATCACGTAGAGCGCCTTATGCGCGATGCAAAGATCACCCAGATCTATGAAGGTACTTCTGAAATACAGAAAATTGTAATCTCCCGCGGATTGCTTCGCGACTAATACCGTCCCAACAAAGAAACCCGGCCCATTGCCGGGTTTTTTTTAATGTCAAACAGTTCTGATTATTGGTTACTTCGAACTGCCAATTGAGAACTGAATAAGGCAACTAAATCCCCCTCGAGGGGGGCAAGGGGGTGTCACTCCTTCACGAACTTCCGCACCAACCGTTCGCCCTTAGGCCCCTCCAGTTGCAAGAAGTACACGCCAGAGGCCAAAGCGCTCACGTCCATGGGTTCGTTGGGCGCTAGGCCCTTGTTTTGCAGCACCCTCTTCCCGTCTAAGGTTACCACGGTCGCGGTCAACGCGCCCACGCCCTCGGGCAGGTTGTCTAGGGTTAAGGTATTCGCCGTTGGGTTGGGATACACGATTAAGGCACTCAATTGTATGTCTCCTACGCCTAGCTGTTGGTTAGTGTACTCGGCTTGGTTGCCCTCGCTATTTTCTATCGTTAGATACAAAACACCACTGTTTTGCTCAAACGTATAGGAAAAGGCGCCTTTAGAAACCTCGGTATCTAAATCATAGTAAATAGAATAATGTCGATCCATAAATTCAATAATATCAGGATCACCACAAGTCCCTATTAGAACTGCCCCACCATCATCCGTAGTAAATGTATTATTTTGCAGGTACTGAACAAAGGTACCAAACCCTTCTTCGCATCCCGCGTGTATTACTTCCAAAAAGTTTTGATTAAAAACAATACTGCCAAATAGATCATTAGGCGCAGTATAATTCAAATCATTTATTGTCACTTTATTCAAATACCAATCATTCTCTAACAATTGGGGGTCTTGGGCCTTTAGCGCAACGCTAGCACCTAGCAATACATAAAGCAGCACTTGTTTCATAAACAAAGTTTAAGTTAGTGGTAGCGGGGAGTCGGCATAAAGAAAAAAAAAAAACGAATATTCCGAACAAAAAAATAAAAATTACAAACCGACGATTTTCTTGGAAGATTCCTCGTAATTGTAACCAGATACTTCCAAATCCTATCTTTTTTCTTATCCGAAGTATTGACAGGGCGCCATCATCAAATCACTGAAAACTCCGAACTAAATATAAACACTGAACACCAACCATTTCATACGAAACACCCCTATAGGCCCCTCAAAGGACATCTACGAATTCCATTCGTCCGTAGCCGAGGCAAGGGATAATAATATCCTTTACGCTAACTATTATTAACCTAGGGCTATTGCCAACTGCTAACTGCTACTGCCAACTGAACACTGCCAACTACACCCCAAGGTCTCCTTGCGGTCTCCTTGCGGTTAACCTACGGTCGGCGCATTATGAAAATAGAATGGGAAAACCTACAAGGGGCGCTGGGCTGAATCCGGTTACAGGAAAAAGTTCCACACCAGCCCAAAGCGAATAATCGCGTCGCGATAGGGATAGCCCGGCGCCGAAAAATGGTCGTTCTGGTTGGCGAAAATCTGGTTTATATGCTCATAGGCAAAATAGATGCGCGTTTGTCGTATTTTGGCATTGAAGAACACATCGATAATGGGGAAGGCCCCCAGCTCCTCGCCGTCCTGAACAAAGAACTCCCCCAGCACCGGGTCGTATCCGTTCATCGCGTACTGGGTAAAGTACTTTACGTTTACCCCGGTTTGCAAGAACAGCGCCCTCTTAAACCAATGGTCCTCATAAAACAGCGCGTTGCGCGTTACCAATTGCGGTACCCGCAGGGCAGCCTCGCCCGAAAGTACCTGTTGGTAAAGTATGGTATTGGCCAAGGCGAATTTTCCATAACGGAACGTGCGCTCGGCCTTGGCGGTAACGTAATCTACGCGTTCGCCAAACTGCCGGGGAGTGGGTGTAACACCCTCTGGTACAACGGCAAAATAAGCATAATCGTCTATCCCCGTATAGGTTACCGTGGCATCTAGATAGGTTTCGCTTTGCAGTTGCAGCGTGAGCTGCTGTGTCTTAACATTATTGAAATTGGTCTGCCAGTTGTAGTTCTCATAATCGCTCTGGAAAAGCAAGAAGTTAAAGTTAGGCGCAACCGAATGTATCTTGGCAGTGGCACGCACCCTATTTTTTTCGTTAAAGGCAAATGAGGCAGCGGCGGTTAGGTAATTTGCGTCGAACTCTCCCGCTATATTAATGGCCCCCTCGCCCGAAAGCTCAAAGCCGCGGTACTGTTTTCGGTACCGGGCCCCCACGTGCACGAGGTCGCCCTTCAGCCTATTGGTAATACGCCCCTCATCGAGTATGAGTACCGAGTTGTAACCGTAGTTATACTGTGTATATCCCGCAAATCCCTTAATGCTACCAAGCAAGGAATTATCCAGTTTGGCGTACGCCTCTGCCTTGAAGTCATCTAGCGTTACCTTGTTAAATAGGTCGGCACTCTCATAGGCCGGTCCAAAACCCTCGAAGGGCGCGTCTTGGCGGTATTCATAAAATTTTTCCTCATAGCTCAGGGAATTTCCCACCGCTACAACGGTCTGGCGCGTACTATCGCGACGGCCTACGAGCTCATATTGGTGGTCCACGTAAAAGCGCTGGCCCTCAAGCACGTTCTCGGCATTCTCAAAATTGACGTCCAAGCGCCCACGGTCCTCGAACTCCTCATCGCCGTTTCGGAAAAGCGCGATCGAGTTGGGCGTAAGCCCCCCGTTCTGTTCGTTCAGCATATCCTGGGCCACATAATGGGCCCTTATGGAATAGCGCTTATTCTTGGTATGGTAATTCGTGGTAAAGCGGAAATTCCCCGTGCTGGCCAGCATATTCTGATAGATGCCCAACGAACGCACCCCCTTGTAGGCAATACTGAAGTTGAACTGTTCCGAAGTATTGATCGTAAAAAAAGCATCGAGTTGCTGCCCCTGTTCGAAGGCAGTTTTAAAATAAAGCTCGGTGAGGGGCGTGGGAACACTGTAGTACGAAATATCGGCAACGTCCATATAGTTGAAATGGTGCCCCTGTGCCGCAAACTTGGGTTTCAAATGCAAGTCGTCAAAGTCATAGGCCAAGGTATTATACGGCTGCCCCACATTGCTAAAGGGCAGCAGCTCGAAGCGATCACGGCGCAAATAGTTGAACCTATACCATTTATGGATGCTAAGACTGGTGTCCAAATGGGTAGTGTCCCGCTCCTTCGAGATAATCTTGTACATGGTGATGGGGGGCTTTTCAGGCTTCCCCGTGGCAGTGGCAGGCTCGTTTTGCGCGGCCAAATTGGCGGTGACGCACAACAATAATAGGAGCCAAGTGATTCTGTTCATAATGGGACAGGACATTTTCACAAAGGTAATGGTTTTTTCAAGCGGCAAAAGCGCGCCGCACAATTTGAGCGGATCGATCAAAGAAACCTAATCTACTTGCACAATTGGCAAGAAGGGTCGTAGCTTTGCCAGCGAAATGCTTCAGCTGAAAATACATAGCCCTCTCATAGAATGCGGCACCGACGAGGCCGGCAGGGGTTGCCTCGCGGGCCCGGTTACGGCTGCAGCGGTGATCCTCCCAAACGATTTCAGCCATCCGCTCCTAACCGACAGCAAGCAACTATCCGAAAAGCAACGGCTGCAACTGCGCTCCATTATAATAGAAGAGGCTATTTGCTTTACCATAGAGCACGTCATGATGGAAGAGATTGACACGTTGAATATCTTGAACGCCTCCATCCTGGCCATGCACCGTTGCATAGAAAAATTAGTACACACCCCGCAGTTCATCGCCATAGACGGCAACCGCTTCAAGCCCTTTGGTAAAATCCCCCACGAGTGCGTGGTGAAGGGCGACGGAAAATATTTGCACATCGCCGCGGCCTCCATTCTCGCCAAGACCGAGCGCGATGCCTATATGAAAACGCTTCACGCGGAATTTCCACAATACCTCTGGAACCAGAACAAAGGCTACCCCACCCGCGCCCACCGTGAGGCCATTCGGCAGTTTGGCCCTACCCGCTTCCACCGCAAGAGCTTTCGGCTTTTGCCCGAGCAGGCTATCTAGCTTTTGTTGTTGAAAACACGTCGATAAACTCTTACAGTGAGCTTGCGCAGCTGTATAATTACTCGGTACTTTTGTGTATATGAACACATGGGTCAAGCCTCTTTTAATTTTGATTGCCGCGTTATTGCTTCTGGCATGTGATTCCAGTGGCACTAAGCAGCGCGAGCTATCCGATTTTGTGCCTGAAAATGCCTTCGTTACCTACAAGATCAAAAATTTCCAAAGCCTGAAATCCGATCTTGAGAATAACGGATCGGCTTCCCACTATGCCTCCACGGAGGCCTATAAATACTTCGCAACACAGCACCCTCTCTTTAGCAAGTTGCACGTTTCAACCCCTAGCTTACTCTCGCTCACCCGCAGGAACGATAGCGTGATCGATTATACCTTTGCCACACACCACGCCAACCTCGTAGGGCTAGATTCCCTACCCAATAAAAAACTGGAAACGCTTACCATTGGCGGCCGCGAACTTCAGAAAATTACGATTGAGAAGGCCGTCGCCTACACGGCAATAATCGACAGTATTTTCGTGGCAAGTTCCTCGCAAATGGAGTTACAGCAATTACACGAGGGCAAATCGAACACCAACGCTTCCTTTAAAAAAGCCTTTGCGGTGAAAGACGGAAGTGATCTATCGGTTGTGTACCAATCGCCCTCAATTTCACTCAGGGAAGCAACCCAAACGCGGCTTGCCTCGCATATGTCGTTGGAAATATCCTTGCTTCCCAACGCGGTTAAGGCAACGGGGGTGGCACTCGTGCAGGACACTGTGCCGCAGCTCCTTTCGGTATTTGCGGGGCAAACGCCACAGCAAAATGAAATTGGCACGGTG
>NZQO01000096.1 GCA_002693605.1 Flavobacteriaceae bacterium
ATCCACTTCTAAAGGAACGTTGCTAGAATATGCCATTGCCGTAGAATCGCTCAGCGATCATCCATTGGCACGTGCCGTGGTACGCGATGGATTGCGCATACTAGATAAAACTAGTGTCGTAGAGGCTCAAAATCTGGAATCTGTACACGGAAAAGGCATAGTGGCCACCTATAACGAGGAAAAAATACATATCGGTAACCGCAGGTTATACGAAACGATGAATATTTCGATTCCCAGGGAAGTAGATGATATAGTAACACAACTAGAGAGCGCTGGCAAAACTACTATGCTATTAAAGAACGAATCAGCCTTCTTCGGCGTTTTGGGTCTTATGGATACTCCTCGACCTGTCGCCAAGAAAACGTTGGCGCAGTTAAGGCTGCTGGGCATTAAGCGAATGGTTATGCTCACTGGCGATAATCAGCTTGTTGCAAATTCGGTCGCCCAGGAAATTGGGGTTGATCAAGCCACCGGTGGATTGCTTCCCGAAGAAAAGGTAGCAGCCATACAAAAACTCAAAAAACAAGAGAAAAAACTAGCTATGGTAGGCGACGGTGTTAATGATGCGCCCGCTATGGCGCACAGTACAGTAGGAATTGCCATGGGCGCCGCAGGAAGCGACGTTGCTCTGGAAACCGCCGATATTGCCTTAATGGCCGATAAACTGGAAACCCTTCCGTTTGCGATAGGATTGAGCCGAATGGCCAAAACCATAATCAAGGAAAACTTATGGATTAGTTTGGGGATGGTTGCAATCCTTGTACCCGCTACCATATTTAGCTGGGTTAATATTGGCGTAGCCGTTTTTTTCCACGAGGGCTCCACACTCTTGGTAGTACTCAACGCATTGCGGTTGCTGGCCTATGCCAAGCCAAAACCATAAAAAAAGCCCGGAATATCCGGGCTTTTCCAAAAGTAAATAAGATTCTATTTTTCTACATAGGGAGCTCCGGCATCGCGCAGCCTTCCGTAAATCACATCAAGCTTTTGTTGTGCCGTACTCAACTTGGCCTGGTAGTATTCCAATTGCTTGTTGATAATTTGCATTTGGTCTTTCTGGGACGGGGTAGGACCGTAGGTAGAACGTTCTATTCCGCGGTATACCGCGAACATTCGTTCGCCCACGGTAGGTTTGGTCTTTTCACCTACCTCTAGTTTGGCCAAATTGCCGTTCAACTGGGCATTTAAGCCGTTAAGGTCGGCAATTACCTGGTTTAACGCAGAGTCGAGCTCTCCCGGCATCGACTGGCTACGTTCCAAAGCTTGATGCATAGCTTTTGCCCGTTGCATCGATTTGTTCAACTCAATGTTGAGCGCTGAACTTTTTTCTACCGAAGTTTCGTACAATCTCCAAAAATCGGAAGCCACGGCCTTGGAAGAACCTTTCAAGGCTCCTTCTTTTAGCGGCTTCACATCAAAAGTGATTGGTTGTGAAACTTTAGACACCGTGCCGTTTTCAGACAGATACATCGTTGCGGTATAGGTTCCGGGAGGAGCGAGCAAACCTTGCGGAGACTCATTTTCGCCAGAATCCTGACGCATTGTTATGGCCTCGGCCGGCGGATAGCGCAAATCCCAGGCAATCCGGTGCACCCCTTTTTTGGCGGGTCCGGAAATCCTTCTTATCACTTGGCCTTCGGAATTGGCTACGGCTATTATAACTTTTGGGTCCTGCTGCAATTTTTCCTCCTGGAGAGCGTCCCAACCCGGAAACGGCACATCTTGGTTGCCAAGCTGTTTTTCCTTTTCCTGGCGTACATCTTCCTGTTTTTTCAAGCCATCTTTTAAATAATAGGTGAACACGGCACCAAACTCCGGATTGGGAGCTACGTAATGGGAATCGCCTTGGCTGCCCTTATCGGCGTCGAACCCGAGATGGGGCCGCGGGATATACCACCAAGCGTCGCGGGTTTCAAATAATTTTGCGTCTTGCTGAAGCGTGGCTTCAGAAATTTCCCGTAAGGCCGAATAATCATCTAAGATGAAGAATCCTCTTCCGAAGGAGGCCGCTACAAGATCGTTTTCTCGGCGTTGAATTGCCAAGTCGCGGAAGGAGATGGTAGGCACGCCTCCTTGCAATTCGGTCCACTGCTGGCCGCCATCGACGGTAAAGTAAATTCCGAACTCGGTTGCCGCGAACATGAGTCCCGGTTTCTCGTGGTCTTGAACCAATCTCCAAACCAGGGTGCGATCCGGTAGATTGTTGCTAATTGATTTCCAGCTGCGACCCCTATCGGTACTTTTCATAAGATAGGGATTGAAATCGCCATACTTATGATTGTCTAGAGCGACATATACTGTATTCGCATCGAACAAATCGGCTTTGATATCGTTCACAAAGGCTGTGGCAGGTACTCCTGGCATATCGCCCACATTAATCTTTCGCCAATCGCCGCCCCCTTTTTCGGTAACCTGAATTAGTCCGTCATCGGTTCCGGCATATACGAGTCCAGCTTGTTTTGGCGATTCTGCCAAAGAAGTAATGGTATTGTAGTTGGACATCGCGAACATATCCCAAGCACCATCCCACGATTGTTTTTTGCCCATGATGGGAAGTTCGATACGTTCTTGATCCTTGGTAAGATCGCCCGAAATGGCAGTCCAGGAATCACCGCGGTTGTCCGATTTCCACACGCGCTGCGAAGCGAAATAAATGGTGGTAGGGTTGTGCGGGCTCACCAAGATCGGGGCGTCCCAATTAAAACGCTCGTAATCCTCTCCTTCGGCCGGTTGGGGCTGAATGTCCACAACTTCACCGGTACTCATATCGATTCGAGAGAGGGTTCCTTCTTGGCGCTCACCGTAAATAATATCGGGATTTCCCGGTTCGGTTGCGGGTTGATGGCCATCCCAGTTCAGGACAACGCGCCAATCGCTATTTTGAATTCCGTGTACATTATCGGTACGCGAAGGCCCTCCTTGAGTGCTATTATCCTGGGTACCTCCATAAATATTGTAAAATGGTTTCGCATCGTCTACAGCTACCTTATAGTATTGGGTTATTGGAAGGTTATCAACGAATTTCCAGGTCTCGGTTAGATCGAAAGACTCATAAAGACCGCCATCGGTTCCCATAATCACGTAATCTGGGTCGCTACTTTTAAATGCGATAGCGTGGTTATCACCGTGTTTGTTGCGCTCGTTCATTCTATAGAAAGTCTTTCCAGCATCATCGGAGACTTGCATACTTGCGTCCATTAAGTAAAGTCTCCCTTCGTGATGCGGCGAAACGAAAAGTTCTTGATAGTAATGCGGACCGGTTCCGCCGGAAACGGCATCCGATTGTTTCGTCCAGGAGTTACCGCCATCGGTAGACATAAAGAGCCCTCCCTTTCTACGATTTAACTCTATGGCCGCATAAATAGTATTTGAATCGTGGGGGGATACGGCTAAGCCAATTTTACCCATATTCGATTTTGGCAAACCGTTTTCCAGTTCCGTCCAAGTTTCCCCACCGTCATCACTGCGATAGATTCCGGATTTTGGTCCTCCACCCATATAGGCCGCCACGGTGCGGTGGTGCTGCCAGGTTGCGGCGTACAACCGGTCCATGTTGTTCGGGTCCAATTCCAGATCGGTTACACCGGTCCATTCGGAATCGCCCAAGGTCTTCGTCCAGGTTTTACCCCCGTCGGTGGTCTTGAAGAGACCACGGTCGCCTCCCTTGTTCCAGAGGGGTCCTTGTGCCGTGACCCAAACTGTGTCACTATCATCGGGGTGAACCACAATTCGGGAAATGTGCTGAGAATCTTTCAGACCCATGTTTTTCCACGATTTGCCACCGTCGTCACTGCGATAAACACCATCGCCAAAACCTACGTGGCGGCCACCAACATCCTCGCCGGTTCCCACCCAAATGGTCTCGGGATTATTTGGGTCTATGGTTACGGTACCGATAGAGTAGGAAGTTTCATTATCGAAAATTGGGGTCCAGGTAGTTCCTGAATTTACTGTTTTCCAAACACCGCCAGAACCTACAGCCACGTACCAAACATTTTCATTATCTGGATGAATGGCAATGTGCGAAATACGACCGCTCATAAAAGCTGGACCGATATTCCGAAGTTTAAGCCCAGAAAGTACGGAGTCATTAAGTACGCGGTTGGTGGTTTGGTTCTTTTTTTTTGATCGTTGGGCGTGCGCGGGGCTTAGGGGAAAACATAAGAACACCAGGAGCAAGCCGAGGAGGGAATAGTTTTTCATAAAAGTGTAGATAATTTAATTAGTCTTCCTAAAAATATTCAAAAAGACTATCTCCTCTCTATATGTTAAGAACATTAACTATTATTTTAACAAGTTTCTAACATTTCTGTCCATCGCAATTCTGAAAACCTAAAAAAGTAGCGGATGCGGAAGAAAAGCCACCGCACCGGGAGATAGGTTTTCCAACGTTTGGAAACCGATACGCATTCGCACTAATCTCAGGGTTGGGTGCCCGACGGCCGCAGTCATTTTCTTGACTTGCCTAAATTTTCCCTCTTTGAGCGTTATGGATATCCAGCTCGTGGGCCCGTGGCGCGCGTCCCTGATTTTCTTGCCCCGCTCGGGAAATGATGGTGCGGAATTCAATAGACGGACTTGACAGGGAAGGGTTGTGTATCTTTTTCCGTTGAAGCCTATTTCCACACCTTGCTTTAATTTCGAAATAGCTTCTGGGGTAATTAGGCCGTCAACCTGGCAATAATATTCCTTTTCAACAGCACCGGAAGTTATCGTGGCGCTCGTCTTACCACAGGTTGTCAACAATAGCAAGCCCTCGGTGTTTTCATCTAGGCGACCAATTGCCATAGTGCCTTCGGGAAAATCGTAAAGTTCGCCCAACAGCCGCTTTTTGTGGCTCTTCGGGCCATTATTTATGAACTGGCTAAGATAGCCGATGGGTTTGTATAACTTGAAATGTGATGGGGTAGGGGTAGTCATTGCCGATTGCAAAGGTACAGCGATATTTATACTGATAATGAACTTGCAACAAAAAAAGCCGAGCAGCGCGTGGCTGCTCGGCTTCCTCTTGGTTGGCCGCTACTCGTTACAGGGCGTACTTGTTTCGTTTGTAGAAGAAAGGGTCGGCATACGTCTCGGCTATTTCCAAATAAGGTGAGAAGCGTCTTTTTTTCCGGGTTAGGGTCTTGCACCGTTCCATTAATTTTCGTTCTAATCGCATAGCGGTCTCATTTTTGCTCTGTACAGAGCGATTGATTGATTGATGAATGCTCTCCAGGTTAGCGAAAACGTCGCTTGCTGTTCCAAGTGTAACTTTTTGAAGTCTTTACTCGTTCGGTCAATTGGTTGCTGTCTAATGTTCTCATAATTTCTAGTTGTTTAATGATTGATCTGATTACTTAAAAGACGAGCGACTATAAAATATGTTACAGTACTATGCATTACAAAGTACATATTTAACACTTTTTAACATAATTTGTTCATTTTTGAACTTAAAATGGATGCATATGGGTTGAAAGAAAGTTTGAGAATGTTCTGAAATTTGCTTTCAAAACAGCTAAAAGATAGTATTTTTGCATCCTTGTTTTCTGAAAGAAATCACTTATGTCTACCCAAGATCCGCACATAGCCCTTACCGAAAAAAAGACCGATAAGGACCTTTATAACTACCAGAAAGGAGCCATCGACAAAATTTTCAAAAGTTTTGAAGAGGCACCCGATGATTATCACTTGCTCTATCAGCTACCAACGGGAGGAGGAAAGACGGTAATATTTTCAGAAATTGTAAGACAGTACCTAAAGACGAGGCAAAAAAAGGTACTGGTTATGACCCACCGTATCGAGCTTTGTAAGCAAACCTCCACCATGTTAACTGAATTTGGTGTGGTAAACAAGGTCATAAACAGTACAGCCAACCTTGAGGACCAGGAAAAATACAGTTGTTTCGTGGCAATGGTAGAAACGCTTAACAACCGGTTGCGCGATGACAAGCTAGACATTTCGGATATTGGCCTGGTTATTATCGATGAGGCCCATTACAACTCTTTCACCAAACTATTTAAATATTTTGAAAAGTCGTTCATCCTTGGGGTAACGGCCACTCCGCTCAGTTCAAACATTGAACTTCCTATGAACGAGCGTTATGACGAGCTGATCGTGGGCGAAAGTATTCCGGCACTGATAGAGAACGAATTTTTGGCGAACGCCGTCAATTATTCCTATAATGTTGGACTAACCTCACTCGTAGTTGGCTCTAACGGCGATTATACCGTTCAATCCTCAGACGATCTCTATACGGGCACCGATATGCTCAGCAGATTGTTACAGGCGTACGAGGAACGTTCCAAGGGAAAGAAAACGCTAATCTTCAACAATGGTATCAATACCTCGCTTTACGTGTACGACACCTTTAAGCGAGCGGGCTACCCGGTGATGCACCTGGATAATACGGCAAGTAAGAAACAGCGAAAAATGATTTTGAGATGGTTTCGGGAAACCCCCGATGCCATCCTTACCTCGGTAAGTATCCTTACCACCGGATTCGATGAGCCTACTGTTGACACCATCATCCTTAATAGGGCAACGCGCTCGTTGACCCTCTATTACCAGATGATTGGTCGGGGTTCTCGAATTACCGATAACAAGACGACCTTCAATGTAATTGACCTGGGCAATAATTTTTACCGATTTGGTCCCTGGGGAGAAGACCTAGATTGGCAGGGCATTTTCAAGTCGCCCCGTTTTTACCTCGACCATTTGCAGGATGACGAGGAAATAGAGAACAACTTTCGGTATGAAATGCCGGAAGAGCTTCGCGCGCAATTTGCCAAGAGCGAAGATGTTTACTTCGACGTAAAGAAAGCCTATACCGAATCGGTCAAAAACGGAGAATCGACCAAGGTCATTTTGGAGCGCTCTATCCATCAACATGCAACCATTTGCATCGAGAATAGCGAAGACGTGTTCGATGCCCTAATCTTGGCAAAGGAACTGGGCGAGGATATAGATCAGCGCATTGACAGGTACACTAAGTGCATTAGCAAGAGCACGCATAACTTCGTTACCTGGCTCAAGGACGATTACCGAAAAAAACTGCGCAGCTACCTCCGTGAAAACTTTGACAATATGTTCGAGGAAATTCACGGCTTTCCGCCCGAAGATTAATGACAACTAGACAGTAAAACAGGCAATTGCGAAATAGTTCCACTATTTTTTAAAATTGGTAGACTTTTTGCAGTATATATTTAATATGAAGAAGAAACGTAGTAGCGGCGAAAACCTGAAACGCCTCCACAAATATTACAACTATACCGGATTCTATTCCTTTGTGGGAATGAGCCTTAAAAAGGCGTTCCTTCCAATAGTGTTTTTCATATTGGCTATTTTCCTATTGGATCGCTTCGTCATCGATTTCAGTGATTTCTTTACCGATGTTACCCATACCTACGCCCCTATTAGCATATTGTTGGTGTTCTTTGCCAGCGAAGCTGTACTGGGCCTTATTCCGCCGGAAATCTTCATTGCGTGGTCCAACAAGACTTCCGCGCCCGTGCTGTACTTAAGTATCCTCGCAACCCTATCGTATCTTGGCGGGATCGTAAGTTATTTTATCGGAAAATGGATCCTAAATATCCCGGCAGTATTCAATTATATGGAAGGGAAAATGAAGAAACACCTTAACAACATTCGTAGGTGGGGTGGTTTTCTCATTATCGTTGGCGCCCTGTTGCCAATTCCCTTCTCGATGACGAGCATGGCAGCTGGAACCATCAACTACAAGTTCAGCAATTACCTATTGTTCGGCTTGCTCCGTTTCGCCCGTTTCGCAATATATGGCGTCGCCATTTTCAGCGTAATGTAGGATCTGTTAGGTTCAAACTGAAAATATCTATCCCAAACCACATAAAAATTTAAATTTCTGAAGTTTTGATGTAGGGTAGGACAGACACTTCGAACCCGCTGTTCAAGTCTTTTTAAGAAGTATCATTGCTGCCAGCACACTATATAACAGGGTTTTGGGTGTTTTTTCGTGCGTTTCAATAATTGCCTTTCAAAAATGTTATCATTTCTATAACTAAATATGTGGCCCGAAAACGATAATTTGCAAGTAGAACAACCGCTATTGCAATTTTGAAAAAAGATACTGACAAGAATAAATCCAAGCCCAAGTCTAGATTCAGGTTTTCAAAACTTCTCGGGAAAATAATCCTGGGTATTGTTATCTTCTTATTATTGGTTGTCCTCTTTATTCGAAGCCCTTGGGGGCAGGGTATTATAGTAGATAAGCTCATTTCCCACATCACCGAACAGACAGATACCGAGGTACAGATTGACAAGTTATTCGTCACATTTGATGGCGATATTTTATTGAAAGGCCTATATCTGGAAGACAAGCAAGGCGATACGCTAATTTATTCAAAATCGTTGGAGGCCGATGTGCCCCTATGGCCCATTATACAGGGCAATGGCATAGGGGTGGAGGCTATAGACTGGACCGGCGTTCGCGCCAATATTAGTAGACAGGATACCGTTTCGGGCTATAACTTTCAATTTTTGTTAGACGTATTTAGCAGGACGGACAGCACTGCTACGGCTACGGCGCAAGATTCTACGGCAGCGCCCCTCAACTTGATACTGGGCAACTTGTCTCTGGAAGATTTCAATGTTACTTATAACGATGCCGTGCTGGGAATAGACAGTCATTTTATCGTGGGTAGCGCCTACCTCGAAATGGAAACCACCAATCTCGAGGCAATGCATTTTACCGCTGCAGACGTAATGGTGGCCAATTCAATAATTAGGTATGAGCAGAGTCCCGTACCGCCACAACCAGATGCCGACCCGGTGCCACTTCCCTTATTGGCTGCAGAAAATTTAAAACTCCAAAATGTAATTATAGAATACGGTGATACTGCTGCCGGGTTAATGGCTCATTTGGATATTACCGATATGTATGCCGAAGTACCTAAATTAGACCTACAGAACAATGAATTTATAATTAACGATTTCGGATTAACGGAATCAGATATCGACATCGCCGTTACAACCCGGGAAGATTCAGGAAATGTGACGGCTAACGGTCCGTCCGGTCAAAGTCAAAATACCATTTGGCCAGATATTGAATTGCTACTGGAGGAAATCGTGATTTCAGAAACAAGCATCTCCTATCGCCTCGACGGAGCGCAGGTAAACAAGGGAACGTTCAATCCCAACGCCCTCGCGTTCGAAAATATTAATTTGGAAGCTAGAGAGGTCGTGCTGACAGATCAACGAGCTGAAGCTCACCTTGGAAATTTTCAAGCTACAGAACTTTCAGGAATTAACATCCATAATTTAAACTTTCACTTTAATTTAAATAATGAAAATCTGATGCTTCCCAATCTCGAGGCCTCGGTAAACGAAAATAGGTTGCGCGCAACCATTTCCATGGAATATCCATCCCTTCAGAAATTTATGGAGAATCCGGAAATCGCCAGTGTCGATGCAACGGTCCCATCATTTTATTTCAACACTTCTGAAATTTTCAGGTTTCAACCGCAACTACGCCAAAACAAATACATGGCCGCCTTGGCGCGGAAGGGTTTATCGGGCAGTTTTGAGGCATCAGGTGTTTTGTCGAATATTGCCATCCCTTCGGTCAATGCCCGCTGGGGCACCGATACCCGCGTGAGCGCATCGGGCTCATTGCAGAATGCTACCAATGTCGAAGAAATTCAATTTTCCTTTCCTCGGGTAGCGGTAGTGACCGAGCGGGAAGACATTCGCGCATTTATCGATGAGGAAGCGTTAGGGATAAAACTACCCCAAACAGTTTCGCTCAACGGTGCGCTAACCGGAAATCTGAACGCAATGGATGTCGATGCTTCCCTAACCACTTCGCAAGGTATCGTAGCCATAAACGGTGTCTTTGAAAATAATGAGCAATTGGCGTTCAATGCTACTATTGAAATAGAGGAGTACCGGCTTAGTGAACTCCTGCAGAATGATCAGTTGGGGACCTTTTCCCTCTCGTTAACAACCGAAGGGCAAGGAAGTACGATTAATTCGCTCGACGCCCAGGTTGAAGCTACGGTTTCCAGTTTCCAATTTAACGACTATCAGATTTCTGACTTAAAAATTGAGGGTAGGGTTGAGGATGGCGAAGGAGTGGTTTTCTCTGATTATAAGGATACAAATATCAATGCAGAACTTACGGCCGAAATTGAACTGGACTCGGTTAGCCCCAGGGCAACTATCGATCTGAACTTGATTGGCGCCGATTTGCAAGCCTTGGGCTTAATGCAGCGCGATGTAAAAACTGGATTTAAGCTGAATGCCGAGTTTGAAGGAAACTTGGAAAATTTTGATGTCATTGCCACAGTTGGCGATGGCGTTTTTGTGTATGACAATAAAAGCTACCTACTGGGTGAAGTATTGACCACGGCCCACATTAGGAAAGACACGACTTCCATTTGGTTGGACAACAAGGTGGTGCAATTAAAATTGGAATCGAATTCGAATCCGCAGACCTTTGCAAATGCCCTGCAAACGCACGTTAGTAGTTATTTTTACAGGGATGTTACCGTGGCAGATAGCCTTGCGAGTCCCGTTATCGTCGATTTGGATGCAAAGATTAGTCAAGCACCTATTTTAAACGAGGTATTCCTGGTAAACGTGCGCGACCTAGATACTATCGATATTGCGGTAGACTTTAATCAGCGTGAGCGAAAACTGGACGCCGATATTTACGCACCGCATATTAATTATAGCGGAAATGAACTTGATAGCTTGGCATTCACTATGAATACGAACGAAAACGCTTTTAATTTCAACCTTCGTTTTAATAGCATTGAAGCGGGTCCCTTGGCACTTCCTCGAACTGAAATTTCTGGAAACCAAGTCAACAATGAACTTTCCCTCAATTTTACGGCGTACGGCGAAACCGAGAAGATGATTAATATTCAGTCTCAAATTACCGGTTCCCGAGATCGGCTCCGGTTTCATGTGCTTCCGGAAAATCTCTTGCTAAATTACCAGCCGTGGCAAACGCCCGGCGATAACGAGGTTATTATAACCAACACCAATTTAGATTTTAATAATTTCCTGTTCAGGAGAAATAATCAATCGGTTGTATTCAAAGACGATATTGCCTCAGTTTCCAAACCGCACGTGGCCATCAATTTTGAAAATTTCGAATTAAGCGAATTCCTGAGTTACTTGAATCCGCAAGATACCTTGGCTACTGGGAATTTAAACGGACAACTGCGCATAGAGAAACCTTTTGGTAACACCGGCCTCGTGGCGAATATTACGGTTAGGGAGCTTGGCGCCATGAACGTGGACCTTGGGATGCTCACCCTTCAGGCCGAGCCCCAAGGAGGATCGCGGTACGATTTTGATATGGCAATTAAAGAAGGGGCAGTCGATTTAGATATATCCGGCGATTATAAGGCCCAGCAACAACAAGCGCTTCTAGACTTGAATCTCGATATCAATCGGTTCGATATGGCAGCATTAGAGGGCTTTTCCATGGGAGCAATAAGTAATGGATCGGGGAGTTTTTCCGGAGAATTTTCGGTAGATGGAACCGTTGCCCAACCTCAGTATGATGGAACCCTTAGATTTGCCGATGCTGGTTTCGAAATCACGCAATTAAATGCCCCGTTCCAGTTAGTGAATGAGCAATTGGAGATTGATAATGCAGGAATATCGATGGACGGTTTTACGATACGCGATGCAGAGGGCAATACCTTGTCGATGTCAGGTTTCGTAGGGACCGAGGATTTCCTGAACCCTACGTTCGATCTTCAGCTTAACGCTACGGATTTTACGGTACTGGACGCGACCGAGGAAGATAACGATCTATTTTACGGTACGGCGAGTTTTGATGCCACCGCCACGGTTACGGGCGATCTACAGATACCCATAATAGATATGCAGTTTACGGTAAGTGAAGATACTGACATTACTTACATTCTCCCCTCGGCTACCGTTAATATTGAGGAACGCGAAGGGGTCGTCATGTTCGTGAACCGTGAGAACCCAGACGCTATCCTGACACGCAACACCGAAGAGGCCGCCGTATTTACGGGTTTTGATATTTCGGCGCTCATCCAAATTAACGATGGGGCTTCGGTAAAATTAATTTTAGACGAGCAAACTGGCGATAACTTCTTGGTACAGGGAGAAGGCGATTTGAATTTTACGATGAATCCGAACGGACGCATGAACTTAACGGGAGTGTACAATGTTTCTGATGGGCATTATGAAATGAACCTGTATAATCTGGTAAGTAGAAGATTTCGTCTAACCGAAGGCAGCAAGGTTTCCTGGAGCGGTGACCCGTTGGATGCTTCATTAGATATTAGGGCAGTCTACGATGTCGAGGCATCGGCCTCTCCATTAATGGCAGCACAAACTTCGGGTGCAGATCCATCTACCCGAAGCCGTTTTAGACAGGTACTTCCATTTTATGTGTATTTGAACGTAGATGGCGAGTTGACCCGGCCTGAAATATCTTTCAACCTAGACATGCCCGAAGACGAACAAGGAGCCATAGGCGGCCAGGTATACGGCCAGGTGCAACAGCTCAATCAGCAGGAGGCCTTGTTGAACAAACAAGTATTCTCTCTTTTGGTGCTCAACAGGTTCTATCCCGAACCCGGAAGCGACGGCAGTAGGGGCGGGGTAGCCACCATTGCCCGCGATAATTTGAACGACGTCCTGTCCGATCAATTGAACGTGTTCTCACAAAAACTTCTAGGCGATTCGGGAGTCGAGCTCGATTTTGGGTTAGATAGCTATACCGATTATCAGGGCGATTCGCCACAAGAACGCACACAATTGGACATAGCAGCCCAGAAAAAACTTTTCGATGACCGGCTTGTTGTTAGTGTAGGTAGCGCGGTAGATTTGCAGGGCACGAGTCCCGAGGGCGAAGCTACCCCCCTTATTGGCAATGTGAGTATCGAGTACTTGCTAACCGAAAATGGCCAGTTTAGGTTGCGGGGTTTCCGAAAGAGCGAATTCGAAAATGTTATAGATGGGCAGACCATAGTAAGTGGTATTGCATTGATATTTACCCAGGAATTCAATAAATTCAATGAGTTGTGGGACGCCCTACTGCGCCGTGAGACCGAGGAAACCCAACAATCTGCAAATAAAAAGGACTCTTCATGCGAAAGCGACGGTAGCAAGAACAGTTCTTCTGAAGTAAAAAAAAATAGAACCGACAAAAGCGATAATCCGTGAATCTGAAAAAAAACATACATCTTCTACTTTTGCTCGGTATACTATCGGTCGTTTGTTCCTGTAGCATTCGTAAGTACATTCCGGCGGAAGAGCGCATTTATACCGGGGCATCGGTTTCGCTAGAAAGCGATAGCACCATTGCCAACAAGGCCCAGTTGCGTAACGTCTTGGAAGGTGTGTTGCGGCCGGAGCCGAATACCAAATTTTTGGGGGGCTATCCGGGGTTGTTCTATTATTACAAGGCCCACCGGGAAAACCCGGGTTTTATTAACCGGTGGCTATACAGGCAATTTGGTGAGGAGCCGGTGTACCAAAGTGATGTAGAACCTTATCAAGTAGAAGAACTTTTGCTGAACCGTCTTGCCAATCGTGGATTCTTTTACAGTAGAGCTGCTTCAAAATTCTATGAGGAAGAAAATTTTGCTTCCGTTCAATATACCGTGACGGTGCCCGAACCGTACACCATGGCCACGTACCAACTTGACTCCGTTCCGCTGCCATTATATGGTGCAATGGCGCCAATTGTGGCCAATTCGAAATTGGAAAAGGGTATCCGGTTCGACCTTTCAGCATTGAAACTGGAACGGGAGCGTATCGACAACGAACTAAAGAAAAAAGGCTATTATAACTTCAACCCGGGGTTCCTCATTTTCGAGGCAGACACCAACCAATACGACCGGAAAAAATTCGATCTTTTCCTTCGGCTTAAAAACGATGTACCACATGAGGCCACCATTCCCTACAAAATAGCCCAACTTAACATTCACCCAAATCACGACCTTAGGCAGGATTCCCTGCAAACCGATACCATTCGCTATGAAGGGAAAAATTATATTCAGGAAAATGAGTTCTTCAAACCGAAATACCTAGACCGCTACATCACGTTGGAAGAAGGCGAACGCTATGACCCTATTGCTTCAAAAAATACCG
>NZQO01000097.1 GCA_002693605.1 Flavobacteriaceae bacterium
ATTCCCTACCTAGCGCCTCGGCAACCGATTTCCCGAGGGAAGTCTTCCCTACTCCCGGAGGACCGTACAGGCAGAGGATGGGTGATTTCATATCGTTCCGCAGTTTCAGTACCGCCAAATACTCGATTATTCGTTTTTTAACATCATCGAGACCGTAGTGATCGCGATCAAGAATGCGCCTTGCGCGCTTTAAGTCGAATTTATCCTTGCTGTATTTGTTCCACGGAAGTTCCAGCAGCAAGTCCAGATAATTTCGCTGAATGCTGAACTCGGCCACCTGCGGGTTCATCCGTTGCAACTTCGTGAGTTCCTTTTCGAAGTGCTTCTGCACGTCCTTGTCCCACTTTTTCTTTTTGGCGCGCTGGCGCATTTCCTCGATTTCAGCTTCTGAAGTATTACCACCAAGTTCTTCCTGAATGGTCTTCATTTGCTGCTGTAGAAAGTACTCTCGCTGTTGCTGGTTGATATCGCTCTGAACTTTCGACTGTATGTCGTTCCGTAATGAAAGCTTCTGAAGTTCAATGTTCATGAACTTCAAGGTAGCCATGGCGCGCTCCTTCAAATCGTTTATCTCCAAAAGACGCTGTTTCTCGGCCACGGAAATATTCAGATTGGAAGACACGAAATTTATCAAGAAGCTGTTGCTCTCAATATTCTTGATGGCGAAGGCTGCTTCTGATGGGATATTCGGACTGTTATTGATAATTTCAAGGGCAATTTCCTTAATGGAATCGATGATGGCATTAAACTCCTCATTTTCCTTGGCGGGCCGCGCTTCGGAAACTTCCTTGATCGTGGCCATCATATAGGGCTCGTTGGTAATGACTTCGGCCACTTCGAACCTTTTCTTACCCTGAATCACCACTGTGGTATTGCCATCGGGCATTTTTAGAACCCTCAAAATCTTGGCAACGGTTCCTACGGTGTTGATATCCCCAAACTCCGGATTTTCCTTGTTTTCGTCCTTTTGCGATACCACCCCAATGGTCTTGTTGCCTGTATTGGTTTCGTTTATTAGCTTGATAGACTTATCCCTACCGGCAGTGATGGGAATCACCACCCCTGGGAAAAGAACCGTGTTACGCAAGGGCAAAATGGGCAAAATGTCCGGTAGTTCCTCGCGCTCCATCGCGTCTTCATCTTCGGCAGACATTAGGGGAATCAACTCGGCATCTTCCTGGATTTCCTGCAATGACAAACTGTCTATGGATGTTAATTTAGATCTCGACATAAATATATATAAGACATTGTGTCACCAAAAATAGGCGTCACAATAGTTTAAGATTATTGATTTAACTTTAAATTATAAAGAAACCATTGAAAACCAATAGTTTTATGGTTTCTGTTCCCCATCATATTTCAATTGTTATGCCACAACCCGAAAAAATTTGGGCAGAAGTGTAACAAACCGAAACGTTTGCCCTCTTTAGTATAAAGAAATTCTTTTTTGAGTGTCGCTAACCAACCAAAATATTGAATCACTTCTCGTTCTTTGCAACAAGGGCAACCAACTGGCCCAGCTAGAGGTATACAACCGGTACCAGGGCGCAATGTACAATACCGCCTTGCGAATTGTACGGGATACCGCCGAGGCCGAAGATATTATGCAGGAGGCATTTTTAACCGCATTCCAAAAACTGGATTCGTTTAAAGGGACGGCCACCTTCGGGGCCTGGCTAAAGCGTATCGTTATCAATAAGAGCCTAGAGGCCCACAAGAAATCGAAACGGTTCGTTCCGTTAGCGGAAACCTTACTGCCTGAAGATTGCGAAGAAACTATTGAAGATGAATTACAGACCGAATTTGTGCCAAAGCGCGCCACGCAGGTAATGGACTGTATGTTGCAATTGCATTCAAGTTACAGCCAGATTTTAACCCTGCACCTGGTTGAAGGTTATGATTATGAAGAATTATGCGAAGTGCTCAATATTAGCTATGCCAATTGTCGCACACTCATATCGAGGGCAAAACAAAGTTTACGTAAACAGTTAACACAAGCATCATGAAAAAGGACGAAATTGACATACTGTTCGAAAATATGAGGGAATGTTTTGATATACACGAAACTCCTACCGGCCATCAAAAGCGATTTTTGGAAAAGTTCCACAGTCAAAAATCGCAGCAGGAAAAACGAACTTGGTGGAAGCCACTCTCCGTGGCGGCCTCTGTGGCTGCAATTGCCTTATTTGCTACTTTTTTATTAAAAAGCGAGCCTGCAAAGGCAGATTTGGCAAGCGTCTCTCCAGAGATGGAGAAAACCCAGTCGTTCTTCACTTCGGCCATCAATAAGGAATTGCGCACGTTAAAAAATTACAACAGTCCCGAAGCCAAGGCGTTGGTAGAAGATGCAATGGCGCAAATAGCAACTCTTGAGCAGGAGTACCAGTCCCTAACCATCGACCTAGCCGAAAGCGGCAATGATAAACGGGTAGTGTATGCAATGATCTCGAACTTTCAAAATCGAATCGAGCTGCTCGAGCAAGTAATACAAACTCTAGATGAAATTAAAGAACTTAAAGCCTATCGAAATGAAACTACTATCTAAAACACTTATCGTATTTTTAGCATTGCCGCTTGCGGTACTCGGCAATGTGTCCCCCAAGACGGGGAAATATACCAAGCAAAAGACCCTGAAAAAGGAATTTTCAGTAAATGCAAACGCGAGCCTTACGGTCGATAACAGCTATGGCAACCTCGACATAGTAACCTGGTCTGAAAACCGAACCGTCATTGAGGTGAATATTATTACCAACGGAAATGACGAGGATAAGGTGCAGCGAAAACTCGACGAGATCACTGTCGAATTTTCGGCCAGTGCCGGCCAAGTTTCGGCCAAGACCATTTTCGGAAATCAACGAAATTCCTGGAGCTGGTTCGGAAACAAGAGCAATAACGTTTCTATGGAAGTGAACTATACCATAAAAATGCCAGTCACAAACTCGGTCGTGCTGAGCAACGATTACGGCACGATCAACCTGAACAAACTTAGGGGAAACGCGCGAATTAGCTGCGATTATGGGCAATTGCGTATTGGGGAGTTGCTCGCAGACAATAACTTGCTCAATTTCGACTATACCGATAAATCGACCATAGGTTATATGAAAAGCGGAAAGATAAACGCCGACTACAGTGGTTATACCTTGGAGAAGACCGAGCGCGTGGAAATTTCGGCAGATTATACCCAATCGGAAATTGGCCAGGCAAAGGAAGTTAATTATAATTGTGACTACGGAAAGGTAACCATTGGAAATGCCAATACCATAACCGGTCGAGGCGATTATGTTACCAATCGCATAGGAACGGTTTACGAATCGCTCAACCTGAATACAGATTACGGTTCCATCCATATTGATCGGTTAACCGGAAAGACAAACGATGTAACCATTCGGGGCGATTATACAGGAATTAAACTCGGTTTCAGTCCAGATTATAACTTCGATTTCATCGTTAATCTTAGCTATTCAAATCTAAAGGGCGAAGATGCGGTAACCGTTACCAAGACTTCCAAGGATAATTCAGATAAATACTACGCCGGCTATCACGGCAAGCAGAATTCGGGAAATATGATAAACATAAGCTCCAACTACGGAGGCGTAACATTCACCAAAAACTAAATATCTATTATGAAAAACATTCAACTAGCTACGCTAACCATTTGCATTCTCTTGGGTGCAGTTTCAGCAAGTCTTGCCCAGCGAAATACCAGCGTTAGGGGCAATGGTAAACTAATCGAGAAAACAATTTCCGTTTCGGAATACGACAGGATCAACGTCGTAGGTTCTATGAAGGTGGTGCTGAGTAGCGGAGCCGAGGGAAATATTCAGGTATTGGCCGAGGAAAATATCCAGGAACATATCGTTGTGGAAACCAAGGGCGACCAACTTACCGTTCGTATTGAGAATGGCGTGTCGATTAATCCGCGGAAGGAAATAGAGGTGCGGGTACCTTTTCAGCAAATAAGCTCGGTGTCACTAACTGGGTCGGGAGATATTATTGCGAACGACGAAATCAAGGCCGACCAATTTGAAACTTCGATTGTAGGTTCGGGCGAAATAGCCTTGCCATTAGCCGCGCGAACAGTAGATGCGAAGGTAACTGGCTCTGGCGAGATGGAACTGTCCGGCAAGGTGACAGCTTTAGAACTGAAACTTAGCGGATCGGGCAATTTTAAGGGGGCTAACCTCCATTCGGAATCTGCGCAGGCATATATTTCCGGTTCGGGAGATGCTTCGGTATATGCCAAGGGTAGTCTGAAGGCACGTGTAAACGGTTCGGGAGATATTCGCTATGGCGGAAACCCGACGCAGCACGACACGAAGGTGCTGGGTAGCGGAAGTATTAAATCTATGTAAACGGAAATTCGTCCATTCATCAATCACAGTGGGAAGGTGCCTGGAGCGTTGCAACGCCGTCTAGGCACTTTCTTTTGAAATAGCTCCCGTGCGGGGCACTCGAAACAACAAAATCAACCCTACCACAAAGAATACGATAAAGAACAATATGGCGTAGCGAATACTGCCGGTAGCCTGGGCAACATACCCGTAGCTGAACATTCCGATTACAATTCCTATTTTTTCGGAAACATCATAAAAACTAAAGTACGAAGCGGTATCAACGGCATTTTCCGGAATGAGCTTAGAATAGGTTGAACGCGATAGCGACTGTATGCCCCCCATTATAAGACCTACAAATGCAGCCGTAACGTAAAATTGTTGGGGCGAAGTTATGGTGTATGCATACGCACAAATCGCAATCCAGATACAATTAAGTACAATTAGTACGGCAATGTTTCCAAATTTGGCAGACGCCCGCGAGGTAAGATACGCGCCCAATACCGCCACTAACTGTATTAGCAGAATACTTACTATTAGTCCCGTTGTGGCATCTGTAGTGCCCCAATCCAACTCTTCAATCCCAAAGTAAGTTGCCACCAGCATAATGGTCTGTACAGCCATACTGTATACGAAGAATGCAGCCAAATAGCGCTTCAGAGCAATATTGTGCTTCAAGCTTCTCCAAATGCCCCGCAATTCGCGGAACCCGTTGAACAGCACTCGGCTCGTAAATTTTTGGTTTTTATTTCCCTTCGGAAGATAATAATAAGTGTACTGACTGAAACCAATCCACCACACGCCGGTAAGCACGAAGGAGAGCCGAGTAGGAAGGCCTTCGTCATCAAATCCGAAGGTATCGTGCATCAAGATCATAGCGAGACAGAGCACTAGAAGAATGACACTACCCACGTAGCCAAGCGAGTAGCCCTTCGCGCTCACCTTGTCTTGCTGATCTGGATATGCTATATCCGGTAAATAGGAGTTATAGAACACCAGACTCGCCCAAAAGCCGATAAGGGCCAAGAAATAGCACAGTAGGCCAAACCAGAGGTATTCTATGGAAAACCAAAAAAGCCCTATGCAGGAGAGCGCGCCCAGATAGCAGAAGAATTTAAGGAATATCTTCTTATTTCCCACGTAATCGGCAATTCCGCTAAGCAGCGGACTTATTATTGAAACTACAAGGAACGCTGCCGCCGTTACGTAGCTTATTAGCGTATCGTTGTTGAAATCGATACCCAAAAAGACAACCGTATCATCTAGAATTTTACCGTTTTCATCCTTTATCAAGGTTAGGGCGCCATAGAAAATGGGAAAGACTGCCGAGGCTATAACCAAGCTGTAAACTGAATTGGCCCAATCGTAGAAAGCCCAGGCGTGTAGTAATTTTCTATTTCCCTTCGGAAGTTGTTTCCTCATATGTCTCAAAAAAAAAGCTGCCCGTAAAAGCAGCTTCTAAAGTAATCAATTAATATTTCTTAATCCCTACCCCTGAAAATTGGTAACGCCATATTTTCTCGCTTCCATCTTTGCCTCATCGGCCCAAGCGCGAATGTTCCTAATACGCGTATCGCTAGAAGGGTGGGTGCTCAAGAACTCTGGAGGTGCGCCACCGCCCGTCTGTTTCATTCGTTCCCATAGGCTTGCCGCCGCCAATGGATCGTATCCTGCAATGGCCATTAGTGTTAGGCCAATTCTATCTGCCTCGGTTTCGTTACTCCTGTTAAATGGTAGCATAACCCCTACTTGCGATGTGATACCGTAGGCCTGGTTAAAAATTTGCTGATTTTTAGGATCACTTCCTAGGGCCACGTTGCCCGCTACCGCACCTAGTTGCTGTAACTGGGCGGCGCTCATTCGTTGCTGACCATGATTGGCCAGTGCATGCGCTACTTCATGACCCATTATGGCGGCTACTCCCGCTTCATTCTTCGCAATAGGCATGATGCCTGTGTAAAAGGCTATTTTTCCGCCTGGCATAGCCCAAGCGTTTTTCGTCTCGTCTTGAATGAGATTATATTCCCACCGATAGTCGTTGAGGTAACCCGTGTAGCCGTTCGCATTTAGGTACCGGGCCGCTGCTGCAGAGATTTTTTGTCCAACGTTTTTTACCATCTGTGCTTCCTGTGTTCCAGAAACTACCTTACTTTCAGAAAGAAACTGATTGTACTGCTGGTAGGCCATGGGCAGTATTTGCGAGTTGGGAACGAGGGCGAGCGTTTTCTTTCCGGTAAATGGATTTGTATTACAGGCTATTAAGAGTGCCGCAACGCAGAGCAGCGATAAAGTTTTCTTAAATTTCATAGTGTTGGTCTTTGGTTTTTTAAATTTAGATATATTAAAATAGTTTTTTATTAAAATTTCTTTAAAAACTGGAACGGCTTTTGAGCAGGTAGTTTTACGAACCCTAAAACATTTCAATTATGAGACAGATAACATTAGTATTGGCAATGATTTCAGCCTTGTTCTTCACCGCTTGTGAAGGCGATCAAGGCCCTCCGGGCGAACCCGGGATCAATATCCTAGGACAAGTCTTTGAATATACCGTCGATTTCCAGTACGACCCCCAGAACAATACCTATACTACCGATTTCTTGACATTTCCTAGCAATGTAGAAGTTTTTGAAAGCGACGTGGTTCTCGTTTATAGATTGGAAGGCCAGGATGATATTGGCGGCGGTCAGGTGGCGGATGTTTGGAGCCAATTGCCCCAAAATATCTTTTACCAGGATGGTACCGGCGATATTTTCCAATACATTTTCACAAATACTTTCGTGGATATACAGTTTATTATAGAAGGGAATTTTGACCTTACGACGTTAGATACTGAATTTTATAACGACCAAACCTTCAGGGTAGCGATTGTTCCGGCCGAGTTTGCAGATGCGAACCTCACAATGCAGGAAATTCTTGAGAGTAGCCAAATGGAAATCGTCAATTTTGAAAAACCCACAAATTAAAATTATATGAAACAAATTAGTTTTCTTTTAATATCGCTCCTTCTAATAGGCTGTAATTCTAAGGCACAGGATCAAAAAAAGGAGCCGGCAAAATTTCCGGTAAGCAAAACTGAGTCTGAATGGAAGGCCCAGCTTACCGAGCAGGAATTTTACGTACTTCGCAACGAAGGCACGGAACCGGCTTTTTCTAGTCCGTTGAACAAAACTTACAAGCCCGGCACCTATGTCTGCGCAGGATGCCAAACGCCTGTCTTCGAGAGCGAGCATAAATTCGATAGCGGAACAGGATGGCCAAGTTTCGATCGTGAGATAGAGGGCAATGTAGCTTTTTCGACAGACAATAAATTGGGCTACACCCGCACCGAAGAGCATTGTGCCACCTGCGGAGGCCACCTGGGGCACGTGTTCAACGATGGGCCAGATGAAACCACGGGGTTACGGCACTGTATCAACGGTGCGGCCCTGGATTTTATTCCGAAGGGAGCTGCTTTACCACAACCCGTAAAGAATTAAACCCATGATCAGTAAATATCCAGTTCAGAAAACAGAGGCCGAATGGCGCGAGGAGCTTGGCGAAGAACGCTATCGAATTTTGCGCGAAAAGGGTACGGAGCGGCCGCATTCGGGCACGTACAACCTACATTTTGAGAGCGGCACATATGCCTGCGGCGCCTGTGGCGAAGCGTTGTTCGAGAGCAACAGCAAGTTTGAGAGCGGTTGCGGTTGGCCTTCATTCGATGAAGCTAAGGAGGGCGCCATTGAATATGTGAGGGACACTACCTTTGGGATGATTCGCACCGAAATACTCTGTGCCAATTGCGGTAGCCATTTGGGCCACGTGTTTAACGATGGTCCTACCCAAACGGGACAACGGTATTGTGTCAATTCGCTATCTGTCGATTTTGAGGAAGAATAACGGTTAACGCAAATTATTATAAAACCTATCCAACCCTTATCCCGGGTTGGATTTTCTTTTTTAGGGGATTTGCCGCCTAACTATTGGTGCTTATGCCATACATTTCGTAAATTCGTTGCGAGAAAATAACGACTTAAATTGATATAATGAGTAAATACGATGTTATTGTATTAGGAAGCGGTCCCGGAGGTTACGTTACCGCAATTCGCGCTTCGCAGCTAGGATTAAAGACGGCTGTGGTTGAAAAGGAGAACCTGGGCGGTGTCTGCCTAAACTGGGGGTGTATACCTACCAAGGCGCTATTGAAGAGCGCACAGGTATTTGAATACCTTAACCATGCCGAAGATTATGGCCTGACCGTAAAGGGCGCCGATAAAGATTTTGGCAAGGTTATTCAGCGCAGCCGCAATGTGGCAGACGGGATGAGCAAGGGAGTCCAATTTCTCATGAAGAAAAATAAAATCGATGTGATTGAAGGCTTCGGAAAGGTTAAGCCTGGCAAGAAAGTGGACGTAGACGGAAAGGAATATTCCGCAGACCATATCATTATTGCAACGGGTGCTCGATCTCGCGAATTACCAAACCTGAAACAAGACGGAAAGAAGGTAATCGGCTATCGTGAGGCAATGACCCTAGACAAGCAACCCAAGAAAATGATAGTAGTGGGCAGTGGCGCCATAGGCGTAGAATTTGCCCATTTTTATAACGCTATGGGTACCGAGGTGACCATCGTAGAATTCCTTCCTAACCTTGTGCCGCTGGAAGACGAGGAAGTTTCCAAGCAATTTGAAAAATCATTCAAGAAGGCCGGGATTACGGTCATGACCAATTCTTCCGTAGAAAAGGTTGATACTTCAGGCAATGGCGTAAAAGCTACGGTTAAAACCAAAAAGGGCGAAGAGATTATCGAGGCAGACATAGTACTATCTGCCGTGGGTATTGCGGCCAATATCGAGAATATTGGCTTAGAAGATGTTGGCATTGCGACAGATAAGGGTAAAATTATGGTGAATGATTGGTACCAGACCAACATTCCAGGGTACTACGCGATTGGCGATGCGGTACCCGGACAGGCCTTAGCCCACGTTGCTTCGGCCGAGGGCATTACCTGTGTCGAGAAAATTGCAGGTATGAACGTTGAACCTATCGATTATGGAAATATTCCCGGATGTACGTATGCGTCTCCCGAAATAGCGAGCGTTGGGATGACCGAAAAGCAAGCGCGGGAGGCCGGATACGAGCTGAAGATTGGTAAATTTCCGTTCTCGGCTAGCGGTAAGGCAAGTGCATCAGGGAACAAGGAAGGTTTCGTAAAGGTAATTTACGACGCTAAATACGGCGAATGGCTGGGCTGCCATATGATTGGAGCGGGCGTTACCGATATGATTGCGGAGGCAGTTTTAGGGAGAAAACTCGAAACTACGGGCCACGAAGTATTAAAGGCGATACACCCACACCCTACTATGAGCGAAGCTGTAATGGAGGCCACCGCAGCGGCGTACGATGAGGTAATTCATCTATAAAGTAATTCAGTTAGAATAAAAAAAAGCGCCCCATCTGGATGGGGCGCTTTTTTAATGAAGATAATTTTTTCGATGAAGCTTATAAAATTGAACCTTACCTATCCATAATGAAACTTTGGAGCGCTAGTTCATAACTCTGCAAACCAAACCCTAAGATAATGCCGCGCGCATTTGGCGAGATATAGGAAACGTGGCGAAAGGTCTCTCGAGAGAATGTATTTGAAATATGCACTTCCACGACAGGGGCGGTAACTGCCTTAACAGCATCTCCAATCCCTACCGAAGTGTGTGTATAAGCCGCCGCGTTTAGGATAATTCCATCATACTCATATCCTGTTTCCTGAATCTTGTCAATCAGTTCGCCCTCAATATTCGATTGGAATTGAGCTAATTTAACCTTCGGATACTTCTTCTGCAACCGCTCAAAAAAATCATTGAACGTCTCATCTCCGTAGATATCGTTTTCGCGCTTGCCCAATAGGTTCAGGTTTGGGCCATTAATGATTATTAGTTTCATAGTTGTAGAGATATTAAATAAAAAAGCGGAACCTTTTGGCCCCGCTATGGTATCAACTTAAATTCTTAAAAATCGAATTGCAAGCCCAGGCGTGCGTGTAGGTAGCCCGTATCGACGATTACGTATTTTACCTCGGTGAATAGGTTTACGTTATCTACCAAGTTAATTTTATAA
>NZQO01000098.1 GCA_002693605.1 Flavobacteriaceae bacterium
CTAAAGCCGTTTACGATAAGGGCAATGGCCTTTTCGGTATCGATACCGCGCTGATTGCAATAAAATATCTGGTCTTCGCCAATCTTACTCGTGGTGGCTTCGTGCTCTACCTTGGCGGTTTTGTTTTTCGCCTCGATGTACGGAAAGGTATGTGCCCCACATTCGTTCCCCATTAGCAGGGAGTCGCACTGACTGAAATTCCGGGCATTTTCGGCGCGTGGGCTAATCTGTACCAAGCCGCGGTAACTGTTCTGCGATTTTCCGGCAGAGATACCCTTTGAAATGATGGTACTCTTGGTGTTCTTGCCAAGGTGGATCATCTTGGTACCCGTATCGGCCTGTTGGTAATTGTTGGTCACGGCAATGGAGTAGAACTCTCCAATGGAATTGTCGCCCTTCAGTATGCAACTAGGATATTTCCAGGTTACTGCGCTTCCGGTTTCTACCTGTGTCCAGGAAATCTTGGCGTTCTTCTCACATATTCCGCGTTTTGTAACGAAGTTGAAGACGCCGCCCTTACCGTCCTTGCCTCCCGGAAACCAGTTTTGTACCGTCGAGTATTTTATCTCTGCGCCATCGAGGGCTACGAGCTCTACCACGGCAGCGTGCAATTGGTTTTCGTCGCGCATAGGTGCCGTACATCCTTCCAGGTAGCTTACATAGCTATCCTCGTCGGCAATAACCAGCGTACGCTCAAATTGGCCCGTACCGGCCTGGTTTATGCGGAAATAGGTAGAAAGTTCCATAGGGCACCGTACGCCCTTTGGAATATAACAGAACGAACCGTCGCTGAAGACGGCACTGTTTAGGGCCGCATAAAAATTATCTTTCTGCGGGACCACAGAGCCGATGTACTTCTTCACCAGTTCGGGGTGCTTCTTGATTGCCTCCGAAATGGAACAGAATATAATTCCCTTTTTGGCAAGGGTATCCTTGAAGGTGGTAGCCACCGAGACGGAGTCCATCACGATATCTACCGCCACGCCGGCGATCTTTTTCTGCTCTTCGAGAGAGATTCCCAATTTGCTGAAGGTTTCCAGCAATTCTGGGTCTACCTCATCAATACTGTCGTATTTCGGTTTTTTGTTTGGGGCGCTATAGTATGAAATATTCTGGAAGTCGGGCTTCTTGTACCGAACGTTTGCCCATTCGGGCTCGATCATTTTCTTCCAGTACCTAAACGACTCGAGGCGCCACTCGGTCATCCATTCGGGTTCTTCCTTCTTACTGGAAATGGCCCTTACAATATCTTCGTTCAAGCCCACGGGGAAGGTCTCAGATTCTATATCGGTATAGAATCCGTACTCATACTCCTTGGTCTCGAGTTCTTTCTTTAAATCGTCTTCAGTGAATTTTCCCATATCTTATTTCAGCAATTTTTACAGTGAAAAGCTTTCACCGCATCCACACGTTCGGTTGGCATTCGGGTTGTTAAAAACAAAGCCCTTTCCGTTGAGGCCACCACTGTATTCCAGTGTCGTGCCCACGAGGTAGAGAAAGCTCTTTTTGTCAATGGCTATTTTCACCTCCTTGTCCTCAAACAGCTTGTCGTTGTCGCCCAGCGCCTTGTCAAATTTCAATTCGTAGGAAAGTCCCGAACATCCTCCGCTCTTCACACCCACGCGCACAAAGTCGGTATCCACGCTATAGCCTTCCTCGGCCATGAGCTGTGATAACTTCGATTTTGCAGTATCGCTTACCTTGATCATCCTTAAAATAGATTAATTCTAAATTAGGTGCAAATATACGGTAATTGGCGCTCTAAACCATAGCGGAAATAGCAATTAAACTTATTGCCGAATAGTTTTAGGCAATACTTAACATTTCTGAAATATTACGAAAAAAACCGCCTTAATTCAAGCTGCCGTCTGTAAGAAATGTTAGGGCTATTGCTGAAAATCGGGATTGGAAATAAATTCGGGATCAGACAGGGTGAGTAGGAAGGCCTTTAGGTCTGCCTTCTCCTGTACAGAGAGTTGTACGCCACCTTCGGCGACCGTCTTCATGAGCGGGTCGATGGTGGGCGAGTATACCAGCCCTTCGCTATAATGGTCAATCACCTCTTCCAGCGTCTGGAATCGGCCATCGTGCATATAGGGCGCGGTATAGGCGAGATTTCGCAATGATGGTGACTTAAACAGGCCCATTTGTTGTGGATCGCCCGTAACGCCCCCCAGCCCGGGGTCGGCAAATTCGCTGTCCAGACCATTGTTATGGAAACTGTTGTCTGTCCATAGGGGGTTGTTCCGGTCGCCGTGGCAATGGAAACAATCGCCACGCGATTCGTCCATGAATATTTCGAAACCATTTTGTTCCGATTCTGTTAATGTTTCCAAGCCCAACAGGTGCCGGTCAAATTTTGAGTTGCCTGAAACGAGGGTTCTTAAAAACTGGGCAATGGCCTTGGTGACCTTTACCGAGTCTATCGTCTGTGTTCCAAAGGCAGCCTCGAAAAGGATGGGATATTCGCCATCGTCTTGCAGGCTAGCTACCGCATTCGGCCATGTATTGTTCATCTCGACGGGATTCCGGAGCGGCTCGAATGCTTGTTTCTCGAGGGAAGTCGCACTCCCGTCCCAATTGAATTTCTGGGAACTGTTCCATGCGAAATTATAGAGCGGCATCGAGTTTCGGAAACCCGGACTGCCGGTAATACCAATGCTGAATTGGCGCGAATCGGTAAATGCATTGGCAGGCTTATGGCAATCTGCACATGCCAAGGTGTTATCTGCGCTTAAAATGGGATCAAAAAACAGTTTCTTGCCCAGCGCAACGCCCTCAACCGTTTGCGGGTTATCGGCCGGAATAGTAGGTACGGGCAGGAGTTGCCCAAATAGCGCAGGTGCCTTTAGTGGTAACGGGGTGGCAGTATACGCATCATCGGCACCGGGCTCGTCGGTACTATCTTTGGTACAGGCGACGATGGCCAAGGCCGCAATGAATACTATTGCTCTTTTCACTAGTTGGGGCATTTCATAAAAAATTTATTCGGTCACTACCGCAAATACAGATGCGCCGTTCTCGTTCATTAGCTTCTGTGCCTCATAATTGGGCATTAAGGACGTATTGTAGTCGTCCAATACCCAGGTGTAGGGCATTCGGAACCATTCGGCAATGTTCATCTGTATCTCGATTATGCCGCGGCCACGAACCCTCACCTCCGGAATGGAGAACGAAATATGGTTGGCCTCGAACACGCCGTTGGATACCCTGGCAGTACCATTATGGAAATTATACGGTTTCGGAATTGCTGCATCAAGGTCGTAAGTACCATCCATTTGCATAAAGTGATATCCGCCACCCAGCATATCGGGCCAGCTCCAGCCAACCGAATTCAGGTCTGGATAGGCGCCGTCAATATTGTCCTGTTGGTCGAAACCGTACACGAACGTCATGGTATAGGTGCCGTTGGGTATATATGCCGAAGGGGTTACAGTAAGCGAATTTTCGTTGGAAACATCTACCAATTGGTAATCGTCTAATTGGAATACGGTGCCCTTGCTGTTTTCAAGCCGTACCTTCGAAATTAGATAGCGAAGTCGCGAAATATCGAGGGTATCGTTATTTTCGTTAACGAAAGCCGTGGTAGCCAAATCGGCCTGCGAAAAGGGCTCACCGTCCCAATTTTGGGTGAAATTGAGCGTGCGCAGCGGGATGTCCTCGTCTACATCTTTACAGCTAACGAGGGTAAGGGCTGCCAGTGCAAGGAGAGCGAATGTTCTCATAGGGAAAATTAGATTTGGGTTAAATGTATGTATTTATTTAATCTTTATGAGTACGGCATCTTTGTTACCTCGGTTCTGCGGAATATCAAGGTCATCACTTTCGGTATTGCCAACTACGATAAGCTCGTTCGAGTTTGTCTGGGTAGCCGCGTTACCAAGGTCGATGTTGCTTCCGCCAACCGTGGTCTCAAAAACCAGTTGGCCGTTTGTATCGATGATTAGGGTCCAAATATCATTTTGTCCATTGTTGCCAGAGGAAATATCAATGTTGGCGCTTCGGGTAGACCCCGCAATGAGGTAATTTCCGTTTTCCATTACTTCTACACTGCGGGCCGATTCAAACTGATCGCCGCCCAATGATTTCTGCCAAATTAAATTGCCCTGCCCATTGAACTTCACCACCCACAAATCTGCATTTCCGAGGCTGGTGGTTACGTCAAAATCGGTGCTTCGGGTATCTCCGGCCATAATGAAATTGCCGTCTGCCGTGTGCGAGGCGGCGTAGCCATTGTCTATTTCACTTCCGCCGAAGGAGGCGTCCCAGAGCAAATTTCCGTCGGCATCGGTCTTCAATACCCAGAAATCATAGCTTCCCTTGGGATTGGTAATATCGAAATCTGCACTTTCTGCCGAGCCGGTTAACAGAAATCCGCCATCCGCCGCTTCCAGCACGTTATAACTTCGGTCGTTATTGCTTCCACCGAAATAGCGACGCCAAACCTTATTGCCGTTGGCGTCCATTTTAATTCCCCAGAATTCCCCAACGCCATGCGCGCCGGCATTGCGGTTATCATTGCCAAGGCCACCACTTGCGGTAACATCGAAAAAGCCGGTGGCAAAATACCCGCCATCGCTGGTTTGGATTACGTCCAAAGCTTGGTCTGTACCGGAAAAACCAAAATTTTGCTCCCATTGCAGGGTTCCCGATGGGCTAATCTTAACAATCCAGTAATCCTGGAACCCTTCGTTGCCCGACACATCGCCGCCGTTACCACTGCTGTAACCGCTAATTATAAAGCCGCCGTCCTGTGTTTTGGAAATGCTGGAGGCTACATCCTCCATAGGGCCGCCATAGGTGTAACTCCAAAGTAAGGTGCCATCGGCATCAACCTTGAAGACCCAATAGTCGCTATCGGTAGCGGTTTTGTCGGTAATATCGCCGTCGGTACTCTTGGTGCTGCCCACTACTACATACGTTCCGTCATCGAGGGCGACCACACCTACGGCATCGTCTAGATTGCTTCCACCATAGTTTTTAACGAAGTCAATTTCACCCAAAAACCCGGGCTCTTCCTTCGGGGTGTCGGGGGCATCGTCGTCCTTGTTGCACGCCAAGAAGAAGCTAGCGATGCACACGCTGCCAAGTAGTAGGAAAATATTCTTTGTCAATGGGGCTATTATTTAATAATTAATTTTTTCGTGGTTGAGTTATTTACACGCAGCAAATAAACACCGGCCTGCAGGGCCGCAATATCATAGGTATGCGTGGTCGCCCCGAGTTGGGCGGCGCTCCAAACTTTTTGTCCGAGAATGGAATAAATCTCAACTGATTTTAATGTTTCGTTATTTGTTGCCACGGTAAGCGTAGTGGTGGCAGGATTAGGATATGCTACAAAATCATTAGCACTGAGAGTAGCAACATTCAGTTCCGATTCGTCGCGCACAAGGGTGAATCCTTCGTCTCCACTAATCACGATATTCCTGCTTTCGAAAAATGGGTACACGTTCCAGGAACCGTCAAACCCAGCCGAGTTCGAGGATGGCGTAGTGTCGAAAAATCCATATTGCGAAATATTCGTATTGGCGATATCGCTAATATCCAGCACATTCAGACCGGCACTGTAATTGGCAAAATAATACTTATCGCCCACCACGTAGCCATTATGGTCGGTCGCTGGGGTTGGGCCGAAAAATTCGGTGTGCAACTCTGGATTGTCCAAATCGGAAAAATCGAAAATAATCGTCTTGGTATTAAAGCCGAAGTCAATTTCATCTGTTTCATCGCCCAACAGAAAATAGCGCTGATCTTCCGTAAACCAACCTTGGTGGGTATAGCTAACATTGTTGTACGAGATGGTCGAGATGGGCTGCGGCGAATTTTTCTCGGTAACGTCAACAAGCACCACTTCGGTCTGGTTACTTCCAATGTAAATTTCACGCCCGGCATAATCTGAATCTGGGCCATTATAGGTTACCACCTGGGCGTCGTGTGAATAGCCGTCTAAGGCATATCCTCCAGCTGCGATAGGGTTCGTGGGGTTCTGAATGTTTATAAAATGGGCGCCGCCGCTAAAGGTGCCGGTGCCTACGGCATAGGCATAGCCGGTGTCGGTGTTGATAACGATATTGTGGGCACTCCCGAATTCGTCATAATGGGCGTCTTCGGAAAAGGTCTGGGGCGGGTTGCTCACGTTGCGTAACCGTGTTAAATCGAACACCTGCATCCCGTGACCGGAAATTTCACTTACCACAAATGCATGATTATCGTACACCTTAACATCGCGCCAAATATCGCCGAAACCCGTGGCGTGCGTAGGCAACTTTCCAAGGTAAATTGGGTTCACAGGATCTGAAATATCGATAAACGCGGTCCCGTTGTTGAGCCCAACCAGTGCATATTCCTTCCCATCCTGCGGGTCGGTCCATCCCCACGAGTCGTTCGCAAAGGATGCGTTTAATTGTTGGGGGGTAAATCGTGACTGTAGGTCAAAATTCAAACAGGGGAAACCCGAGGCGGTTCCGTTATCGCAAGGTGTTTGCGCATGGGTAAAAAAAGTGGTGCCGGTAAGCACGATTGCAAGTAAAGTTCTAATCATTTTTAAGGGAATTTATTCGAAAATTCAAATGTACTGTTTTATGCTACATATCCATAACGTAAAAGGTTAAAAGTTAGTATGGTATTGTAGTATTAACAAGGCCTGAGGCTATTTCGCCACAGCGAGGCACCAAAAAAGGCACCGTCCCTTTCCGATCAAGGAAAAGGACGGTGCCTGATTTCAGCCTATGGAAATGCTTACTGCTTTACGATTTTTCTCGTTACGCTGTTGTTGATGCGTACAAAATACATTCCGTTCGATAGGTTAGCTGTGTCCACGCGTGCCGTAGTAGCGTCGATATTTTCGATTTGGATGACAGTTTTGCCTTGAATGTCGATAATTTGAACCTGTTCAAGGATTGTGTTTCCGCTCTCGATAGTAATTTGATTGCCAAACGGATTTGGATATAGCACAAGTTCGTTTTCCAGCGTGGGTTGTCCGGTAGAAAGGACCTCTACAACAGTGAGCTCGAAAGTACATTCGGCATCATTGCCTGAGCTGTCGGTAATGTCAAACTCTACCGTATAGGTGCCTTGCGAGAGCTGGGTTCCCGGTGCAGGATTTTGGACCACCGTTGGGTTGGCGGTACAGTTGTCTGCCACGGTTAGCAATCCTTCGGCCACATAATCGGGCACGGTGTAGAAGGCTTGGCCATTGTCATAGTCAGCTGTAGTATCGGCTGGGCAGGTAACGCTAGGTGCGATAGTGTCTACAATGGTGACTGTTGCGGTACATGTATCGGTATTTCCGGAAGGATCGGTAACGGTAAGGGTAACGGTTCTGTTGCCTAGGTCGTTACAGGAAAAGGAATTTGGCGAGACAGACAAGGCGGCAAATCCGCTATTGTCCGAAGATCCGTCATCTATCATATTTGCGCTTAAAATCAAGGTACCATCACTGCCCAGGGGCACTGTAATATCCTTGCACACTGCCACGGGGTTCTCGCTATCGGGCGCATTCGACTTAACGATGAAGAGACCCCGGCTAATATCACTTATTACGATGTTTCCGCTCGTAAAATAAGGGTATACGTTCCAGGCTCCAGAGGTACTCGCATTGTTGTTGCTTGGGTAGGTGTCGAAAAAGGCCGTTTCAGTAAAGCTCTGCCCGTCAA
>NZQO01000099.1 GCA_002693605.1 Flavobacteriaceae bacterium
ATTCACTACTCACACAAAATTCACGCTGGAGCCAATCAGATAGATTGTAACTTCTGCCATAGCTCCGCACGCAAGAGCAAGCACTCCGGTATTCCATCATTACAAGTATGTATGAACTGCCACAAGAACATCGCCGAATACAACGGAGAGGTAGATGTGGAAAACGGCTACACCAAGGAGTTTTACGATGCGGAAATCCAAAAACTGTACGCCGCCGTTGGGTGGGATGAAACTACACAATCGTACACCGGGGAAGAGAAACCAGTAAAATGGGTACGCATACACAACCTACCCGATTTCGCATACTTCAACCACTCCCAGCACGTATCGGTGGGCGGTATTGCCTGTCAAACCTGTCACGGTCCAGTAGAGGAAATGGAAATTATGTACCAGTATTCGCCACTTACCATGGGCTGGTGTATCAATTGCCACCGCGAGACCAACGTAAGGATGGAAGAGAACGAATATTACAAAAACATCCACGAACAGTTAGCCAAGAAATATGGTGTGGATAAGGTGACAGCAGCACAGATGGGCGGCTTAGAATGCGGTAAGTGTCACTACTAATACATTGAATGAATAATTTTTCAGATAGCAATATGGCATCAAACAAGAAATACTGGAAAAGTGTTGAAGAGCTGAACGAAAACAGCTCGATCGTAGAGACACTGAAACAGAATGAATTTGTAGAGGAAATTCCTACCGATGAGTTTTTGGGCAACAAAAAGACCCTGGAGACTTCTTCTACAACACGTCGTGATTTCTTAAAATTTGTTGGTTTCTCTACCGCGGCCGCCTCGTTGGCAGCATGCGAAGGACCCGTTATAAAATCCATTCCTTACATCGTTAGGCCCGATGAGATCGTGCCGGGGGTAGCCAATTACTACGCTACAACTATGGCCGATGGTTTCGACTTTGCCAATGTCTTGGTAAAGACGAGAGAGGGACGCCCCATCAAGATCGAGCGAAACGACTTGGCCAAAAGCAACAGCAGCGTTAATGCGCGCATTCAGGCTTCGGTACTATCGCTTTATGACAAAAATCGCCTAACAGGCCCAATCGTTGGAGACAGCGATGTAAGTTGGGACGAATTTGATGCTGCAATGGCCCAGCGTATGAACGAGATGGCGGGACAGGATATCGTCCTGTTAACCCAAACTTTCGCGAGCCCCTCAACTTCACAGCTAATAAAAGATTTTACCGCTAAGTACCCAAATGTACGCCACGTGGTTTACGATACAGTATCTTCTTCGGAAGCGCTTGATGCCTTCCAAGCTAAATACGGGGTACGCGGTTTTGCCGATTACGATTTCGAAAAGGCAGACGTTATTGTTTCGGTCGGCGCCGATTTCCTAGGTGACTGGCAGAGCGGCGGCTACGATGCCGGCTATGTTAAGGGACGAATTCCGAAGAACGGGAGAATGTCAAAGCACGTTCAATTCGAGTCGAATATGACACTTTCGGGCGCGGCATCTGATGTTCGCGTACCCGTAACCCCAGCACAGCAGTTGCTGGTAATGCGTGCCTTTGCGGGCGGCAGCACCTCTGGTCTACCGGAAAATGTGGTTAAAGCTATAACGGATGCAAAACGACAACTGTCCAAGGCAGGGAACAAAGGAATTTTAATTACCGGCCTACCTAGCGTAGAGGCGCAGACCATAGCGCTTGAATTTAACGAAGGGAGCCCGGTAATGGACACCACCAAGCCCGTGTTAACACGTCAGGGAAATGCCAGAGAAGCAGTACGGGTAATGGACGGCGTTATTTCGGGAAGCATCAAAGGTCTTATAACCGTAGGTGTTGACCCAGTGTATGCCTTTCCAAAACATGATGAATTTAAGGAAGCATATGCAAAGCTTCCGCTTAGCGTGGCTTTTTCTATGAAAAAGAATGCCACCGCGTCTATGGCCCAGATGATTGCCGCTACGCCACATTACCTAGAGAGCTGGGGCGACCTGCAAATGAAGAAAGGTACCTTTAGCCTAATGCAGCCTACTATCAGACCACTTTTCAACACGCGCCAGTTTCAGGACAGCCTGCTGAAGTGGACGGGCAACACGCAAAATTACTATGACTACATAAAGAATACCTGGAACACTTCAATACTAAACGGAGGTTCTTGGAACGAGGCGTTACACGATGGCTTCTTCATAAGCGACGCGAATGTCACAATGGAAGCAGACACTGCGCAACCAGGCGAGTTCAACTTGGAGTCTGCGACTAGTAACGGTGCGCTTTCGTCAATTCAGGAAGGGACGCTACAGTTATCGCTCTACACAAAGACATCTATGGGCGACGGAACCCAGTTTAACAACCCGTGGCTTCAGGAAATGCCCGATCCCATTACCCGGGCGTCCTGGGACAACTACGCACTTGTAGCGGCTGCCGATGCAGAGACGTACGGGCTGGAGAACTTCAATGTTGCCAACGGCGCTCTTAACGGAAGTTACATTAACATCAAAATAGGCAACACGGTAGTTGAAAATGTTCCGGTGATCATTCAACCGGGACAGGCAAAAGGTTCTATTGGATTAGCGCTTGGCTACGGACAAACGGAAGCCGTTCAGGAAGAAATGCAGACGGGGGTGAACGCCTTCCCACTTTATCATAATTTCTCCGATGTCCAGAACGTGACCATCGAAAAAGCTGCCGGAACGCATGAATTTGCCTGTATCCAGCTTCACAATACGATGATGGGACGCGATATCATCAACGAAACCACCCTAGAGGTGTTTAATACGCGTGATAAGGAATACTGGAATGAAATTCCTAAGGTTTCAAAAGACCACCAGGAAATTCCGGTAACCTCTCCCGATGCCGATTTGTGGGAAGACTTTGATCGCTCTATTGGTCACCATTTCAATATGTCTATCGACCTCAACGCCTGTACCGGATGTGGTGCCTGTGTTATTGCCTGCCACGCCGAGAACAACGTTCCCGTTGTTGGTAAGGATGAAATGAGAAAGAGCCGCGATATGCACTGGCTGCGTATTGACAGATACTTCTCGAGCGAAGAGACCTTCGTTAGCGACAAGGAGAAGAAGGAAAATATTGCCGGCCTTGGAAGTTCACTTTCCGAATACGGTGAAATGGAAAACGCTGCAGCCAATCCGCAGGTGGCGTTCCAACCCGTAATGTGCCAGCACTGTAACCACGCACCATGCGAGACGGTCTGCCCGGTTGCGGCAACCTCGCACGGAAGACAAGGACAAAATCAAATGGCCTATAACCGTTGTGTGGGTACGCGTTACTGTGCGAACAACTGTCCGTACAAGGTGCGTCGCTTTAACTGGTTCCTCTATGCCGAAAACGACGAATTCGATTACCATATGAACAACGATCTTGGCCGTATGGTATTGAATCCAGACGTAGTGGTTCGCTCACGCGGTGTAATGGAGAAATGTTCTATGTGTATCCAGAAAACACAACTGGCCATTCTAGATGCCAAACGCGCAGGTCGACCGGTTACCGATAAGGAATTCCAAACCGCTTGTTCTTCGGCCTGTAATACCGGCGCAATTGTTTTTGGCGACATCAACGACAAGGACAGCGAGATATACGAATTGAAACAAAACGACAGAATGTATCACTTACTGCAGGCGGTAGGCACCGAACCGAACGTGTTCTACCAAACCAAGGTAAGAAATACAAACGAAGCATAAACTAACTGAGAAATAGCATCATAAGATATGGCGTCGCATTACGAAGCACCTATTAGAAAACCCTTAGTTATAGGAGACAAAAACTACCACGACGTAACCGTGGATGTGGCCGCTCCTGTGGAAGGAAAAGCCAATAAATCTTGGTGGATAGTCTTCACTATCGCCCTTATCGCTTTTTTGTGGGGCCTGGGTTGTATTATCTACACGGTCTCTACCGGTATTGGGGTATGGGGTCTTAACCGAACTGTAAACTGGGCCTGGGATATCACCAACTTCGTTTGGTGGGTAGGTATTGGCCACGCCGGGACCCTTATCTCAGCAGTACTGTTATTGTTCCGCCAAAAATGGAGAATGGCCATTAACCGCTCTGCCGAGGCGATGACCATCTTCTCGGTCATACAGGCGGGTCTGTTTCCAATTATCCACATGGGTCGCCCTTGGTTGGCCTATTGGGTATTACCAATCCCGAACCAATTCGGTTCGCTTTGGGTAAACTTCAACTCACCATTATTATGGGATGTATTCGCTATTTCGACCTATCTTTCGGTTTCGTTGGTGTTCTGGTGGACGGGCTTGTTACCCGATTTTGCGATGATTCGCGACAGGGCAATTACTCCCTTCACCAAAAAAATATACGGCATCCTATCATTTGGATGGAGTGGTCGCGCCAAAGATTGGCAGCGTTTCGAGGAAGTGTCGTTGGTATTGGCCGGTTTGGCTACGCCACTCGTACTCTCGGTACACACTATCGTATCTTTTGACTTTGCCACGTCGGTAATTCCCGGATGGCACACCACCATCTTCCCACCTTATTTCGTGGCAGGAGCAATTTTCTCAGGATTTGCGATGGTAAATACACTTCTCATCATTATGCGGAAAGTGTCTAACCTAGAAGATTATATTACAATACAACATATCGAACTGATGAACATCGTAATCATGATTACGGGTTCTATCGTGGGTGTAGCCTATATTACCGAGCTTTTCATTGCATGGTACTCTGGCGTGGAGTACGAGCAGTATGCTTTCCTTAACCGGGCCACCGGACCTTATTGGTGGGCCTATTGGGCAATGATGACGTGCAACGTGTTCTCTCCACAGTTTATGTGGTTCAAGAAACTGCGCACAAGTATTATGTTCTCGTTTTTTATATCGATTGTAGTAAACATAGGAATGTGGTTCGAGCGTTTCGTAATTATCGTAACCTCGCTTCACCGCGATTACCTACCATCGTCCTGGACCATGTTCCAGCCTACTTTCGTAGATATAGGAATCTTCATCGGTACCATAGGGTTTTTCTTTGTACTTTTCCTTCTATATGCAAGAACGTTCCCTGTAATTGCACAGGCCGAGGGAAAATCTATTCTGAAATCATCCGGAAGCAAGTACAAAACCTTAAGGGCTACCCACGGCGATGACGTTAAGCATTACGATTCGGTAACCTACCAGCCCGGAACCCTTAGCGCCGATCCGAAGTTATATCGTGCCGAAACGCCCGATACGGTAAACGCCGATGCCATTGCCACCACCAAACCGGAACAGGAGATGGTGAACGAATTGCTGGCCGCCATTGGCACCTTCAATCCGGAAACCCAAGAACAGGATGACCTCAAGAAAATTAGTGGCGTAGGCCCTGTTATAGAGCAAAAACTGCACCAGTTGGGCATCTACACCTTTGACCAGGTAAGCCGAATGACCCAAAAAGAATACAGC
The DNA here is from genome assembly GCA_002693605.1 of Flavobacteriaceae bacterium. GTDB lineage: Bacteria > Bacteroidota > Bacteroidia > Flavobacteriales > Flavobacteriaceae > NZQO01. The sequence continues at coordinate 5,376 of NZQO01000099.1, forward strand.
CTATTGGATACCCTAATCGACGAATTCACCGGAAGGGCAGAACGCGACGATTGGGCTGGACAGGCGCAACAACTTAAAAACAAGTAACCTAATGGCAACGAAGACATTTCACGCTATTTATAACGATGACGACATCCTAATGCAGGCCGTTAAGGATGTGCGGGCAGAGCATTACCATATCGAAGAGGTCTACACCCCTTTTCCGGTACACGGGCTAGACAAGGCGATGGGCCTTCCCTACACGCGTATCGCCATAACCTCTTTTATGTACGGCTTAGTGGGCCTTACCGTATCGGTGCTAATGATGAATTTCATCATGATCGAGGATTGGCCGCAAGATATTGGTGGGAAGCCAAGTTTCAGCTATATTGAAAATATGCCGGCCTTCGTCCCCATTATGTTCGAGCTAACCGTATTTTTCGCGGCCCACCTTATGGTGATTACCTTTTACATGCGAAGTAAATTGTGGCCTTTCAAAAAAGCCGAAAACCCGGATGTACGCACTACCGATGACCTTTTTCTAATGGCCATAGACGGTGGCAATAAAGATAACGATACCGTTACCGAATTTTTGAAGAATACGGGCGCTATCGAGATAAAACTTGTTGAAAACGATGAAGATCATTAACATGAAGAATAGTATCAACATTGCAATTCTATTGATTGTGGCGGCCAGCTTATTTTCCTGTGCCGATGACAACAAGCCAAACTACCTGTTTATGCCAGATATGTATGAGCCGGTAGGATACGAAACCTATGGAGAATACGATATCTTCAAAAACGAGCAAGAGGCCAAACTTCCGGCAGAAGGGACCATACCGCGAGGATGGAAGCCTTACGATTACGAAGATTCTACCGATGGCTTAAACCTGGCGAAGGCCGAGCTACAAAACCCATTGGAAGTTACCGAAGAAAACCTTGCCGAGGGACAGCAACTGTACGGGATTTACTGTGCGGTGTGCCACGGCGCCACGGGTGATGGCCAGGGTATCTTGGTGCAGCGCGAAAAGTTCCTCGGAATTCCCAGTTATGCAGATCCGGGAAGAACAATTACGCCCGGTGGCATATACCATGTTCAAATGTACGGTCTAAACGCCATGGGCTCCTATGCCGCTCAAACCAACGAGGAAGAGCGCTGGCAAATAGCCATGCACGTCATGAACCTGAAGGCAGAATTGCTTGGAGAGCCAAAACTTACACCACAAGGTCAGCAAGGAGATACGCTCCCCGATCTAACTGTGCAAGAGGTGAAGGACGACAGCGCCATTATGTTGGAAGAAGATCTAGATGAAACCAACGAAGAAGACAACTAAACTTAAAATTGAGAATCGTTTAAGATATGTACACGTTACCCAATAAATTAAAATTGTTCGCCATAATCTTTATGGTGGTTGGCGCCCTTGGTGTAATCGCAGGCTTTATTACTGCCCCTTCCTCTACGGAAGACGTCAAGGAAATGATGGCAGATCATCACGGCGATGACCACGGTGCCGCGACTGAAGCACATGCCACCGTTGCCGGCGAGCACGCGACCGAAGCCCACGCCGAAGAGGCTCACGATAGCGACGCGCACTATGAGCACGTACTGCACCAGATGCAGAACCGACCCTGGTCTGCTGTATATATTGCTGCTTTTTTCGTGTTTATGATTTCACTTGGAACCCTCGCCTTCTATGCCATCCAATACGCCGCCCAGGCAGGATGGTCTCCCGTCCTCTTCAGGGTAATGGAAGGAATTACCGCTTACCTACCCATAGGGTCTATCGTAATGTTTGTGCTCCTGTTATTGTCGGTCTTTCATGTAAACCATATTTTCCATTGGATGGACCCTGAATTGGTAGACCCTGATAGTGAGCATTTCGACTCTATTATAGCAGGAAAGAGCGGTTACTTAAATGGTCCATTTTTCTTGATTCGCGCAGCTATTTATCTTATCGGGTGGAACTTGTACAGGCATTTCTCACGAAAGTATTCTCTTAAGCTAGATGAAACCAACGATACGAGCTGGTTCAAGAAGAACTTCAAGCTCGCCGCAGGATTCCTGGTATTCTTTATCGTAACAGAATCGATGATGTCTTGGGACTGGATTATGAGCTTTGACCCTCACTGGTTCTCTACGCTGTTTGGATGGTACGTATTTGCAGGTATGATGGTAAGCGCCATTACGGTAATTGCGTTGGTAACTATTGTTCTAAAGGGACAGGGCTACCTGGAATTCGTAAACGATAGCCATATCCATGACCTTGCAAAGTTTATGTTTGGTTTCAGTGTTTTCTGGACCTACCTATGGTTTTCACAGTTCATGCTAATTTGGTACGCCAATATTCCAGAAGAGGTAACGTATTTCGTAACGCGTATTGAAGATTATAAGGTACCCTTCTTCGGGATGCTCGTACTCAACTTCGTATTCCCGATATTGTTACTGATGAACAGTGACTACAAGCGCGTAAATTGGTTCGTGGTAATGACGGGTATCGTCATTCTAGCCGGCCATTACATTGACGTGTTCAATATGGTAATGCCTGCCACGGTTGGTACGTCCTGGTTTATCGGGCTACCGGAAATTGGCGCTCTTTTATTTTTCGGCGGATTGTTTATATGGGTGGTATTTGCGGCCCTAGCAAAGGCACCGTTACTTGCCAAGCACAACCCGTTTATCAAGGAGAGCAAGCATTTTCATTATTAATTAAATTTTAAGAAGACAGATAACGATGACCGCATTTTTAGTAGTATTAGTAATCATTCTTTTCGGAGTTACGGTTTGGCAGATGAACAAGATATTTCAGATGTCGAAATCGAAAAGCGACGATGCTTCAGAGGTAGCTAACGACAAGGACAACAAAATCAACGGGAATTTGATGTTGGGCTTTGTTATCTTCCTGTACGTTCTTGCCATAATCTCGTTTTGGAAATGGAGCGATGTACTGCTGCCAGTGGCTGCCTCAGAACATGGTATCCAAATAGACCAGCTTATGCTAATAAGCATGATCCTGATCTTCGTGGTGGGTATCATTACCCAATGGCTACTGCATTACTTCGCATTTAAGTATACCGGTAAAAAGGGGAACCGTGCCACCTTCTTTGCCGATAACGACAAGCTAGAGTTTATCTGGACGATCATTCCCGTTATCGTATTGGCCGGACTTATTATCTATGGACTATTTACATGGACCGATATCATGAACGTGGATACCGAGGATGACCCGTTGGTAGTAGAGCTTTACGCTTATCAGTTTGACTGGCGAGCTCGCTATGCCGGAGAGGACAATACCTTGGGAGAAGCTAACGTACGCCTTATTGAAGGGGTAAACCAATTGGGCGTGGACGCATCGGATCCGAATGCACAGGACGATAAGGTAGTAAACGAACTGCACTTGCCCGTGGGCCGCAAGGTACTGTTTAAAATGCGATCGCAAGATGTACTGCACTCTGCCTATATGCCGCATTTTAGGGCACAAATGAACTGCGTTCCCGGTATGATTACGCAATTCGCCTTTACCCCTACCATTACCACCGCCGAAATGCGCCAACAGGAAAGTGTTACCGATAAGGTAGCCCGCATTAACGAGCTTCGCCGCGAGCGCAGTACCGAACTGGCCGCACTTGGTGAGGAAGTTTTGGATTCGTATGAATTTGACTTTTTATTGCTATGTAATAAGATTTGTGGTACCAACCACTACAACATGCAAATGAAAATTATCGTGGAATCGCAGGAGGAATATGAAGCTTGGTTGGCAGAGCAACCCAGTATGGCCGAAGTTCTAGAACAATAATAAAAAATAGCTTAGCAAGATATGTCAGCACACGCACACACCCCGGTAGTAGATCATCACGATGATCACGGACATCATCATCACAAGGAAACATTTGTCACTAAATATATTTTTAGCCAGGACCATAAGATGATTTCCAAGCAATACCTAATTACAGGTTTGTTTATGGGTATTATTGGTATCGCAATGTCCATACTCTTTCGTATGCAACTTGCATGGCCAGACGAGCAATTTACCATTTATGAAATTTTCCTTGGCAAATGGGCCGAAGGAGGTGTTATGGATCCTAGCGTGTACTTAGCATTGGTCACCATTCACGGTACGATCATGGTTTTCTTCGTTCTAACGGCGGGATTGAGCGGTACGTTCAGTAACTTATTAATTCCACTGCAAATTGGAGCGCGCGATATGGCCTCTGGCTTCCTGAACATGGTTTCCTATTGGTTGTTTTTCCTTTCTAGCGTTATAATGGTCCTCTCCCTGTTTGTGGAAGCAGGTCCTGCCTCTGCAGGTTGGACTATTTACCCACCGCTGAGTGCACTTCCACAAGCGATTCCAGGGTCGGGCGCAGGGATGACGTTGTGGCTGGTATCTATGGCTATTTTCATCGCCTCGTCACTTTTAGGATCGTTGAACTATGTGGTAACCGTATTGAACCTTAGAACCAAGGGGATGTCGATGACGCGCTTGCCGCTAACCATTTGGTCGTTTTTCGTTACCGCAATTATCGGTATCGTTTCCTTCCCCGTTCTATTATCGGCAGCTTTGATGCTGATTATGGACCGTAGCTTCGGAACTTCGTTTTTCCTTTCAGATATTTATATTGCAGGAGAGGTATTGCACAACCAAGGAGGATCGCCCGTACTATTCGAGCACCTTTTCTGGTTCTTGGGCCACCCAGAAGTATACATCGTAATCCTGCCGGCTATGGGCCTTGTATCTGAAATTATGGCTACCAATGCCCGTAAGCCTATTTTTGGCTACCGAGCCATGGTCGCGTCAATTTTAGCGATTGCCTTTCTCTCTACCATCGTTTGGGGGCACCATATGTTCATTTCAGGAATGAACCCATTCCTGGGCTCGGTATTTACCTTTACAACGCTTCTTATTGCCATTCCATCGGCGGTTAAGGCATTTAACTGGATTACCACGCTATGGCGCGGAAACCTTCAAATGAATACCGCAATGCTATTTTCTATCGGTTTCGTTTCAACTTTCATCTCGGGAGGTTTAACGGGAATTATCCTTGGGGATAGCGCCCTTGATATTAACGTACACGACACCTATTTCGTAGTGGCCCACTTCCACCTGGTAATGGGAATATCGGCCCTATACGGCCTATTTGCCGGGGTATACCATTGGTTCCCAAAGATGTTCGAAGGACGTATGCTGAACAAGAACCTGGGCTTTATCCATTTCTGGGTTACCGCAATTGGAGCCTATGGGGTATTCTTCCCAATGCACTTTATCGGGATGGCTGGTCTTCCACGCCGATATTACACGAACACCAATTTCCCCTATTTCGATGATTTGGCCGATGTGAACGTGGTAATTACCGTATTCGCCATCATTACGGCTGCAGCGCAATTGGTTTTTCTGTATAACTTCATACATTCTATGTTCTACGGAAAGCAAGGCGGAAAGAACCCTTGGAACAGTAACACATTGGAATGGACTGCCGAGGTTAAGCACATTCACGGGAACTGGGACGGTCCAATACCACACGTGTACCGTTGGGCGTACGACTATAGTAAGCTAAACGATAATGAAACCGACTACGTGATACCCGGTCAAGATTATGTACCGCAAACGGTACCGCTTCAGGATAATGAAGAAGAGCTGAACCACTAAAACAAATATTATATATTACGAAAGCCCTGGTAAAATCACCGGGGCTTTTTTATTCAGAAATTTGGAAAATACGTAAAACTACGTATTGTAATCCAACAAGTTAGCCTGTATCTTTAGAAAATCAGGCAACGCTATTTGTGAGGAATAATTCGCGTTGCCCAAATAAGAGCCGTTGGAATACATCTCCAATGGCTCTTATGATGTAGCTAAAAAATACCCGGTACTGGGTATGGCGGTAGACCTACTCGATAAGTACCTTTGGATTAAGTTTGGATTAGTAAATTGGGGAGTTTACTAACTAGAAAAGCCGGCAACCTTTCGGGGAGCCGGCTTTTTTTAGGTATACTTAATGCAATTAGTGTTGCCCACGGGCGGGATACTCTTTTTCCAGTACGAAGTCAATCGATTTCAATAAATCGTCAAACTGAGGTCTGGCAAAAGGCATTGTCTGTATTGCGGCACTATAGAGCGATCCGTCAGGTTCAATCAAGAATAATGCGGGCTCTGAGAATACCTCGGGTTCTTCGTCCTTAATGGCGTGCGAAATATAAAGTCCCCACTCCCTAGCCTCTTCTTCGGTTAGGCCATAAGCAATGGGTAATGATTCTACGTCCCATTCTTCACCGGCCTTCTTTGCCCGCTCTTCTGAATCCATACTTATAGCGACCATATTAACCCCCTTGTTATAAAAAGCTTCCATTTTTTCGGTCAGTGTCTCGAGATACTTTTTACATACGGGACAGTGCAGACCCCGGTAGAACACGAGCATCGTAAAGGCCTTTGGAGATTGCTTGGACAAATCCCATTTTGTATTATTAATTAGGTCCAATTCTAATTGTGGTACTTTTTCTTTCGGTTTCATATCTTTTTCTTTTTAAGATAGGCTAACCAAAGTAAATTTCCTCCCAATGAAATGCGAAACCTCTGTTAAACCGGTAATCGGAAACCCCGTTTCAATTCTTAAGGCTGTTAATTTGTCCCTTCAGCTCTTCCATAGATTGCTGAAGTTGCCGCAGGAGACTGCTTTCCTGAGGTTCGTCGACACCAAAGCTCAGCTTGCTGTTAACCTTCCACAGCTCCTGAATGTCCTTTATGGCAACATCTATGGGCAAATATTCTGTATTGAGCGATATAAGGCGTACCCTAGTGCTGTTACCGGGTATTTTCTGCAGCTTTTTTACCAATACCGAGTCGTGCAGGACAACAATATATATTTGGCTGTTATCGGCTTCCGCGATATTCGGTACCGCCCGGCCCAGCACCCATTCATTTGGCCGGATGTTCGGCAACATACTGTCGCCCTCCACCTGAAAGCCTCGGTAGGTCGCATTACGGTATTGCGGCAACGGAATCTTGAACGACGGTAAGGTTTCATACCATTCGGTATCCTGTATGTTCTGTGGATAGCCCGCAGCGGCCTTTTGGTTCACCAAGAGGATAGCGTCTTCGTTATCTTCCGTAACGGTAATGACTTTCGGCCCAACATTGCCGCCTTCGGCACTCACGTGCTTGTGGTAGCTATATCCGAAGAGCCAAAGCGGATTAATCTCGTACTGCCGTAGCAGTTCCATAACAACCTTGCCGGACAACTTGGTCTTGCCGCGTTCAATATCAGCCGTGGTAGCTCCAGCTCCCAGAAGTTCGGCAAACGCCTGCTGCGTTAGGTTTAACTCTTTGCGCACTTTTTTAAAGCGGCGCGCCTCAATGGGTAGATCCTTTTCCATACCGAAAAATACGACAATTATTGGATTACATCCAAATTTATCTTGGATATATTCCCAATCAATTGGTTTATTTCCATATTTTTGTCTTATATCCAAATCACATATGAATTTTGACCGAATTAAGGAAAAACTAGCCATTCTCGCCGACGCTGCCAAATACGACGTCTCCTGCGCCTCCAGCGGGAGCAAGCGAAAGAATTCGTCAAAGGGCCTTGGCGATAGCAGCGGAATGGGCATTTGTCATTCCTATACCGAAGACGGTCGTTGTGTTTCCTTGCTAAAAATACTGTTGACCAACCACTGCATTTTTGATTGTGCCTATTGTGTGACTCGCCGCAGTAATGACGTGAAGCGCGCCGCTTTCAAAATCCAGGAGGTGGTAGACCTTACCATTCATTTTTATCGTCGCAACTATATTGAGGGCCTTTTCCTTAGCAGCGGAATCTTTAAGAACGCTGATTATACAATGGAACGCCTTGTACAGGTCGCCAAAAAGCTGCGGTTGGAGGAAAATTTCAACGGATACATCCATCTGAAATCGATACCGGGAGCGAGCGATGAGCTAATGCGTGAGGCAGGGCTATACGCTGATCGACTTTCGGTCAATATTGAAATTCCGACTAAGGAAGGCCTGAAACTCTTGGCGCCGGAAAAGAACCGAGAAGATTTCCTGAAACCGATGAAAAAGGTTCAAAATGAAATCACGCTGTACAAGGAAGAACGAAAATTGCTAAAATCGGTTCCAAAGTTTGCGCCCGCAGGCCAAAGTACCCAGATGATAATAGGGGCGAGTGGCGAGAGTGATGCACAGATTATGTACACCTCAGCCTACTTTTACAAGAAGTTCCAGATGAAACGCGTGTACTATTCCGGTTACGTGCCAATTAGTATGGACCCGCGGCTCCCCTCGTTGGGCTCGCAAGTGCCCATGCTTCGCGAAAATAGGCTCTACCAGGCCGATTGGCTGTTAAGGTTCTATGGTTTTGAGGTTACAGAATTGCTTTCCCCAGAGCATCCCAATCTAGATGCGGACGTAGATCCAAAATTGGGTTGGGCACTGCGCAACTTAGACCAATTTCCGATTGACGTGAACGTGGCCGATGCCCGTATGCTGGCGCGGATTCCGGGTGTGGGAATGAAATCGGTCCAAAAAATACTGAAGGCCAGGCGCTTTCGGAAACTGAATTGGGACCATTTAAAGGCCATTGGCATAGCGCGCAATCGCGCACAGTATTTCTTGATCTGCGATTCTCGTGATTTTCTGAAGAGAGATCTCACATCAGCACAAATTAGGGGACTGATTTCGAAAGGCTCGCAAAGCAAGTTCCGGGGGCTTTATGGACCGCAGCTTTCCCTCTTTGAATCTTCGGCTATAGCTACAACATAATGGGAGCACCCCAACTTATAATATATGACGGCAGTTTCGAGGGGTTCTTATCGGCCGTATTCCATACCTATGAGCACAGGTTAGCAGAGGTAGACATACAGCCGGCTATTCGTGCACAGGCCACTTTTTTCGGAACGACAACACGGGTGGAAACCAATGTCGGGCATGCAGGGCGTGTGTGGCACGGAATTACCAAAAAAGTAGAGGCCGCGGGGGCCCACATTTTATACCGAACCTTTCTGAGCGAACGAGCCGGAGTGGAAAACCTCCTTCTCGATCGTATTCGGGATATATTTGCGGTTGGGAACAAGAATTCCGGAAATTTTTCGGATGCTACGGTGCTCGAAATTGCCAAAATTAATAAGATGGTCGGGCGCGAGAAACATCGGATGGAGGCCTTCGTGCGATTTAAACTTACCAAGGACGGCATCTATTTTGCCGTGATAGAACCAGATTTCAACGTTTTACCCCTTATTGCGGAACATTTCCGAAGTAGATACGCCGACCAAAAATGGCTAATCTACGATACCAAACGAGGCATAGGTTTGTATTATGACCTCGACACCATGAGCGAAATTACGATGCGACTTTCAGGTGCGGCGTTGCGGCCTTCTGCCGAAAGTACCGTCTACACTTCCGAGGAACTCGAATATCAACAGCTATGGTCCACCTATTTTGAGAGCACAAACATTGCATCGCGCCGAAATATGAAGCTCCATAAGCGGCATATACCACAGCGATACTGGAAATATTTGAGTGAAAAATCACTACAATTAAAAAAATAAGTACATTTGGGGTATTATTAATCACTAATCACATACAAAAATGAAAAAAGTTATCTTATCCTTTGCTGCTTTGAGTTTGGTATTCTCAATCTACTCATGCAGAGAAACTACCGAAGAAAAAACCGAAGAAGCTGTTGAAGCTGTAGGTGAAGATATGGAGCGTAACGTGGAGGAGGCTGCCCAGGAGACTGAGGAAGCTGTTGAGAACGCCGAAGCCGAAATGGAAGAAGAAGTGCACGAAGAAATGCACGAGACTGACGATATGCAGTAAGATCTCTTCTGAAGACATTAAAAACCCGCCCAGGCGGGTTTTTTTTATTTCCAGATATTTCGAAAACCAAAATGAATCATAATTTAAAGGCGGCAATTCCAACAGAGAAATTCCGATAGGAACGAGGTTAAACTGGACCAAGTTCGCAGAAAATATTATTTTTACAGGAGTATTTCATCGATTATTTAAACACCTTAGTCGATATTTTTGAGGAAAAAACTTACAAAAGTACGAAAATCTTAATTTTTTAACAATAGTGCAAAAACCGTATTAATCGGGTAAGTTTGAAATGAAATTAACCTTAAAACTCTGAATCATGAAAAAACTTATGTTTATTTTTGCCGTTCTCGCATTGGCCGCCAGTTGCACCCCAGAATCTATCGAAACCGATGAACAACAAATCAAGAAATCCGATTATCAAGTCCCACCAAACGGATAGGAAAAAATCATATATGCAAGGGGTGTTGTTTACCATTTTTCTGGTTACAACACCCTTTCTGTTTTACCTATACAAGTTCGCACCTTCTGATGCGCCTACGTGGAACACCGCTATTGGCGAGATCGATTCGGGAGGGTTTAACAACGTACAGGCCTATCTGCACGCCCTAGTTACCAAGATTACCTTTATTCTGTTAACAGGCATCTGGTTCCTCACCGCACAGAGCTGGTGGAAGTATGCCATTTTAGTGCCGCTAACTATGTTCTTGTTCCAGCTGGCCGGCGTGCTAAACTACAAGTTCGAGTATATAGATGAATTCGATTTTTGGTACTCGCTGCCCATTATCCTGCCAATTCTCATCTTGCTGATGTACATCTCGTACATTGCGGGTAAGAAGTCGAACCGATCGTTCGAGCTGAAGCAGGAAGTGGAAGAGGAAATAAAGAAATTATTGAGCGACGACCTATAGGTTTCGCAATTATCAACAAAAAAAGCGCTGTGGGAACAGCGCTTTTTGTACTGAAGGCGGGACTTGAACCCGCACGGCCATTTCTGACCATTGGATTTTAAGTCCAACGTGTCTACCAATTCCACCACTTCAGCAACTATGGGTATAGAAAAATAAAGCCGATGCAATATCGGCTTTATTTTTTTGAGCGAAAAACGGGATTCGAACCCGCGACCTCCACCTTGGCAAGGTGGCGCTCTACCAACTGAGCTATTTTCGCAGTATGCTATTTAAAGACCTTCGCCTTGTTAGCGGTCGCAAATTTAAAACTTTTCTGCAAATTTGAAAGAATTTTAGCTTGAATTTTTTCAATTAAAATCGCACCGCGGGGCTACTTCTATCAATATTAGCACATTCCCTATTTCTTTAGCTTTACCGACGCATTTCGCTGCAGCATCCGCTTAATCTCGTTTAGCTTCATCAGGGCCTCTACGGGGGTAAGCGTGTCGATATCGATATGCAATATTTCATCCCGCAATGATTCCAGTAGTGGGTCGTCCAGTTTAAAGAAGCTTAGCTGAAGCTCTTCCTTGGAAAGCTCCTTCATCGTATCGCTCAGCTCATCAGACGAATGGCTCTTTTCCAGTCGCTTCAAGATCTTATTGCTTCGGTCCAGCACCGCCTGCGGCATACCCGCCATCTTGGCCACGTGGATTCCGAAGCTGTGGTGCGATCCGCCCGGCACCAGTTTCCGAAGAAAGAGAACATTGTCCTTCAACTCCTTTACCGCAACGTTATAATTCTTGATACGGTCAAAGGTCTCGGTCATTTCATTGAGTTCGTGGTAGTGGGTGGCAAAGAGGGTCTTGGCGCGCGACGGATGCTCGTGCAAATATTCACTAATGGCCCACGCAATGCTTATCCCATCATATGTACTGGTACCGCGCCCAATCTCATCTAGCAGCACCAGGCTTCGTTCGCTAATATTATTGAGGATACTCGCCGTTTCGTTCATTTCGACCATAAAGGTACTTTCCCCCATCGAAATATTATCGCTCGCCCCCACCCGGGTAAATATTTTATCTACACAGCCCATTCTTACCGCTTCTGCCGGTACGAAACTACCCATTTGCGCCAGTAATACGATTAGGGCAGTTTGCCGTAAAATGGCGCTCTTACCGCTCATATTTGGCCCGGTAATCATGATGATTTGCTGGTTTTCCCTATCCAGGAATACGTCGTTTGCAATATAGGGGCTATCGGGGGGGAGCTGTCGCTCGATTACCGGGTGGCGGCCCTGTTTAATGTCTAGGTCAAAGCTATCGTCCAGCAAGGGGCGCGTATAATTGCAGGCCTTGGCATGCGCGGCAAAGGAACAGAGACAGTCAAGCTGCGCCACTAGGCTCGCATTCTGCTGAACGGTACTTATAAACTGAAGCATCCACTCTACTAATTTCGAAAACAGCTCCTGCTCCAGTGCGAGTATTTTTTCCTCGGCACCCAGTATTTTTGCCTCGTACTCCTTGAGTTCCTCGGTAATATAGCGCTCGGCGCTCACCAGGGTCTGTTTGCGCACCCAATTTTCGGGCACCTTGTCCTTATGGGTATTCCGCACCTCTATGTAGTACCCAAACACATTGTTGGAGGCAATTTTAAGCGATGAAATGCCGGTACGCTTGGTTTCCCGCTCCAGCATGGCATCCAGATACTCCTTCCCCCCGGTGGCAATGCCTCTCAATTCGTCAAGGTCTTCGGAAACTCCCGCTGCGATGGCCCCGCCCTTTTGGATATTAACCGGAGCTTCCTCGTTCAGGGTTTCCTTTATTTTATTTCGCAATCCTTCGCACGGATGTATTTGCTCCCCAAGTGTACGCAGGGATTCGTTTTGCGAATTGACTGCAAGCGCTTTTACCGGTATTAAGGCCTCGAGCGAGTTTTTTAACTGGACGACTTCCCGCGGATTTATTTTTCCGGTAGCCGTTTTCGAAATCAAGCGCTCTAGGTCGCTTATACGCTTAATGTGCGACTGCATTTTTTCGAGCCCCTCGGGCTGGTCCAGCAAATAGCTCACCACCTCGTGGCGCCTTACAATTTTCTCGGTACTTTTCAGCGGCAAGGCCATCCATCGCTTTAGCAACCGCCCGCCCATGGGCGATTGGGTCTTATCTATCACATCTAGCAAGGTTACGGCATTGGGCTGCGTACTGTGGTACAGCTCTAGGTTGCGTATGGTAAAACGGTCCATCCACACGTACTCGTCTTCGGCAATGCGCGCAATCTTCGAAAGATGTGCTAGCCGTTCATGGCGGGTCTCGCTAAGATAGTGCAAGGCCGCTCCCGCAGCGACAATCCCTTCCTCTAAATGGTCGATCCCGAAACCTTTCAGGTTTTTTACGTCGAAATGTTTCCGAAGTGTTTCTGAAGCATAATCGAATTGGAACACCCAGTCCTCCAAATGGAAACTGTGGAACTCATTTCCGAAAGTTTCCGAAAATACGCGTCGTTTCTGCTTGCTAAAGAGCACCTCTGAGGGATTGAAGTTTTGGAGCAATTTATCGATATACTCCTCACTACCCTGCGCGGTGAGGAACTCGCCCGTCGAGATATCCAAGAATGCCACGCCCAGTCGATCTTTCGAAAAGTGGACGGCCCCGAGGAAGTTGTTCGACTTGCTCTGCAGAATATCGTCGTTCAATGCAACTCCGGGAGTTACCAACTCGGTAACGCCGCGTTTCACAATGGTCTTTGTCTGTTTGGGATCTTCAAGTTGGTCGCAGATGGCCACCCGGCAGCCCGCCATCACCAACTTGGGCAAGTAGGTATTTAGTGAATGGTGGGGAAAGCCCGCGAGCTCGGTCTGGTCTCCGCCGTTGTTACGGGCGGTAAGGGTTATGTTCAATATCTTGGCGGCCCGTACGGCATCTTCGCCAAAGGTTTCGTAAAAATCGCCCACCCGAAACAACAATAGCGCATCAGGATACTTCGCCTTTATGCTATTGTACTGTGTCATTAAGGGGGTGGTCTTCTTAGCCATAATTAATCGCGTTACGAGGACTATAAAAATACCAAATCGGCCGTGGTTTTCTCGCTATGCGACCTTGGTTTTATGCATAATTATCAACAACGTACCGTGATACTTCCGGTTTGGGGCTGCGGAAATAACCTTGGTTTTTCTACCTTTGCGTGGTATGAAATACCGAAAATTAAAAAACAGCGAGCTCAATCGACTTTCAACCGAAGATTTCAGGCAACAAGCCAAAACCCCGCTCATTCTTATCTTGGATAACATTCGAAGCCTCAATAACATAGGCTCTGTATTTCGAACGGCCGATGCATTTTTGATAGAGAAAATATACCTCTGCGGAATAACGGCCCAGCCGCCGCACAAGGATATACAAAAAACAGCCTTGGGCGCAACCGAGAGCGTGGCGTGGGAATATACCGACACGACCTTGGAAGTAATTGAGCAGCTTCATGAAAAAGGCATTTTCGTGTCAGCTATCGAGCAAACGGAAGGCGCCATTCCGTTGCAGGAGTTTTCGCTGCAGCCAGAAATGACATACGCCCTAGTTTTTGGCAACGAGGTGAAGGGCGTACAGCAGAAGGTGGTTTCGGCTTGCGATACAGTCTTGGAAATTCCCCAATATGGCACCAAGCATTCGCTGAATATTTCGGTAAGTGTTGGGGTGGTCGTGTGGGATTTTTTTACGAAACTACAGTCGCTTACATAGCGGTAGGTTCACTGCTATTTTCTGAGGACCGAAGGATTTGCCGCAGCACGGAGAGATAATCCTTCCGGTTTTTCACAAAGTCCATTTCCGAAATATCGATGATCTTGATGCGCTCATCGTGCTGGTTCTTGATAAACTCGAGATAGCCCTCGTTTATCTTCTGTAGGTATTCCGCCTCGATGCTCTGCTCATACGCACGGCCGCGTTTCTTGATATTCTGGAGCAATCGTTCCGTATTCTGGTACAGGTACACATACACATCAGGCTTGGGAAGTTCCTTGTGCATTAGATGAAACAACTTCTTATAAAGCTCAAACTCTTCTTCGGAAAGCGTGACCTTGGCGAAAATAAGCGATTTGTACGCATCGTAATCGGCAATCACGATTTCCTTAAATAGATCGAACTGCTTGATATCATCGAGCAGTTGCTGGTACCTATCGGCCAAAAAGGACATTTCCAACGGAAAGGAATACCGAGCCGGATCCTTATAGAATTTCGGCAAAAACGGATTGTCCTTAAATCGCTCCAAAATGAGCTTTGCGTTAAAATCATTTGCCATCTGCGTGGCAAGACTCGTCTTGCCGGCACCAATATTGCCCTCGATGGCAATGTAGTTAAGGCGTCCTATCTCATAGTCGGATGTGGGGTTTCGCAACCATTTTGCCTGCTTTTCCAGCACGGTGGCGTCGTCGGTCTCGGCCAAGAGTTTTATTATTTTCTTGTTTAGCACCGGGTGAAGTCGTTGTGCGGCCATTTCGGCTAAGGGCTGCAACACAAAGCGGCGCATATACATATGCGGGTGCGGTACGACAAGATTTTTATTCTCGATAACCGCATCGCCATAAAACAATATATCAATATCGATTGTTCGGGCCGTGTAGCCCATATTGGGCGTGCGCTCTCGCCCCAGGCTTTTTTCCAGCGCCAAGATGTGCTTTAGCAACTTGTTTGGAGAGATGGAACTCTGCAACCAAAGTACACAATTCAAAAATGGGTCGCCTGTAAATCCCATGGCGGGGCTCTCATAC
>NZQO01000100.1 GCA_002693605.1 Flavobacteriaceae bacterium
GATGCCTATACCACGCCTGTAACCGCGAGTGTTGCCAACCTCGATTCGCTTTACGGGGGGTTGGAGGTAATACGCCGCACCGGAACGGAAGAGTACAAAACGTTATTGCTGCGCGACAAAATTGGAAACAGGTATCAAATGCGCGCGTTGAAGAAGGAGGCACTACAATTTACGCAGAAACTTATTTTTGAAGAGGAAGATGGCTCGGCAACCGGTGCTACCGATGATAGTAATGTGGCCCCAAAGGGGGCATATGGCTTTGAGTTTTACACCGCGTCCCATCCTTATGCAACCTTGGCAATTCCCGTATTGGCAGAGGCCGTTTCCATTTTTCACAACCAGAGCGAACTATATTATGTTCCCAAGCAGGCCGCGCTGGGCAATTATAACGATACCTTTGGAAACGCGCTTTACATGCTTTCCATAGAACCTGCCGAGAGCAGGGAGGACGAGCCGCTTTTTGAATATCCGGATGATATTGAAACCACCGATGATATCCTAACCAAGTTACGACGCGGCGAGGGCGTGTTCATAGACGAGGAGAATTATATTACATCGCGGCTGTTCGATATGGTCGTGGGCGATTGGGACCGTGAGCCAGACCATTGGCGGTGGGCTGAATATGCCGTATCAGACAGTCTCAATTCATACGTGCCCATTCCTCGAAACCGTGATGACGCCTTTGCGAGTTTCGAGGGCAACGTGCTCGATTTTGCCCGCACCCTCTTCGGAAGAACCTATCAGCGCCACGTTTATAACGATAACTTCAACGATTTCAGATGGTTCAACGAGGAGGGAATCATCCTAGACCGCGCGCTGTTAAAACGCTCCGGTAGGCAACAATGGAAGATCATCGCGCAGCGCTTACAGGAAAAACTATCCGATGAAGTTATCGATTCGGCATTCACAAGGGTACCAATTGAGGTAAGGGACGAGTCGCTAGAATCGATTATCGAAAACCTCAAGGGGCGCCGCGATAAGGTTATAGAGTTCGCCAATAGATATTACGAATATCTAGCACGATTGCAGACCATCGTAGGAAATAACCATGCGAATTATTTCGAGATAACACGACTGCCAAATGGAAAGACAAATATCAAGGAATACGGTTACGAAAACAATGTAAAGTCGCTGTTATTGACCGATAGAACGTATTCCTCATCTGAAACGAACGAGATTTGGCTCTATGGCCTCGATGGAAATGATTTCTTCAAGGTGACCGGCTCGGGAGACAACCCCATTTTCCTGCGCATTATTGGGGGGCAAGGTTATGATACGTATCGCTTGGAGAATGGTAATGGGGTTAAAGTTTACGACCACGAAAGTCGCCCAAGCTACGTGGAGCTCAATAATGGCGGCAATCTTCGCCTAACCGATGTATATACGCTGAACACGTACGATTACCGTAAGCAAATTACCAAGGTCCATGCACAGGCGGCAGCACTTGGCTATAATCCGGATGATGGTATGCGCGTGGCGGCCCAGTATATTTACCAGATTAATAGCTTTCAGCGAAACCCGTTTTCCAGACAGCATAAGTTAAATGCCGGTTATTACTTCGATACCGAAAGTTTCGATATTGAATACGAGGGCGAAATTGCGAATGTGCGGAATACCCTGAACCTAAATTACGGTGCGCGAGTTACGAGTCCGAACTACACCGTCAATTACTTTGGCTACGGAAATGAGACTTCTAATAGGGAAGGGGCCAGAGGTTACGATTTTAACCGGGTACAACTGCAAACAATTTCGGCCAATGCAGGCTTGCTGCGTAATTCAAATTTCGGTAGCTTTTTTAAGCTGCAGGGAAAATTTGAAGCTGTGATCTTACAGAGCGAAATAAACGACGGTCTCAATCCGGGGGCGATTCTTACCAAAGATGACACCGCGTATTTCGGAACCTTAGAGGGAATTTACAATTACAGAAGTTTCGACAATCCCAGAAACCCCACCATAGGAATGATGATCGACCTCTACGCCGGGGCGACGACCAATATCGAGGATACAGACAGGTTGTACAGTTTTCTGCAAACGCGACTCGGGTTCTACAACAGTTTAACAAAAAACTCAAAATGGGTACTAAAAACCAACCTGCGGGCGCAATTTAATTTCGACAATCCGTATGAGTTTTTCCAGGCCGTAACGCTGGGAGCCAATAATGGTCTACGCGGGTACCGCGAAGAACGCTTTTCGGGGAAATCGGCCTTGGTAGGTAGCGCAGACGTACGCTACAGCTTCAACGAGTTCAATATTGAATTAGTGCCCATACAAATTGGCGTTTATGGGGGTGCCGACCTAGGTAGGGTATGGACCCCATCCGGAAATTCGGAAAAGTGGCACAACGATTACGGTGGTGGATTTTGGATTAACGGAAGCGGCGGTCTCTCGGCCTCTGCAAGTGCATTCCACTCCACCGAGGGCACCCGCATAATTTTTGGGCTGGGCTTCGATTTTTAACCTACATTTCGTTTTATATGAATAGAACAATTACTCACTTCCTTCACGTATGTGCGCTAGCCGCACTCTTAGTTTCGTGCGCCACGACCGGTGTGATGGTTGCCGATGAGCAACTAGATACTTCGAAACCGCCGTTGGATGAAATTGAACACCGCTTCTTTTTACTGGGAAACGGTGAAGGGAGATTTCAGATAAAATCTGCATTCGAAACCTTCGTAAAAGAGAACAAGGCAGCAGAGACCTCGGTACTATTCCTAGGCGATAACATCTCCGGAAATAATTCCGAAACCGTTAAAAAACAATTGCACGATTATATTTCAGTAATAAAGAATACGGGGGCTACGCCTTATTTTGTGCCTGGAAAGCAGGAATGGGATTTTAACGGCACCGAAGGGCTTGAAACTATCGAGGACTACCTGGAGGAATATCTAGAGAAGGATGACGTGCTCACACCCAATAATGGCTGTCCGCTAGAGAGCATAGAAATCGGCGATTCCATTCAGTTGATTGTAATTGACACCCAATGGTATTTGGAAGATTGGGACCGCCATCCAAAAATGAACGATAAATGCGAGATTAAAACCCGCGAGAAATTACTGCTTGAAGTTAGGGGCGAATTGAAGAAGAGTGCTAACAAAACCATACTTGTGGCCATGCACCACCCTATGTTGACCAACGGGTACCATGGGGGCCGTTTCTCGTTTCGGGACCATATATTCCCATTTCAGAATAACATTCCCCTCCCGGGAGTAGGAAGTCTTATTGCGCAAATAAGATCGCAAGGCGCCATCTCTATGCAGGATCGTTACAATACGCGGTATAACGAGCTAATGGGAAAACTACAGGAGCAGTTTGATGTTTCAGACAAGCGAATCGTCCTGTTTTCGGCCCATGAACAGAATCTTCAGTACATAGAAGATGGGTTTGTGAAACAACTCATATCTGGAGCCGCATCGGAAACCCGCCCCGCGAGTATTAGCGATAACGGCTTGTTTTCATATGGTAATAATGGTTTTGCCCAGGTAGACGTATATAAATCTGGAGCGGTTTGGACCACTTTTTACAGTGCCAACGGGGAAAAAATTGCCCAGAAATTCGATACTGAAATTTTCCCCGAGATTATACCACCAGTGTTGGACACACTTCCGAAGACGTTTCCAAAGACATATACGGCCTCGGTCTACGACATTGAAAAGGTAAAGCGCAGCGACTTTTTCCAGACTTTTTGGGGCAAGCACTATCGCGATGTGTACGGTATTCCCGTTGAGGCCCCCACGGCGGTGTTGGACACCCTCTACGGCGGATTGGAAGTCGTGCGTCCCGGCGGGGGGCACCAGACCAAATCGCTGCGGCTGGTAACCAAGGATGGAAAAGAGTACAATATGCGCGCACTCAAGAAAAGTGCCGTCCAATTTCTGAATAAAAATTCGCCCAATAATATCGATGGCGAAAAATATTACGGAAATACCCTTCCTGCCGATTTAATTACCGATTTCTACACAGCGGCCCATCCTTATGGAGCCTTTGCCATTCCCGCCATGGCAAGAGCCGCCCAGGTTTACTATACCACGCCGCAGCTCTATTACGTGCCGCAGCAGCGGGCACTTGGAAAATACAATGAAGAGTACGGAAACCAACTGTACATGATAGTAGAGCGGCCCGCGGAAGAATACAAGAACAGGAAGAGCTTTGGATATCCAGACAATGTGGAAAGTACAGACGACCTACTCCAGAAACTCCGGGAGGACGAGGATCATGTACTGGACGAGCACGCCTATATTCGCGCGCGAATATTTGATATGCTCATAGGTGACTGGGATAGGCACAGTGACCAATGGCGGTGGGCGGAATTCGAAAACGAGGAGGGGCATTTGGTTTTTGTGCCCATTCCACGGGACAGAGATCAAGTATTCGCCAATTTTGATGGTACTTTCTTGAACATAATACGCGATTTGGTAGGTACGGCAAACCAGTTTGGAGTTTATGGGCCCGATATTAAGGATGTAAAGTGGTTTAATACCGCTGGAAGTCACCTGGACCGCGCCCTCGTGAAGCGCAGCAACCGAAATGACTGGCTTGCCGAGGCGCGAAGGATACAAGCGGCGATAACGGAGCAGACAGTGCAACAAGCCTTCGCATCACTCCCCGAGGCAGTCCAGGATACTACCCTGCAAACCATTAAGGAGCATCTGCTCGCGCGAAAGGAAAATCTGGTAGATATCGTGGGAAGATATTACGATTGGCTGGACGATTTCCAGATGCTAACGGGGACAGACAAGGACGACCATTTTGAAATTATTCGAAAACCCAACGGCGTAACTCAGATTATTGCTTACCGAATTAAGGACGGCGAGAAAGCCGACATCCTCTTCGACCGCACTTTCAGGAAAGAGGAAACCAATGAAATATGGCTTTACGGCCTTGATGATGACGATATTTTCACCGTTACTGGAAAATCAAAAAATCCAATTTTGGTGCGCATCATTGGCGGTCAGGATGAAGATACGTACGATGTAGCCTACGGGAAGAACATCAAAATATACGATCGCCGCAGCGCCGAGAATGAAATTGTGCAAAAAAGTGGTGCCCAGGTACGACTTACCAATTTTTATGAAAGCAACCGCTATAATTACGAAATGGAACCTTCCAATTCCGGCGGCATCTCCTTGGCAGTAGGGTACAACCCAGACCAGGGTACGGTTTTGACTGCGGGGTACTCAAGTGAGAAAGTTGAGTTTATCGCCAATCCGTACAGTAGGCTTACGCAGTTACAGTTGCAATACCACTCCCTCACCCAAGGCCTGGATATTAGGCTAAAGAAAGGCTATGCTGCAATT
Organism: Flavobacteriaceae bacterium; assembly: GCA_002693605.1. GTDB lineage: Bacteria > Bacteroidota > Bacteroidia > Flavobacteriales > Flavobacteriaceae > NZQO01. Next base: position 5,295 of record NZQO01000100.1, read on the forward strand.
TTCGGTGATGTTAATTTTATTTTGGATGCCCGCTATACCTCGAAAAATTATACAGAGAATTTCTTTGGCTTCGGAAACGAGTCTAATAACTTCGAAGAAGAGGTTAGTTTCGATTTCAACCGGGTAAACTTGAGTCGGTACGAAGGAGGTATCGGTCTTGAAAGAAGTAATCCCTACGGTAGCTTTCTGCAGTTCAAACTAGATTTGGAAACTGTTGAAATTGTTCGAAATGGCAGCAACATCATACAGCGCGAGTTTATCGGTCGGGAAGGAACGAGGAACTATTTCCTTATTCCCAATGTAACTTACAGATACTCTAATTTCTCGGAAACTGTTTTTCCGAAGAAGGGAATGAACTTTGAAACCAGGCTCGGCGGTATTGACGATTTGAAGCAGCTACACCTAACTGGTTTCGCAAAAATTAACGCGGCCTTCTACAATGCGCTATTGAGTAACGAACGTCTTGTTCTTAAAACCCAAGCACAATCGCACCTTACGGTGGGTGACCTGCCCCAGTTTTACCAGAGCCCAAACCTCGGGGCCGATACAGGGTTGCGCGGTTACCGGAACAATCGATTTACGGGTGGGCAGAGCCTTTCGGGCGGGGCCGATCTGGCGTATAATTTCCAAAAAATACGTACGTTCTTCTTTCCGTTAAATCTCCAGGTGTATGCCGGTTATGACATTGGCCGGGTGTGGCTAGATGAGCAGGATTCTTCGGTATGGCACGACAGTTACGGAGGTGGATTTGCGTTTCAATGGACCCAGGCCATTCGGGGAGGCGGAAGTGTTTTTCGCTCCGGCGAGGATACGCGGATTGAATTTTCCTTCCGCCTAGTATACTAAAAAAGCCCAACCAGGGGGGTCGGGCTTTTCTAGTTTTTATAAATATCGATTTATGCCTTGGGGTGTGCATCGCTCGTCTTCATAGTCCACGCATCTAGCATCCAGCTTATTTTCTCGACGTCTGCGATGTAGGCTCCAATCAGGTCGATAGTTCCCTCGTCGTTAGCAGCGTCTGCCTTTTCAATTACCGATCGCATTTGGATCAGGATTTTGCCGTGATCTTCCAGCAGAATACGCACCATTTCGGTATCTTCGGTTCGGGATGGCGACTCCTTCAAGTTGCTCATATCGAGGTAATCGCTGTAATTGCTGATGGGCTGAAAACGGAGCGTCAAGATACGCTCAGCAATTTCATCTATTTTCAGCTTGGCATCGTCGTACATTTCCTCAAATTTTACGTGAAGGTCGAAAAAATTCTTCCCGACGATATTCCAATGGAAATTTCTCAATTTTTGATAGTACAAGTGATAGTCTGCCAACAAAATATTCAGTTCCTTGGCAGTGACATTGGTCTTTTCCTTATCTAAATTCAAATAGCTCATTTTTCTCTTTTTTTGGTTAATGCCATAAAGATAATGGGCGACCGCTTAGCTGCCAATAATATCAAGGGGTTTAGTCTTTTTTTAACGAGAAAATGGCAACTGGTGATGTGCCGCGGATTAAGATTGTAGGTTGAAACTGGCATTTGCGCATCAAATCACTTATTGTATCTTTAGCGCACCCAAAATACAACCTCCCTATATGGAAGATTTGACCTTGATTGCCATGGAAGCCGCCGTAGCCGCGGGCGAAAAGATAATGGAAATCTATGCGAGCGATTTCAGCGTTGAACATAAGGCAGACGATTCGCCCCTTACCGCAGCCGACAAATGTGCAAACGAGACCATTATGGGCTATCTGAAGGAAACCGGAATTCCTATAATTAGCGAGGAAAACAAGGAGATAGCGTATGCTGAACGAAAGGATTGGACCCGTTGCTGGATTGTAGATCCTCTAGACGGCACGAAGGAATTTGTAAAGAAAAATGGCGAGTTTACCGTAAATATCGCGTTGGTCGAGAACCAAGTTCCAATACTCGGAGTTATCTACATACCTGTGACCCAACAACTATATTTCACGGAGGGAGTGGCAGGTAAGGCATTTTCAGTATCCATGGCCCAGTGTCATTCATTGGAACAGGCATCGCAGAATGCTGTAACGATTAAGCCGGCATCCATCTTGGACACGCCTATTAAAATCGTTGGAAGTCGCTCCCACCTGAACAACGCCACGAAGAATTTCATTGCTGCCATAGAAAATGATCAACCTACCGAAATTGTATCGATAGGCAGTTCCTTGAAATTCTGCCTAGTAGCCGAAGGCAAAGCACATATTTATCCGCGTTATGCCCCCACAATGGAATGGGATACTGCTGCGGGAGATGCCATTTGCCGCGCGGTCGGACTTTCAGTAATCGATCAGCAAACACAGCAACCACTTAGGTACAATAAGGAAAACCTATTGAATCCCCATTTTGTGGTATCGGTATAATGGCAAATACCTACAAAACAGAATCACATACGCGCAGTATATTGAAGGGTATCTCGTGGCGAGTATTCGCTACTACCGATACGGTCTTGGTCGTATTTGCGGTGACGTGTCTTTATGGCGACTGCAGTTTCGAAACCGCAGTGAAAATAGGAGCGACGGAGTTCTTAGTAAAACTATTCGTCTATTACGGGCACGAACGCATTTGGCAGCGGTTTCAACTGCCAGATCGTAGCAGCAAGATTATAACGCTTTATAAATCAATTTCGTGGCGGGTAGTGGCAACGACAATGACGTTCTTAATTTCGGGAGCCATCCTCAATCAATTTAATGAGGTTGCTATTTCGATAGCATTCACCGAGTTAATTACTAAATTTGCACTGTACTACGTACACGAACGACTGTGGTTGCGACTGCCGTTGGGTCATATCAGGTCGGTAATGTACGGTTATTTCAGAAAAAAATGAACAAGAACATCGTTCCGCAAACCTATTCGGTAACTCGAGAAGATAGGTCGAGGTTACTGGGCCACGAGCCGTTATTACTTTGGTTTACCGGCCTGTCGGGCTCTGGCAAATCGACCATCGCCAATGGGGTGGAAAGAGCATTGCACAGGGAAAATGTAAAAACCTATGTCCTGGATGGCGACAATGTTCGTGGTGGAATCAATAATGACCTTTCATTTTCTTCGGAAGATAGAACAGAGAACATCAGGCGCATCGCTGAGGTTTCGAAACTGATGCTCGATGCCGGACTTGTTGTCTTGGCGACATTCGTTTCGCCTTACAGGAATGACCGCGACGCAGTAAAACAAGCGGTGGGCTATACCAATATGGTTGAAATATTCGTGAATACGCCTATAGCCGAATGCGAGCGAAGGGATGTAAAGGGGCTCTATGCCCGGGCACGGGCCGGGGAAATTTCTAACTTTACCGGAATCGACGCCCCCTATGAGGCGCCCGTGGCAGCCGACATTCAAATAAATACGGTGGAGATGGA
>NZQO01000101.1 GCA_002693605.1 Flavobacteriaceae bacterium
CCTGTTTTTTCCACTGCTTCCGAAACGGTATTGAAAACCGGTTTGTCTAAGTGTTTTTGCCCTCCTTTTCCAGGAGTTACGCCGCCTACGACATTTGTTCCATATTCGATCATCTGTTCGGCGTGGAAAGTTCCTTCACTTCCCGTAAAACCTTGAACAATTATTTTTGAATTCTTATTTACTAAAACACTCATTCTTTCTCTGAATTTTTCTGTTTTGCTATTGTTTTCTTTAATTGTAATGATTTAGCCCATATTCAATGGGAAAACCGCTGGCAAAGATACCGTTTTTCAGTAAGCTTTTAAAGTGATATTACACTTTAACCTTATGGTAGGACTCCGTAGTGTCATCGTTTTCAGTTACCGGTTGGCTTACTTGGTAGCCGCGGAAAATCTTTCCGTTCTTAACTTCCCAAATGGCGATAAAGTGCGCGATGCCCAATTCCTCATCTGGATTTTCAATCGTTTTTATATAGTACTTGTACCGCACGGTTACGTGGCCTTCATCTTCAAGAATATGGCTAACCTCAACGCGCAAATCGTCGTAGGTTCTTCTTATTTCCGAAAAGAAACTTGCAAGGTCACCATAGTGCAGAATGGAAAGCCCTTCGGTACTATTCCAAATTAAAACCACCTCTGGGTCGAAAAAGCGTTCTAGCACCTCTTCATCTTTTAAAAGGTCTGATTGGTAAAAATTCCTTACAACTTCCTTAGCTCGTGTACTCATTACAATTTATCAATTTTATCGATTATATCGGGAATTAGGCGAATGGACGCCAATTCCTTGTATTTTTTTCTGAATTCATCGGCAGGGGTGCCAAAATACGATTTGAACCCGGGCAATGATTTGCTCACCCCGCTCTGGGCCGAGATAATAGCCTTCTCGCCAATGGTGACGCCGCTTGTTATACCAACCTGCCCCCATATGGTTACGTAATCCTCAATCAAGACACAGCCGGCAATACCCACTTGCGATGCGATTAAGCATCTTTTTCCAATAATTGTGTCGTGGCCTACGTGCACCTGATTGTCTAATTTGGTTCCCTCGCCTATGGTAGTGGATGCACTTACGCCCTTATCGATACTGCACAGCGCGCCAATATCTACGTTATCGTGGATAACGACGTTGCCCCCACTAATCAACTTATCGAATTTTTCGGGACGGTTTTTATAGTAAAAGGCGTCTCCACCCAAGACGGTCCCGGCGTGAATGGTCACTCCGTTGCCAATAACGGTATTATCGTAAATGCAAACGTTGGAATGGATGGTGCAATCGTCGCCTATGGTTACGTTATTGCCAATAAAGACATTGGGCTGTACAACGGTATGTTTTCCCAGCGTAGCCGAATCGGCTATCACGGCACGTGCAGGCCGAAACGGGTTAAAGTGGTTTGTAAGCTTGTTGAAATCGCGAAACGGATCGTCGGAGATTAAAAGCGCTTTCCCCTGGGGGCATTCTACCCGTTTGTTAATTAGTATTATCGTTGCGGGAGACGCCAAAGCCTTATCGTAATACTTCGGATGGTCCACAAACACGATATCGCCAGGGCGTACCACGTGAATTTCATTCATCCCCAACACCGGAAAATCATCGTTGCCCACGTAATCGCAATGCAAAATCGTGGCAATAGACAACAGGGTTTGGGGTGTCTGAAATTTCATAGCAGGAAAATTACATCAAATATAGGCAAATCGATTTGCATCCAAATAGCATATCGCGCTAATTACTCTTTTACGCGCTCTTGGTACTGTCCCTTTTCGGTATCTATTCGTATTTTATCCCCTTCGTTGATAAATAGCGGAACGTTAATCTGTGCTCCAGTTTCCACGGTCGCCGGCTTAGTGGCATTGGTGGCGGTATTCCCCTTTACGCCAGGCTCAGTAGAGGTAACTTCCAAGATTACGTGCGGGGGCATCTCGACCGATAACGGCGCATTGTCCTCTGTATTAATAATTACGGTTACTACCTCTCCCTCCTTCATCAGCTCGGGAGTGTCCAATGCGTCCTTTAGCAAGCGAATTTGGGTATAATCTTCGGTATTCATAAAATGGTAGAACTCGCCCTCGTTGTACAGGAACTGGAACTTATGGGTTTCTACGCGCACATCCTCAATCTTGTGCCCCGCCGAAAATGTGTTGTCTATAACTTTCCCCGTGGTAACGCTTTTTAACTTAGTGCGTACAAATGCCGGGCCCTTGCCGGGTTTTACGTGTAAAAATTCAATTATTTTATAGATATCGTGATTGTAACGAATGCAAAGTCCTTTTCTAATATCTGAAGTTGTTGCCATAGTTTAGATTCCTATTGTAAGGGGCCGCGAAGACCTTTTATTGTTTTTGTAAATAGTTTAGTTATTGCTGAAATATCCCTTCATGATACCTCGTTTCGAATTTTTAATGAACTGAAGTATCTCGTCCCGCTCTGGGGTGGCTTCCATTTCGGCCTCGATAATTTCGGAAGCCTGGGTGTTATTGTAATTCTGCTGGTACAGTATGCGATAAATATTCTGGATCTCCCGAATTTTCTCTGAATCGTACCCGCGGCGGCGCAGGCCGATCGAGTTGATACCGACATACGAAAGCGGCTCGCGCGCTGCCTTTACGAAAGGCGGCACATCCTTGCGCACCAACGAACCCCCGGTAACAAAGGCGTGATTGCCAATCATACAGAATTGGTGTACGGCCGTCATTCCAGCGAGCACCACGTAGTCGCCAACGGTTATATGGCCTGCCAACGTGCTGTTGTTCGAAAAAATACAATTATTTCCCACAATGCAGTCATGGGCAATGTGGCAATAAGCCATTACCAGGCAATTGTTCCCAATTACGGTCTTGCCCCGGTCCACGGTACCGCGATTTACGGTTACGTATTCGCGTATGGTAGTGTTATCGCCAATTTCAGCTGTAGTGTCTTCATCTTGAAATTTAAGGTCCTGTGGAATCGCCGAGATAACGGCGCCGGGAAAAATATTGCAGTTTTTTCCTATACGGGCACCTTCCATGATCGTTACGTTCGAGCCAATCCACGTTCCCTCACCGATAACCACGTTGTTATGTATGGTAGTAAAAGGTTCGATTACGACATTCTTGGCAATTTTAGCGCCCGGGTGGACGTATGCGAGTGGTTGGTTCATTTAACTTTTTTTAGATTTTACGATCTGGGCCATTAATTCGGCCTCAGTGACCAACTTATCGTTGGCGTAGGCATTTCCGGACATATGAACGATTCCTCTCCTGATGGGCGAAATCAGGTCGAGCTTGAAGAAAAGCGTATCTCCAGGATTTACCTGTTGCTTAAACTTAACATTGTTAATCTTCATGAAGAAGGTCAAGTAGTTCTCCGGATCTGGAACGGTGCTAAGCGCGAGGATACCGCCAGTTTGTGCCATCGCCTCTACGATTAGTACGCCCGGCATAACAGGCGCACCTGGAAAATGGCCCACGAAAAAAGGTTCGTTCATGGTGACGTTTTTCAAACCCACCACGTGCTCGTCAGAAAGTTCCAATATCTTATCTACTAATAAGAATGGAGGACGGTGCGGAAGCATTTCCATAATTTGGTTCACGTCCTTTACCGGAGGTTTCGAAGTGTCAAATTTTGGAACTTTATTGCGGCTCTCTATCTTGATGATTTTCGATAGTTTTTTCGCAAACTCGGTATTCACCAAGTGCCCTGGCTTGTTGGCGATAACCTTTCCGCGTATGCGGGTACCTATTAGAGCCAAATCACCCAATACATCCAGCAATTTGTGCCTTGCGGCCTCATTCGGGTAATGCAGCGTTAGGTTATCAAGAATTCCATTCGGTTTAACTGAAATTTCATCCTTTTTAAAAGCATCCCGTAACTTCTCCATGGTTTCGGGCGAAAGCTCCTTGTCCACATATACTATGGCATTGTTCAAATCGCCGCCCTTTATGAGGCCGTGCTCCAATAGCATTTCAATTTCGTGTAAAAAGCTGAAGGTGCGCGCATCGGCAATCTCGTTTTTGAAATCGGATATTTTTTGAAGCGAAGCATTTTGCGTACCGAGAACCTTGGTTCCAAAATCGACCATCGTGGTAACTTGGTACTCATCTGCCGGGATAACGGTAATTTCGCTTCCGCTTGCCTCATCGCGATAGGTAATGACCTCGGTCACCACATATTCCTCGCGGGACGCCTCTTGTTCGGTTACTCCAGCCTCTTCGATGGCTTGGACAAAATATTTTGAAGATCCGTCCATAATGGGCGGTTCAGAGGCGTTTAGCTCCATTAGGCAGTTATCGATATCCATCCCAACCAAGGCGGCGAGGACGTGCTCTGAGGTCTGGATTTTCACACCGCGCTTCTCTAAATTTGTACCCCGTTGAGTATTGACAACCAGATTGGCATCTGCCTCAATTTGAGGATGACCTTCCAAATCGGTTCTAACAAAGGTGAAACCATGGTTTTCCGGAGCTGGCTTAAAAGTTATAGTTACTTCCTTGCCCGTGTGCAATCCTACGCCCGTAAGGGAAATTTCCCTTCCTATGGTCTTTTGTTTGCTGGCGTTGCAGTTAGTCATTGTCTTGATTTTTTTCAAAAGTATTAAATCGCTTGATAATATTGGGGAGGTTTTTGAAATGCACGTAGCTTTTATTGAAATCGCCATAATTAAGTGCCGGCGACCCCTGCAACGTCTCATTATCCTTTACATTGCGGCCAATGCCACTCTGGGCCTGGATCTTTACATTGTTGCCAATTACAATATGGCCTACAATGCCAACCTGCCCGCCAATCATGCAATTTTTTCCAATTTTTGTAGAACCCGCGACACCGGTCTGCGCCGCGATTACGGTATTTTCGCCAATTTCCACATTGTGCGCAATCTGAATCTGGTTATCGAGCTTGACCCCACGCTTTATGACGGTCGAGCCCAACGTGGCCCTGTCTATCGTCGTGCCGGCGCCAACGTCAACGTTGTCTTCAATAATTACATTTCCAGTTTGGGGAACCTTGCTATACTCGCCCTTTTCGTTGGGGGTAAAGCCAAAGCCATCAGCACCCACGATTACACCGCTGTGAATAACACAATGGTTCCCGATGTACGACTCTGAATAAATCTTTGCACCCGCAAAAACAACTACGTTGTCCTTGATTTCCACATTATCGCCAATATAGACATTGGGATATATCTTAACGTTATTGCCAATCTGCACGTTTTCCCCTATATAGGAAAAGGCCCCTATGTAAATATTATCGCCGTACTTGGCACTTTCCGAAATGAACACGGGCTGTTCAATTCCCGTCTTGTTCATCTTTACCTGATTGTAATATTCTAATAGTTGCGAAAATGCCTTATAAGCATCCTCTACCCTAATTAAGGTAGTGTCTATGGAGTTTTCTACCACGAAATCCTTGTCGACTATGGTAATCGAAGCCTCGGTAGTATAAATATAATGGGTGTATTTTGGGTTCGCCAAAAACGTTAAGCTGCCCTGGGTACCTTCCTCTATCTTCGCGAGTTTCGAGACCTCCACATCTTCATTGCCTTCTACCTCGCCATTTAAAATACCCGCAATTTGGGTTGCTGTAAATTTCATCTAAATAATTGTTTGTAAGCAGGTTGCATTGGCTTCTCCATAAACCTCCCTTAATTTTCACTACGCCTTCCGCAATTATATACCGAAAAGCGTTTTGGCTTTAGTTCATTCTTGCAAAAATAGAAAAAAAGCGCAACTAATTGGGTTTTGGATAGCACAGATAGTGTTTCACCACCTCTTTGGAAAGCGCCTTTAAATTGAATTGATCGCTGGCGGTGGCCACATCTACGATTTTGCCATTTTTACGAAGCAGGTTAATCGTGTCCTTATCCATACGGTACGCAAGGTTTGAAGTCTCGCCTGTAAACACGAAGTAGGCCGCCTCTTCTTCCGAAAGTGCGTAGCGTTTTTTCACCTTTTCCAGCTTTTTCGAAATTTTCGAACTGGAAAACGGTTCTTTTTTCATCTTTACCTTCAGCAAATCTCGGTTCAGCACCATATTGGACAGATTGCTCAGTACGAAATCATTTACCGAGCACCACGACTTCATTGCGGCAATGATATCGTAATCGTCCAATTTCGCAAAGGTATCCAGCACTTCATCGGTAAAGGTCTCGACTAGGATTTGCTCGCGTAGAAAGAAAGAGAGTGCCTCGCTTGCTGGAAGGTGCACGCCCTGTAGGGTTAGCTCCTTGGCGCGTTTAAGCACCCGCAGCAATAATTGCTCTGCCACGATGCCCGTTTTATGGAGATACACCTGCCAGTACATAAGCCGGCGGGCAATGATGAATTTTTCGACCGAATAGATCCCCTTCTCCTCCACAACCAGTTGGTCGTTGCTCACATTGAGCATCGTAATTAATCGTTGCGAATTCACCGAGCCTTCTGAAACGCCCGTATAAAAACTGTCGCGACGCAGGTAATCGAGGCGGTCCATATCTAGCTGGCTTGATATAAGTTGGTGCAAAAACTTGCGGTCATGCTCGTTCTTAAAAATTGTAATAGCCAACGATAGCGCCCCATTGAACTCACGATTAAGCGCCTCCATGAATAACAGGGAAATTTTCTCGTGGCTCACATTTTCAACAATGCTGTGTTCCATAGCGTGCGAAAAGGGTCCGTGGCCAATGTCGTGCAGTAAAATGGCAATGTACAGCGCCTCCTCTTCCTCCTCCGATATGGAAATTCCCTTAAACGTAAGTACCTGTACGCCGCGCTGCATTAGAAACATGGCCCCCAATGCATGATGAAAACGGGTATGGTGCGCCCCCGGATAGACCAAGTACGACAGGCCCATTTGCGAGATGCGACGAAGCCGTTGAAAGTAAGTATGCTCAATAAGATCGAAAATCAGCGGATTGGGAATGGTAATAAAACCATAAATAGGATCGTTTATAATCTTGAGCTTGTTTCGCAACTTCATAATATTTTACTTGGGCATTTTATTCAGAAAGACAAGAACAGAAGCCGGCCGTTAAATTCCGTCGTTTACGAAACCTAAGAATTTTAACGTAGAATTAGTAATGCTAATGAGTTTTTGAAACACCTAGGAATTACTTTTGATACGTCTTACTCCCGTAGGGAAATTACAGGACCATCCTTCAATTAAAAAACAAATATACACAATGAGCAATATAAAAGTACTTTGGGTTGATGACGAAATAGATTTGCTAAAACCGCACATCCTCTTCTTGGAAAATAAAAATTACAGCGTTACAACCGCACAAAGCGGTACCGAAGCGCTTGAGGAAATAAAGCAGGACAGTTTCGACATCGTTTTCCTGGACGAGAATATGCCCGGACTCACCGGGCTCGAGACGCTTGCAGAAATAAAGGAACTTCGGGCAAATTTGCCCGTAGTGATGATTACGAAGAGTGAGGAGGAATATATCATGGAAGAAGCAATTGGCTCGAAAATAGCAGATTATCTAATAAAGCCCGTGAACCCGAACCAAATTCTGCTCAGTCTTAAGAAAAACCTAGACCATTCGAGGCTCATATCAGAAAAAACCACTTCGAACTACCAACAGGAATTCCGTAAGATAGCGATGGATATGTCTATGGTAAACTCATTCGAGGAGTGGGCAGAACTTTATCAAAAATTAATTTTTTGGGAACTGCAACTGGAAGACATAGAAGATTCTGGCATGTTCGAGATATTGGAGTCGCAGAAAAACGAGGCCAATACGCAATTTTGCAAATTTATAGATAAGAATTATCCGCAATGGTTCGAGAATCCAGCCGAGGGCCCGGTAATGTCGCATACCCTCTTCCGCGAAAAAGTTGTCCCGCACCTCAAAGAGAAAAAGCAAACGTTGCTCGTGGTTATCGACAACCTTCGGTATGACCAATGGAAGTCGTTTGAGCCCTTCCTGAACAACAGCTACAAGAAAATAAAGGAAGAAAGTTATTACAGCATCTTGCCAACGGCTACTCAATATGCGCGAAATGCCATTTTTAGCGGTTTGATGCCAAATGACATGGAAAAATTGCATCCGGATCTTTGGCTAAATGATACCGACGAAGGGGGTAAGAATATGAAGGAGGAAGAGTTTTTGGCGGCCCAGCTAAAGCGCTTGGGGCTTTCCCTAAACTGGAGCTATCACAAAATTTCAAGCTTGAAGCAAGGAAAACGCCTTGCCGAGAACTTTAAGGGCCATAAAGACGATGACCTCGTCGCATTAGTTTATAATTTTGTCGATATCCTCTCTCATTCCAAAACCGAAATGGAGGTGATCAAGGAATTGGCTTCGACCGATAAGTCGTACCGTTCATTGACCCAAAGCTGGTTTAAGAACTCGCCGTTACTGGATATAATTCAGCAGGCCTCGCAACTAGGTTTCCGCCTGATTATCACTACGGACCACGGGACAATTAATGTCAAGAACCCCTCGAAGGTTATTGGCGACAAGAACACGAGTCTCAACCTACGCTACAAAACTGGCAAGAGCCTTACGTATAATGATAAGGACGTTCTCGCGGCAACCGATCCGAAAACCATTCACCTGCCCACTATCAATATGAGCAGTTCGTTTATTTTCGCAAAGGGAGACCTCTTCTTCGCTTACCCCAATAACTACAACCACTATGTAAGCTACTACCGCAATACCTATCAGCACGGAGGGGTATCATTGGAAGAAATGGTAATTCCGTTTGCAGTTATGGACCCAAAACAAACAATAATGTAGGAATTTTCTATATTACGTGTATTTCATCGAATATTTTAGCACATTAACGGCGAGTATCGCTATATTCGTTCGCAGTTAAGTTTATGGAGCTAACGTACAACATACAGGACCTAGAAGAGGTCGCCGCCACAATTTTGGAGCACAGTACTTGTAAGACATTTATGTTCTATGGGGCGATGGGCGTGGGAAAGACTACGCTGATCAAGAAAATGGCCGCGCATCTAGGGGTGGAAGAATCTTTGAGCAGTCCCACGTTTTCCATTGTAAATGAGCATACCACTGAACGCGGAATCCTGTACCATTTCGACTTTTACAGAATAGAAAAGGAGGAAGAGGCCCTAGACATCGGCATTGAGGATTATTTTGAGAGTGATGCCTGGATTTTCGTGGAATGGCCCAATAAAATTGAAAACTTTTTGCCGGAACAATATTGCAGAATAGAGATAGAAATCAACAACGACCAAAGTAGAACCTTAAAATTAACGCCAGTGAAATAAGTTGCCATGCATTACATACTGAGTCACCGCTACTTTAAATAACCGCCCCAAATCGTCTATTTTAGAGCAGGATATATCTTGACCAAAGGGTAACCTATAAAGATACGGTGAACATAATTTCAAGACTTGTATTTTTTCGTGTTAGGTTTGTGCTATTAACCTCACAAAAACATACATTATGAAACTAACAAAGTACCTAGTAATCATCGCACTTTTCGGAACTGGATTATTTGTATCTTGCACCCCCGAATCAATCGAAGATGACCAAACAGAACAACAAGTTGACGCTACAAAAATACAACCGCCAAGGCAAGGGTAGCACGAATCTTGCAATTGGAGGAATAATTGTTTTTCTAATTGCAATAACACCATTTATCTTTTACTCTTATGAAAGTTTCCCATCCGATACACAGGTTTGGGAAACTTCTCTTTTTACGATAACCACAAGTTACTTTTCAATTAATTCATATTTCTGGTTCTTAATTAGTAAAATTGTCCCCCTATATTTACTATTACTTTGGTTCTTTACGTGCAAACATTGGTGGCACTGGATAATTTTGGTCCCCATCGCAATGTATTCTTTTCAATTATGGGCAGTAATAAACCAAAATACTAGCCCAGATGAAATAGAACTATATTATGTAATACCCTTGATGATGGTTTTAGTGCCTTTTGTTTATTTAATTAGAGCGAAACTATTTGCTAAAGTAAGGGAAGACGATTTGAAATCGTTTGAAGAAGAATTGATGACGGAAAAAACACTTTGGCAACAAGTAAAAGATCTTTTCCGCTAGACCTACCCTATTCCTATTTTACCATAAATTGCGTACCTTGGTGCTATTAACTCAGAGCGTCGATGACCCAACCAACTTCCCCTTTTACCAAGGCACAGTTATTACCCCAAGAGGAAACCCTTGAAATTTCCCGGCAACGTGGTGATTTGTTTATAGGAATCCCCAAGGAAACATATTTCCAGGAAAAACGTATTTGCCTCACCCCCGATGCTGTGGCCGCGATGGTCGCCAATGGCCATAAAGTACTCATGGAGAAAGGCGCAGGCGCAGAGGCCAGCTTTAGCGACAAAGATTATAGCGAGGCGGGTGCCCAGTTAACGAGCGATACCAAAAAAGTATTTGCCTGCCCCATCATTTTAAAGGTGGAACCCCCTACCCTCGAGGAAATACATCTAATGAAGCCGAAAACGGTTCTAATATCAGCACTTCAGCTTAAAACCCGACAGAAGGAATACCTCGACGCTCTCGCCAAGAAAAAGATAACTGCCCTTGCCTTTGAATTTATAAAGGACGAGGACCAAAGCTATCCTGCGGTAAAGGCACTTAGCGAGCTTGCCGGAACCGCTGCCGTGCTCATCGCTGCCGAGTTAATGGTAAATGCCGAAAAGGGAAATGGTTTGCTTTTCGGAAATATAAGCGGAGTGCCCCCGGTGGAGGTCGTCGTTATCGGTGCCGGTACCGTGGGTCAATTTGCAGTACGCTCTGCCCTGGGCCTTGGCGCCAACGTAAAGGTGTTTGACAGTAGCATTACGAAGTTGCGCAATTTACAGTGCAATATTGGGCAGAATTTCTATACGTCCACCATACAGCCGAAAAATTTGATGAAAGCCCTACGTCGCTGCGATGTCGCGATCGGGGCCGTCAGGGGTAGTAATCGATCGCCGGTAATTGTTACCGAGGCGATGGTGACCAATATGAAAAAAGGGGCGGTTATTATTGACGTGAGCGTCGATATGGGCGGTTGCTTTGAGACTACCGAGATGACCTCGCACGACAATCCAACGAAAATAAAGCATAACGTTATCCATTATGGCGTACCAAATATTCCCTCGCGCTACCCCAAGACCGCCTCTATTTCTATAAGCAATATCTTTACGCCCTATTTGCTGAATATCGCCGAGTGCGGCGGACTGGAAAATGCAATTCGATTTGATGGCGGTCTCAGAAACGGTTTGTATTTTTACCGCGGAATTTTAACCAACAAGGCCGTCGCAGATTGGTTCGACCTCTCCTATAGCGACATTAACCTACTCATATTTTAGATGAAATTAATCCACCGCATTGCGTACTATCTAGGCGGCTTCGTTATAGGTATCATAATACTTCTGTTTTTTTTGGGGGGGAAAAGAGCCTCCTGCGACTATACGCCAACCGCAAGAACCCTGAAAAATATTGGACTTAAGAAACGGGTTATTTCCGAAGATGCCTTCGAAATTCTGCGCAAAAATCAATTGGATACTTCGGCCATTACAAACGTTCTCTCCACCGGCGACGTACTTTTTTCTGAAAGCAATACCCAATTAGATTCCTGCAAGGTTTATGCGATTGAAGGAGAAGTTTACGAAAACGATGATCGCGTATTGAAAATAATGGTGGAAAATTGCAATCTTACCGCAACCGTTCTATCAGCCGAGGTGAAAAAGGACTAGTCCAGCTACATTCCGCGTCGTTGTCGTTCCTTTTTCAATAAGTTAAGCTCACGGCTTGTCTGCCCCGCAACCGATGTATTTTCCTCCGCCCTTCTAATAAGGTAAGGCATCACGTCCTTCACCGGTCCAAATGGAATATACTTGGCAACATTAAAGCCCGCTGCTGCCAAGTTATAGGTAATGTGATCGCTCATTCCGTAGAGTTGCCCAAACCATATGCGAGGCTCATCTTTGGCGAGGTCTTTCTGTTTAATCTCCTCTACGGCCAGGTAGTTACTAGCTTCGTTATGGGTACCTATAAATACTGAAATATCCTCCACATTCGCTATACAATAATGTAGCACCTCGTTAAACAAATCGTCCGTTGCTTTCTTGCTTTCGCAAATGGGCGTAGGGTAACCGTGCTCTAAAGCCCGCGCATGCTCCTTTTCCATATAGGCGCCACGCACAATTTTAAAGCCGAGTGTATAGCCCCCCTTCTTCGCGGCATCGTGTTGCTCCCTTAAATAGCTATAACGATCGTGCCTGTAGCATTGCAGGGTGTTGAACACAATGGGCTTTGTCTTATTGTAACGCTTCATCATTTCTTGGCAGAGGGCATCGGCCGCATCTTGCATCCACGATTCCTCCGCATCTATTAACAATGAAATATCGCATTCGTACGCCGTTTTGCACACCGCATCGTATCTAGCTTCTATACGGGTCCATTCGGCTTTTTCCTGTTCCGACAACGGCTCGTTTTCAGATTTTTTCCGCCATAGCTCAAAACGGCCCAGCCCCGTGGGCTTAAAAACCGAAAACGGCATGGCCTTCTTATTCTTGGCAAAGCGGGTAAGCTCGATAATCTTTTCTTTTGTCGCATCAAATTGCGCGTCACTTTCCTTCCCCTCTACCGAATAATCAAGTACGCTGTAAACATTCGCCTCAGAAAGGGCATCGACCGTAGTGAGACAATCCTTTTCGTTGACGCCCCCACAAAAATGGTCGAATACCGTGGCGCGAATCAAGCCGTCGACCGGTAAGTGCAAGTTAATGGCAAACTTGGTCATCGCGGTTCCAATTCGCACCAGCGGTTCGTTTGCAATCATTTTAAAGAGGAAATAAGCCCGGTCCAACTCGCTGTCGCTTTTTAGCTGAAAGGCTATTTCGGTATTATCGAAAAGGGTTTTATCCATAGTTTGCCAAAAATGTCCACAAATATATTAGATTTGAAACTCATTTTAGCACACAATCCCTAAACATTCCCATGAAGGAAAACGAGCAAAATATTGGAGTTGTTTACCGAGGCGAAGCGGGTTGGCGCCATTTCCAGAACCAGCTAGCCCAACTCGCCCCGACCTCCATTTTCATTCTTACCGATTCGAACACCAAACACCATTGCCTTCCCTATTTCCTGGAAAAGGCAGCACTTAAAACGAATTATGCGGTACTGGAAATGGCAGCGGGCGAAGCGCACAAAACCATACATACGTGCATCGACCTCTGGAACGAACTTTCAGAAAAAAATGGCGATCGCAAAAGTCTGCTAATAAACCTTGGTGGCGGCGTTGTGACCGACCTTGGCGCATTCGTTGCCTGCACCTTTAAACGCGGCATTTCCATTATTAACATCCCCACTTCGCTCTTGGCAATGGTAGATGCCTCTATCGGCGGAAAGAACGGAATCGACCTAGGACCCATAAAAAACCAGATTGGGATCATTAAAAATCCCGAAACGGTAATCATCGACACCCGGTTTTTAAGCTCACTCCCTGAAGAGGAAGTGCGTTCCGGTCTTGCCGAAATGCTCAAGCACGGGCTCATTGCTAACGAAGATTACTGGAAGCGTTGCCAAGCATTTGAATTTTCTAGTGAAGAGGATGCCGAAAAATTGATATGGGAGTCTATTGCTATAAAAAATGATATCGTGGCACAGGACCCCACCGAAAAAGGACTGCGTAAGGCATTGAACTATGGCCATACATTGGGCCATGCCATCGAGTCCTATTTTTTGGATATCCCTGAAAAGCAAACACTCCTTCACGGCGAGGCGGTCGCCGTGGGAATGGTACTGGCCACATATATTTCGCGGGAGCTTTTTGGCTTTCCCGAAAATCAGCTAAATAATATTACCGAAGCACTTCTCGGCACGTACGGCAGGGTATCGTTCTCGCAGGAAGATATCGGGCGCATCATTGACCTTCTGAAGTTTGACAAGAAAAACTTAAACGGCAAGGTGCTATTTGTCCTGTTGGCCGATTTCGGCAAACCGCAATTTGACTGTGAAGTTCCGAACTCATTGATAATTAACGCTTTTGAGTATTATGAAAATTTCCGATAAATTTAATAGGATTTCATTTTTTGAATTTTATTTTTGGAGATTATAAACAAGCAACCATCAATAAGACCTTATGCTATGAGAAGAATTATTGTAGACTACAAAAAACTTACGCCCGAAATACTGTCGATGCTCGTCGACAAGTACCCTGATGGGTATGATGATGACCATGTTATCACTTTTAAGAATGCTAAAAATGAAACCGTCGAGGCCGTTGAGGTGCGCACAGACGATACCATATATTTAGTTAAGGTCAGCTCTAGGCTCGAATCTACCATGGCGAATTTCGAGGAAGATGATTATGATGACAGCGACTTTAACGAACCCATTGTTGAAATTCCTGAAAAGAAAAACCTCGAAGATGATGAGATAGAAGATGATGAGGATCTAGAAGAGGAAGAAGACTAAAAAAAGAGGCGCTAGCGCCTCTTTTTTTAGTCATTGTATCAATCACTTACATTCACTTACTTTACGCGTGTTGCAGTTGATGCTTACCTTCCTTTATTTCCTCAATTAATTTTGAATTAAAAGCGGGTAAGTCGTCAGGATTTCTACTGGTTACGAAACCTTCGTCCACTACTACTTCTTCATCTACCCAGTTTGCACCAGCATTCACCAAGTCATCTTTAATGGAGCTGAAGGAAGTCAATTTTCTTCCTTTTACCACATCCGCAGATATCAAGGTCCAAGGCGCGTGGCATATCGCCGCTACGGGCTTTCCTTCCTTAAAGAAATCGCGTACAAAAACCAGGGCGTCTTCGTTGCGACGCAATTTATCGGGATTGATAACCCCGCCCGGTAGCATCAATGCGTTGTACTGTTTTGAGCTTACCTCGTCTAATGTTTTATCTACCTTATATTCGTTGCTCCAATTTCCATTGTCCCAGGCCTTGATCGTTCCAGATTCCTCGCTCACGATATCTACCTTAAAACCTTCGGCCTCCATGGCTTCCTTTGGAGATTTTAATTCACTCTCTTCAAATCCGTTTGTAGCTAATATTGCTATTCTCTTTTCCATCTTCATTCTACTTTTTAATATTAATAATTTGATTCATTACCAATATACGTTTGAAGTAAAGGGTACGCAAGTTCTGGCTATTAAGGTTTTACTAAACTTTGTTAAGGATATTCCAACGTTCACCGCGTTTCGTGGTTGTGCTTTTCCAGACGCTCTTCTTCTATTCGTTCCTTGTAGGCACGCAGCTCTTCCAATTCTTTTTCATAAGAATACACGGCATTGCTCGTAGGCTCAATTTTCAAATTTCGGAACAGTGCCCACTGTACGGTAAACTCGGCACCAAAAAATAGAATTAGGCAGGTGTAGTACACCCATAGCATAATAAGCACCACGCTCCCTGCAGCACCATATACAGATACCGGGTCTGACTGCGCAAAATAAAAACTGAGCACATATTTACCGGCAAGGAACAACAGCGCTGTAAAGGATGCCCCTATTAGGGTGGTTCTCCATTTTATGGACACATCGGGCAGGACGGTAAAAATTGCGGCGAAGAGTGCTGTGATGAAGAGTTGCGAGACGAAAAAATTGACCGTTTCAATAAGTAGGCTCGAAACTTGGCTGTATTGCGCGCCCAAAAATTCACTTAACAGAGAAATGGTTGCGGAAATTAGCAATGAAACCAAAAGCAACAAGCCGATGATGAGCACCATTCCGAAGGAGGTGGCACGCCGCTTTAATATTTGCTTTATACCGGTATGCTTGGCACGAACATTCCAGACATCGTTGAGCGATTTCTGCAATTGGAAAAAAACACCGGTAGCGGCGAATACGAGCATCCCTACCCCAATTATAATTGTCAGGGCCGAGGTATTTTCCAGCGCGGCGTTCGCAATCATGGTCTCGACCGCCCTCGCACTCTCGGGGCCCACGATGCCGCTAATTTCCTTCGTTACGCTACCCTGAACGGCCTCCCTTCCAAAAAACAGACCTGCCACGTACACGGTAATCATGAGCAATGATGGTAGTGAAAAGAGCGTGTAATACGCAATGATGGCACTCTTGGCCCATGGGTCATTCTTGCCCCAATTTAAATAAGTTTCCTTAAATAGGGCTACGATATTCATTACAGGTACCGTTCTTTGATAATATTAATATGATGCTTTTCATGCCCTGCCATTACATAGCCAAGGGCTGAAACCGAAAATAAATTTCCATTTGCCACTGCCGTATTTGCAAAGGTGTTTGGCGGAAGAATCTTGAAAAGGTAGATACTGCTCGTCCGGACGGAAACATATTCCCTTACCAATTCAGCTATAGACAGATCGTTGGCGTTCCCTTTAACGACAAAGGCGTCGTGGTCAAACCCAGAAAGCTCAGCGTCGGGGGAGCGTGACGCAAACATGGCCCGGTACCCAAATACACGCTCGGTATCGACAAGGTGCTGTAAAACTTCCTTTGGCGTCCATTTATCGGCTGCGTAGCGATATGCGAGCTTTTCCGAAGGCAGCTTTTCAAAAAATTCGGTAACCGCCATCCTCCCAGCATCCAGGGCATCTAAAATGGAAGTTTCTTCTACCAAGCCAAGATACATTTCATAATAGGGATGGAATTTTGATCGATCAAGTTGACCTGGTGTCATAGACGCTTTTTACCATAAAAATATAAAAAAACCCCTTGCCACAAAAGACAAAGGGTATTTCTGTATGATAATGTTAAATATAACTATTTGATATTCTGAAAAATAGAATGCATTAATCGCTTTTTGTCATTAATACTCTCTTCCAACGAAATCATCGTTTCGGTACGGGTCACGCCTTCAATATCATCAATTTGGTAAATAATATCCTTTGCGTGCGTAGTATCCTTAGCGCGCACCTTGCAGAAAATATTAAATTTTCCCGTAGTTACGTGGGCTACGGTCACAAACGGAATTTCGTTAATTCGCTCGAGCACAAATTGCGTTTGGGATGTCTTCTGAAGAAAGACACCCACATAGGCAATAAAGGAATAGCCCAGTTTGGAGTAGTCCAGTTTCAGGGAAGAACCCGTAATGAAACCGGCCTCTTCCATCTTCTTTACGCGCACGTGTACCGTTCCGGCCGAAATATTCAACTTTTTGGCAATGTCGGTAAAGGGGGTTCGGGTATTCTCGATAAGCATATCGAGAATGTTATGATCTGTTTCGTCTAATTTAAATTTTGCCATGAGATTTTTCTTTTTCTGAGGGCGCAAAATTAACTAGATTTCCTTCCAAAAAAAACTTATTTCACTTAAAATTCACAATGCTTACCCCCTCTTTATCAGTAATTTCTGAAATAGTTTCGCCAATACGAACCTTTTCCTGAGAATTCACCAAAATCGTAGCACCGCCGCCATCGATTTCCCTGTGCCCGAATAGGTCTGCCAGTTCGCCAATACTATCCACTTTAGGCTTAAGGACAATGTCGCCGTTTTCCAAAACTTCCTCATATTGAATGGCTAAGCTAACTAACGATTTTCCCTTATCTAAGCGAATATTTCGAACTAGGATATCACGGTAATTCTTTAAGTTTTCGGGGATCTCGAAATATTCCTCGTGGGATTTCGCAATGGTATCCACCCCCACAAGGTTAAAGAGCGCAGCAAGCGCATAGAAAATATATTCGCGAGTCGCTTCGCGCTGATAATCTTGCCGCTGGTGACCGGCCTCGAATAAAATTGTGGGCACGCCAAGGCTTGTAAAGGTATCGCCCACGCAGTTTTCGTTAAAAGTATCGTCGTAACGTCCTATTTTTTTTGGTAAGTAGGGTTGTAGGTGCTTATACATTTCTGCAATATATTTCATTGCTATCTTTCTCGCCGGAGTCAGGGCTCGATCTGGGCCGGCGGCGGGCGAAAGGAATGAAACTACGGCGGGCTCACCGCTAGGCAAGCCGTAAATACTACGCTGGTCGTGCAAATTCAAGCACAGTTCCGGGTTAACTTTATCGAAGATCTTGCGCAGTGCCTTGCTCTCCATTTGTGAAAGCTTTTGCGCATCCCTATTCAAATCGATACCATTGGCATTCTCGCGAGTATATAATTCGGCGCCGTCGGGATTTAGTATCGGAATTGCATATAGTGTATGTGTGGACAGAAATTGCTGAATTGGGCCTCGAAGAAAATCGCCTTGGTCCAGAAAATTGAGGAAATCCATGAGCGCCTTGGTGGTGGTCGATTCGTTTCCGTGCATCTGAGACCACGCGAGCACCTTTTTAGAACCCGATCCAAAAACTGCCATTGGGATGGGTTTTCCCTTTTCGGACATAGCAATGTACTCGATTTTGCAATTCCCCGAAAATGAATTCAACAGTGGCAAAACGTGATCAAGATGAATGTACCTTCCCGAAAGTTCGGAAATGAAATTGTTGGCGTACCAATGCGGGAGTGTCATAGCGAATAATATGTTTACAAAGTTAAACATACCAGAATTTACATTTGTAAACACTGCGATATGGGTCTTTTGTATACTTATGTAAACAATATCGCTTCATATTTTACCTAAAGAATCAGAATATTTTAACCCATAAACAAATTGAATAGTTTTTAACTGTATTTCAATTAGTTAAGGATATTAAATTAAAGTATTAATACACCATATATTGAGAAATTAAATATGTTTTCTAGCGGCAATCAGATTAAATATTTACCTTTGTAAACAAGATTATTTCAGAAATTAATTTACAATGGTAAACAGCAGGGATTTCGCCAAAAGACTCGAGAAAATACTCGATTATTATTCCCTTTCGGCTACGGCATTCTCAGAGGAAATCGATTTTAACCGCTCTACCATTTCGCATCTTTTATCGGGAAGAAACAAACCGAGTCTTGAGTTCGTGATGAAGGTGCTCCAAAAATTTCCGGAGGTTGAACTCTATTGGCTATTGAACGGTAAGGGCGAGTTTCCCGCCCAACAGGAAACTACGGGGCGAGCTACTTCTGCCTCATTATCTTCTACAAAGTTGGGGGGAAATAATCCGAATATTCCCTCGCTCCCCTTTCCCGAAGCGGCGAACGATATCCAAAACGACTCGAAAGCTATCGAGCGCATTGTTATTTTTTATAAGGACGGCTCGTTTAAGGCTTATGAAAATTGACATTTCTCATTAAAATTTCAGAAATTCGCGTAAAGAATCGCCCAATGCGCCAACTTCTCTCACTATTTTGTCTTTTTAGCCTTTTTGGGTGTTATGAGCCAGAACGCAACTGCCAAGCCTTTAAAACCGGAACATTTGAGTTTGAGGCCGTTGTGGGCACCGAGGTGCTAACTACGCGCTTTGTACGCAACGATTCAATAGAAATTGATTATTTTAGAGGAAAGGCAGACACCTCAACCATTCGCTGGATAAATGATTGTGAATACATCGTCAAAAAAAAAGACCCAATAAATCGTGCAGAGGAAAAGGCCATACATATGAAGATCCTGACTACCGATGGTAACTCATATACGTTTGAATATAGCGTCGTGGGAGAGCCCCGTAAGGAAAAAGGGACGGCCAATAAGCTGTCCCCCGAAGCGTAACGGCTTCTCAACGATTTTTTTTAATTAGAAAACAACCCTTCTATGTTCGATATACTTAGCTCTCCCGATGCGCTGGTAGCGCTGCTAACCCTCACCTTTCTGGAAATTATCCTGGGAATAGATAACATTATTTTTATTTCACTAGCTTCTAGCAAGCTAAAAAAGGAACATCAAAAAAGAGCTACGAATATAGGGTTGTTCATGGCAATGATAATTCGCGTAGCCTTACTTTTCGGTATCTCTTGGCTGGTTGCCATGGAAAATCCATTTTGGACCTTCGAGCTCTCTTGGATTTCGGCAGGCGTAAGTGGCCAAGGCTTAATCTTGTTCGTTGGCGGACTCTTTCTGCTTTATAAGAGTGTGAGCGAAATCCACGAAAAGGTAGAAGACAAGGGCCACGAGGAACGTGAAGTGAAAAAGGCCAGGGCGTCCACCCTTACCAAGGCAATAATCCAGATTAGCTTGATCAATATCGTTTTTTCTTTCGATTCGATCCTTACCGCCGTGGGTATGACCAACGGTATTGGAGAAACCTTTAACGATGCGCTGGTAATCATGATTATTGCCGTGGTGGTGTCGGTTTTGTTGATGATGCTCTTCGCAAATCCCGTGGGCCGATTCGTGAACCAACACCCTACCGTTCAGTTACTGGGCCTTTCTTTTTTAATATTGATTGGGTTCATGCTTATCGCAGAAGGCGCTCATTTATCCCATTTGGTGGTTTTCAATCAGGAAGTGGGCGTAATACCGAAGGGCTACCTCTACTTTACCATTGCCTTTTCCCTACTAATTGAATTTTTGAATATGAAGTACCGTCAAAAAACCTCCGATATCGTTTCTGCCATTCCCGACGAGGAAATTGAGCAGGCTCACAACAAACCCCTCAAGTAATGGAATCTTATAGCACCACCTGGAAAAGGCCCGAACTTAGCGCGTACATTTTACTGTACTGTGCACACGCAAATTATATTGAGTCACCCTCGGAAAAGGAGCTAATTCGTGCGAAGGTAAGTCGTAGCAAATACAAAACAATACACGAGGAATTTGCCCGCGACAATGACTATCAGTGCATCCGGAAAATACAGGAGACGGTGGCTAGGCTCGGGCTCTCTCCTACCGAAATTGAATCGTTAATTGAGGAAATGCGAGCCTTGTTCTATTCAGATGGTGGATTTGATGCCGTCGAAAAAGCGGTATTCCTTGGGTTACGGCATATATTAGAATCGGAGAAAGAATAACCCAGACCTTGTCACTTGGTTTTCGCAGTAACTGTTGGTCACATCGAAGGAATCATCGTTTTTCTTTTAGGTAGCGATTTTGTTCTTCCATTAAGCGCTCGATATTGGACAACAACTCAATTTCCTTGGGGGTTTCCACGGTTTTATCCTTCGGGTCCTCCGCCTTTTTCTTATACCTGTTAATCATTTTTATGACAACGAAAATGGTAAAGGCTATAACAAGGAAATCGATCAATACCTCCACGAGCTCGCCATAACCGATGGCTACTTCCTCGGCGCTGTCACTAGCGGGGCGAATAACGTATTTTCTGTTAGAGAGATTTACCCCGTCCGTGAGTAAAGATAAGGGGGGCATAACCACTTTTTTTACTAGGGTATTTACCACGTTGTTGAAGGCAGTACCGATAATGATACCCACCGCCATATCAATCATGTTTCCCTTAACCGCAAAGTTTTTAAATTCCTTCAGAAATCTAGCCATTGGGCGTAACGTTTTAGCTCGTTGATAGTTATGTTACCTAAAAAAGAGTGGTCTGCCCTTCACCATCGTCATTGTCCTCATTTTCAGGAGTACCCTCCCCTTCGGAAAAAGCTTCGGACACCTCCTGCTCATCGACTACTTCCATTTCTTCGGTGGGAATTTCCTCTGGTTTGTCGTAGGGCATGGGGCTCAGGGCATTAATTTCAAGCACTTTTTCCTTGGTAAGTTGGTTGCCCATAGCGGTGATTCCCTTCACGGAAATAAATTCTTCTAGGTTCACCTCCCAGTTTTCCTGTCGTTCCTTTCCTCGTTGTTTCACGAATACCACTTCGGCCACCGGTCGGTAATCTGTAAACACCCGCTCCAGATACGATTTTGGATGGTCAGTGATGATGTTCTCTTCCTTTTCGGGTTGCTCTATGGTAAACCGCTTGACATAAAAAAGCTCCTTCTCGCCCTCCCAGTAAATGGCAGAGAGCGGTTTTTTGGGCTCCCATTTTTCGAGTACGACGATATCATCGTCAAAGCGCAAGGTGAGTTCAGGGATAACAGTTTTCACGGTGCCATCCTGCTTTACGATCAAGAGCCGGTCCTGACTGCGAAATTCCCCTAGCAACTCGCCTCTCGCATCTAGGTTTAAACGCTGTACGGTGTCATCGAACCAAATTTTACGGGGCTTTAGTGTTGACAGGCCTTTTTCCTTTAGTTCAATACGCTTAACGGGATGCTTTGTTACGATATTTCCCTTGGCACTTCGACCCTTTACCGTTTGATCGGCAAAATCGAGATCGAATTTCAATTTCTTGATACTGCCCTTTTGCCTTAAGAGCACCGTAACCACTTCAGCCTCGCCATTTGGATTGGCCGTAAAATAAAGGACCTTCGATCCCTTTCCGTCTTTGGTAAGGCTATACTCCTTATCTCGTGTAATGGACGTTACCGCAAAGCGTTTCACGTAGGTAGGACCTTTACTGCCAAACCTGTAAATCATATTATAGATGGTACGCTTATCCTTCTTTTTGAAAACAGCTACGTGAATAATACCCTTGCCCACGAAGGTTTTCGCATCAACCTTCGTAACCATCATATTGCCGTCTTCGGTGAAAACGATAATATCGTCTATATCGCTGCAATCGGTTACGTATTCATCGCGCTTCATACTCGTGCCCACAAAGCCTTCCTCACGGTTTACGTAAAGTTTCGTATTGCGGATAACCACTTTCGTTGCTTCGATATCATCAAACACACGAATTTCAGTTTTACGCTCCTTCCCTTCGCCGTAGTCTTTTTTAAGCCTTTTGAAATAATTGAGCGCATATTCAATGAGATGTTCCAGGTGGTGCTTTATCTGGGCGATTTGATCTTCCAGGGAATCTATTTTCTGCTGTGCCTTGTCGATATCGAATTTTGAAATTCGCTTAATGCGAATCTCGGTAAGGCGCACAATATCCTCTTCGGTTATAGCGCGTTTTAAATGCTTTATATGGGGTTGCAGCCCTCGATCTATCGCGGCAATTACGCCTTCCCAGGTTTCTTCTTCCTCGATGTCGCGATAAATTCGATTTTCTATGAAAATACGCTCTAACGATGCGAAATGCCATTGCTCTTCAAGCTCGTCCAATTTAATCTCGAGATCGCTCTTAAGCAACTGCACGGTGCGATCGGTGCTGCGGCGAAGCATTTCGGACACCCCGATAAACAGGGGCCGATTATCCTCGATCACGCAGCCAAGGGGTGATATTGAAGTTTCGCAATTGATAAAG
>NZQO01000102.1 GCA_002693605.1 Flavobacteriaceae bacterium
ATAATGAACGAATTTCTTTCTCCCGTCTCCAAGAAGGTCATCGCCCACCGGGAAGTTTTGCCCGACGGTGTCTTGGGAAAACAAATTAAGGCGCATACCAAAAAGAGCGGCATTCCCAACCTAGCGAACGCGAGGTTTGCAATCTTGGGAATATTGGAAAACCGCAACGACGTAAATTATATTGGCGCCGAAGTGTCAGTAGATGCCTTCCGGCGTGCGTTTTACTCGCTCTATCCGGGTAACTGGACTGGCGCAATCGTCGATTTAGGCGATATATGCAGGGGCGAGAGCGTACAGGACACGTACTTTGCCGTGAAGACTGTAATTGCCGCCCTTTTGGAAAGAAATATAATGCCATTGATCTTGGGCGGAAGCCAGGACCTGTTATACGCTCAGTACCGCGCGTACGACGATCGTGGGAATATGGTAAATCTCGTAAATGTCGACTCTAACTTCGATTTGGGCGACGCCGAGAAACCCATCAACAACAAATCGTACGTGGGTAAGATAATTATCGAAGAACCCTACAATTTATTCAATTATAGTACGTTGGGATATCAATCGTACTTTAATCCGCCGGCAGAAATCGGATTGATGGAGAAGCTCTATTTCGACGCCTACCGGTTGGGGGAGGTCACGGCCGATATTACCGTAGTGGAACCCCTGTTGCGTGATGCAGATATTGTCTCGATAGATATTTCAGCAATAAAAAGCGCTGAAATGAGTTATAAGAACAGCGCGAGCCCCAATGGGTTCGATGGCCGCGAAATTTGTGCCATCGCCCGGTATGCGGGAATAAGCAATCGCGTGAGTTCGTTTGGCGTATATGAGCTGAAGGAGATGGGGAGTGGCGGGAGCGCGGCCATGCTCGTGGCCCAGATACTCTGGTATTTCATTGAGGGAGCGAACTTTAGGGTATCGGATGACGATTTCGGAAACGATGCGATGTTCACCACCTACAAGGTGCCCGTGAATGACGATGTTCTGGTGTTCAAGAAGAGCACCAAGACAGGCCGTTGGTGGATTGAGTTGCCATTTATTTCAACGGTCAATAATAAATTGAAAAGACGAACGTTATTACCTTGCACTTATGGCGAATATTTGAGTGCAACCCAACAGGAACTTCCGGAACGCTGGCTCAAGGCGCGCCGGAAAAATGAAGTATAACCCAAAAAACTAAGTAAAACAGGGTTCAAGGGATTTTTAAATATTTTGTTGCTTATTTGGAATTTTATAAATAGGTTTACGCCCTTGAATCTCGGAAATTTAACCTAATTACCTATGAAGAAGCTTATTGCATTAAGTGCGATCGTTACCTTTTTGTACAGTTGTAACTCGGGAGACCGTGGGGAACTGGTCGGGGCAGAAGGTAGAAAGTGGCATCCCGAAAAACCATACGGAATGACCTTAATCCCAGGTGGTTCCTTCATCATGGGTAAATCAGATGACGATTTCGTCGCTGTAAACGACGCGCCAACCAAGACGGTTACGGTGCGCTCATTCTATATGGACGAGACCGAGATTACCAATTCAGAATACCGTCAATTCGTAAACTGGGTACGCGATTCCACCGTGCGCCTGCGCTTGGCTATCATTGCCGACGAATTTGGCCTGACTCCTGGCGACGGGGGTACGGGAGAGTTTGCCTTTGTGGACCAAGAGGATGAGGACATGACCCCTTGGGAACAGTACAATTATGACAATTACTACGGAATGGGAGAGGACTTCTACGCCGGACGCAAGATAAACAGGGATATAGACCTTATCTGGGAGACCTCCGAATATCCAGACGAGTATTACGCCGAGGTGATGGATACAATGTACATTCCGGCAGAAGAGGCCTATAACGGTCAACGCACTATCGATGTCAACAAATTGAAGTTCCAGTATACCTATCTTGACATTCAGGAAGCTGCGCGTTCCAAGAACCAAAGCCGAAAGGATTTCATAAAGAAAGAAGAGGTTATGATCTACCCCGACACTACGGTATGGATTAAAGATTTCAACTATTCGTATAATGAGCCAATGCACAACGACTATTTCTGGCATGAGGCTTATGGCGAATATCCGGTGGTGGGCGTAAACTGGAAACAAGCCAAGGCATTTTGCGCCTGGAGAACGCTTTACAAGAACGCATATCAAAAATCGAGAGATAGGAACTACGTAAACTCGTTCAGGTTGCCTAGTGAGGCAGAGTGGGAGTACGCTGCTCGCGGCGGACTTGAATCGGCTACATACCCATGGGGTGGACCATACGCCAAGAACGACCGCGGTTGTTTTATGGCCAACTTTAAGCCGCTACGTGGAGATTATGCCGCAGACCAGGCACTGTATACCGTAGAAGCCGACTCGTACGAGCCGAACGACTTTAACCTGTACAATATGGCAGGAAACGTTAGCGAATGGGTGGCATCTTCTTATGATCCTGCAGCGTATGAATATACGTCTACGATGAACCCGAACGTAAACGACGACAACAACGAGCGCAAGGTCGTTCGCGGAGGGTCGTGGAAAGATATCGCTTACTTCCTACAAGTTAGCACGAGAGATTACGAATACGCAGATTCTGCGAGAAGCTACATTGGTTTTAGAACGGTACAGGATTATATGGGTACCGATGTAACCTTGAACGATCAATATGGCGACGCCCGATAACCCCAAACTTTTGCAAATACAAATCTTACTAAACAGCAACTACTAACTAAACTTATTGTATTATGGCACAATCAAAATCTTCTAAGAAATTATTTAACATGGCCTATGGGCTTGGTGCTTCTATCGTTATTCTTGGAGCACTTTTCAAAATCCTCCACTGGGAACTTGGCCCACTTAACGGAGGTGTACTTTTGGCGGTAGGTTTGATTACCGAGGCAATCATCTTCGCTATCTCGGCCTTTGAGCCCGTGGACGACGATCTTGATTGGTCTTTGGTTTACCCAGAATTGGCAGGGGGACAGACAAAGGTGAAAAGAAAGGAAGAGACCAAAGATGCAGATGGTCTTCTGTCTAAGAAGCTCGACGAAATGTTAAAGGAAGCGCGTATCGATTCTGAATTGATGAACAGCCTAAGCACTAGCATCCGTTCGTTTGAAGGTGCCGCCAAAGGAATGGCCCCTACAGCCGAGGCAATGAGCTCTACTAAAAAATACAGCGAAGAAATGGCCCTGGCCGCCGCACAAATGGAATCGCTCAACAGCTTGTACAAGGTGCAGGTAGAATCTACCAGCCGCCAAACTGAGGTAAACGAGCGCGTTGCAGAAAACGCAGAACAACTGAAACTTCAAATGGAACATTTGGCAACCAACCTAAGCTCACTGAACGGGGTGTACGGTGGAATGCTTTCAGCTATGAACCGCAACTAAGATAGTTTTCAACTATAAACATTAATCTTTAAAAAAAGACGTTAAATGGCAAGTGGAAATCTATCTCCCAGACAAAAGATGATTAACCTAATGTACTTGGTTTTCATCGCGATGCTGGCCCTCAATATGTCCAAGGAAGTGCTTTCGGCCTTCGGATTATTAAACGAGCGGTTGGCAGAATCAAACAATGCTACCGAGGCGCGCAACGCCGCCTTTATGCAAAGCTTGCAAACCAAGGCTTCCGACCAGCCTGAGCAGTACTCAGACCTATATACCGATGCACAGCAAATCGATGCCCTTTCCGAAGAGCTAGATACGTACATCGCCCAATTGAAGGACGAGATGATGGCAACGGTTAAGGAAGATGAGCAACAGGACTATGAGGTTCAGGACAAGGCCGATTTTCTCGACCAGAAAATGTTCGCTGGCGATGATTTGTCAGAAGCCGGTAAGGAATTTGTGGCCAAGATCGATGCGTACCGCGAAGGTATGCTCGCATTGGTTGACAACCCGAGTATCGAATCGGATATCCAATCGAAATTCGAGACCCAGCCGGTTGAGCGTGGCGACGGCGTGACCTTAGATTGGTTAAAGTACCATTTCGAAGGGTTCCCGTTAGTTGCATCTCGTACCAAGTTAACGCAACTTCAAAATGATATCAAGACTACCAAGAGTGAGGTGTTGCAGACAATGCTAGCCGGAGAACAAGCTTCTGCCCTTGCGCTGTCTAACTATAACTCATTTATGAATGTTTCGAAATCTGCTTTCTATAGCGGCGAAAATTTTAACGGTGAAATTATCTTGGGTCGTACCGACCCAAATACGGTTCCGAAGCGTGCCGAATTGACGTTGGACGGAAGAAAATTGGTGCAAGGTAAAGATTATACCTTTGTAGGAGGTAAAGTTCAGTTGAACGTGAATGCTGGTAGCCCTGGCGATCACAAAATCGAGGGAACCTTGTACTACGGTGAAGATGGTGATGAAACTGAGGTCGCGGTAAGTACTGGTTTTGCAACCATCTCTATGCCGAACGCTGCTGTAATTTCGGCCGATAAGATGAACGTGGTGTACCGCGGGGTAGATAACCCGATGACGGTTTCCATTCCCGGAATTCCAGACAATAAGGTAAACGCCTCTGCGCCGGGACTATCAAAAGTTTCGGGAAGCAACTACGTAATGCGTCCCGGCAGTGGAAGAACGGTTACCATTACCGCCACGGGAACGTTACCCGATGGAAAGCCTATCTCGACCCCAGCTGAATTTAGAATTAAGGATATTCCCGCACCGGTAGGAGCGGTACGAGGCGAAACGGGTATTGTGAGAATGCAACGTGAAGGCCTTGAAAAATCTACCATTAGTGCTGTGCTAGAAGACTTCGATTTCGATTTGGACCTTCAGGTTACCGGATTTAGCTTTAAGGTATCAGGACAGCCAACCGTAAATGTAAGCGGTACCCGCCTAGACGGTGCGGCACTGTCTAACCTTCGCAGGGCGAAGCGCGGCGAGACGGTCCAAATTTATGATATTGAAAGTAAGATTCAGGGCAGTAGCGTAAAATTGAAAAGAACAGCTCCTGTATTTATTGAGTTGACAAATTAGAATTAAACTGTAATTTATGAATGTGAAGAATGTTGTTTTAAGTGTTTTTGCCCTAGCATTGACCTCAGCCGCAAGTTTCGGCCAGGCTAACGTGCTGAACGCAAAGACACCTGAGGATATCGGTAAGAAGACCGAGGCGCAAATAGCGTACGACAATGATGAGCCACTCCCGTACGGGTACGTGGGCGAACGCGACATCCTTTGGTCTAAGACCACTTGGGAGATTATCGATCTGGACGAGCGCGTAAACTTTCCGTTGTATTACCCAATCGACACGAACAATATCGGTTCTAACCGACGTTCGTTGTACGATGTGTTGGTAACCGGAATTAAAAACGGCGAGATCGAGCACGTGTACGCAGATTCATATTTTACCGAAAAGCGAACGCTAGACGACCTAGGTGCCTCGTTGGTGTACAGTGACACTACAGATCTTGGTATCGAGCAGTACAATGCTGAAGGTTTCGTAGATGACCAATACGTAAGGAGATTTACCTTAGATGCTGGCGATATCGAGGAATGGCGCGTGCGCGGTGTTTGGTATATTGACAAGCGCCAAGGCGAATTGAAGTACCGTATGTTGGGAATTTGCCCCGTGGCGAACGAAGCACGGTCTAAGGCCTTTCCAGACGATAATATCGATAGCAAGGTAGAGCTCTTTTGGGTTTGGTTTCCAGAGGCTCGAGACGTTCTGCACAACGCCAAGGCGTTTAACCGCAGGAATACCTCGCAACCAATTTCTTACGATCATCTATTGAATTCGCGTCGTTTCCACGGCGTTGTATACAAGGAAGATAACGTACAGGGCGATCGCGGGGTGCGCGATTACATTGCCGATAACGCCTTGATGCAGTTGTTGGAATCTGAGAGGATTAAGGAACAGATTCGTAACCTCGAGATGGATCTCTGGAATTATTAACGCATTTTCTTTCGAATAAATAATAAACCCTCCACGCTGTAAAGCGCTCGGAGGGTTTTATTTTTACCATATGAAACAGGTAGATTGCATCATCGTAGGTTTGGGAATCGCCGGAATAGCCACCAGCGAGGAATGGCTCAAGCACGGAAAATCGATTCTCGTCTTCGACGCGGCCGAGGGAACTTCCACAGAGGTATCGGGCGGGGTTATCAATCCCGTCGTGCTCAAGCGATTTACCCCCGTGTGGTTGGCGAGTGAATTTATGCGGAAGGCTACTGCTACCTACAATTCAATTTCGGCCAAGGTCGGTTCGCCGGTAATCGCCCCTACCAGCATCCATAGAATTTTCAACAATATTGAAGAACAGAACGATTGGACCGTTGCATCCGATAAAAACGAACTGAGTGATTTTCTCGCTTCTGAAATTCAACCTGCACCCAATACATCCATTCACGCCCCGTACGGCATTGGCGAGGTCAAGGGCGCCCTGCGGCTCTATCCGTCGCACTTGCTTCGCGTGTATCGCGATTGGCTGGAGAGGAAAGGACTCCTGCGACGGGAACGATTTGATTACGATGCGCTCTCGTTGCACGAAAAAGGAATTCGGTATAGGGATGTGGAGGCGAAGCGCATTGTCTTTTCCGAAGGTTTCGCCGCACTGAAAAACCCATATTTTCCTGATGGGCTCTTAGTGCCCAACAAAGGAGAATATGTTATCGTCGAAGCACCGCAATTGCAATTGGAATTTGTCCTGAAGGGTGCGATGTTCGTAATTCCGATGGGCAACGACCGCTACAAGGTAGGTGCCACGTTTTCACGCGATGAAACTTCCTTAACGCCCACCGCAGATGCGGCAGAGCGTATGGAGATGGCCTTGGCCAAGATGGTAAAAACACCTTTTAAGATAGTCGACCAAATAGCCGGAGTGCGCCCCACTACAAAAGATAGACGGCCTTTGCTGGGCAGCGCGACGTTGTCGGACAGAATACATTTCCTAAATGGACTTGGCACACGCGGATTGTTAATGGCGCCGCTACTTGCCGAATGGCTGTTCCATTTTTCGGAATTTGGAAACCCCCTTCCACCCGAGGTAGATATCAAGCGGTTCAGGCAGCCTTCGCAGGATCGTATTTAAAGAAAAAATTTATCCAGATATTTCGCGATAACCGGAGGATTACGGGTAGGAAAACGATAAGTGTTCCCACAATGGCGAGAAAGGTTTCGAATCTTCCCAACCCTATAAAAAAGAACGAAATTACAAAGGCAGCAACGGCAAAGGCCACGCCCACTGCGTAGCTAACATACATGGCACCGTAAAAAAAAGAAGGCTCTATCTTAAATTTCGTATTGCAATGGGGGCACCGCTCGTGCATCTTCAGCGCCTTGCTAACAAGGTACGGATTGTTGTATTTGTACATATCGCCCGTATGGCAGACAGGACAGGTGCTCGTGGCAATACTATAAATTTTGGTTCCTTTCATAAGCTGGTTACTTAGGCAGTGGTAAGTTTTTTTTGCAGTACAAATTTAAGCATCTTTGCAAAAATTTTCGGTTACAATAAATACATAGATGCTTAACGTACACAATCTTTCGGTTTCGTTCCAGGGCGAATACCTTTTCGAAAAAATCACCTTTCAGCTA
>NZQO01000103.1 GCA_002693605.1 Flavobacteriaceae bacterium
CACCTGAACGCTGAATTGGTAGGTAATATGTACTAACGATTCCTGCGTTAGATTGAGGTTGGTATTCAGGAGGGTCATAACCTGTCCAGACCCATCGGTAGATATCATGGTGGTGGCGGGTAAGAAGTTGACCAAATTGATGGGCATGAAAGTTTGGATGAGGGGCGGTTGCAGGTTGAGATCACCATTATTATCAACATATACAGGCACAGGATCTGCGGGTACATTATAGGCATTGTTTCCCGAATTTAGTGATTCTATACGTACGGTGCCCGAATTGCCAGCCAAGTGAACGTTCTGCTGTGGAGCGTTGGTCCTGATGCCAATACGGTCCGTCCCTCCATCCACAAAAAGTGTATTTGCGTTATTTGAGGTCGCTACCCTAAGATCCAAATCCAATTGCTTTTGGTTAAACTGTGTGGTGCCGTTGGCATCTATCCGGTGGTTCACGGTATTATTCTCATAAAGTTCGAGATAGCCATCGTCGTTCTGCGAGCCCAATGCCGAGGTAACATCATTGGTATTCGCGGTGCCTTCGTAAACCCTAATTTCTTCGGAAAAGGAAGTGGTCGCATCGTTGTTAAATATCGCCGAGGCTGTCAAATTATTTACATCGGGGTCGTTGCCACCGCTCGCGATGACCAGACCGGTGCTGTTTGGGCTCTCCATATGGATGGATGCATCGTAGGCATTTCCACTGTTGCGGAAGGCCAAGCCCGTTTCGGTGCTATTATCGGTTCGCTTAAGGGTAAGGGCATTTCGCCCCACGTTGCCCGTAAACTGTAGGGTGTTTGTGTTCTGTGTGAGCTCACGGTTACCCGTAAGCGTTCCATCGGTTGTATAAATATTGTCGTTATCGTCATTTAGGCGTACCCACTGCACTCCGTCCCAGTAATAATACCCGGGGGTCACTACGGTACTGCCCGCGCCCGAGGTGGCTACGTTATATACAAGTAGGCTCGTCGCCGGGGCCGGATTAATTGGTGCGCTTGTATTGGTGCCGATAAGGGCAACACTGGGAATCAAGATTCCCTTCTCTCCAGAGCCATCATCGGCATGCAAGAGGCTAGAGGCATCGGGTGCGGTAGTGCCAATTCCAACTTGCGGAAATACTTGCTGGGCCATTAAAGCAATCAGAACTATTTGCGCAATTTTCAAAAGGGATATACATTCTTTCATACGCTTAGATTCAGGGTGTTACGGCAAAACTACATATAAATCCGATGAAACGAACAAAAAATACGACAAACTACACTAAATTTTAACATATTGGTTTTAATATCGGTGGTCAGACCAAGGTTGCGTCGGTTTTCTGATTCAAAAAGGTATCTTTGTCACTCGCAACGAGTATGGCCGGTATAAGCAACATTTTTCTGGAAACTCCATTAGTATCGCACGAGGAAATAGACATTTCACCATTCGTGAAGACAACTGTTTCGCTCGTATTGGCACGGGAAGATCAAATTCATCCAACTATTTCCGGAAATAAATTCCGAAAGCTGAGGCACAATCTCCTCTCGGCCCGCGCGCAGGGCGCCACCTGCCTGCTCACTTATGGTGGTGCCTTTTCGAACCATATCGCGGCGGTTGCTGCTACGGCGCGGTCGATGGACCTTAAGAGCATAGGAATTATACGTGGAGAGGAACTTGCAAATCAGGTCGATAGCAACCCAACGTTGCGATACGCGAAAAGTTGCGGGATGGAGCTGCACTTTATCTCGCGTAGGGAATATCGCGAAAAGGAGAAGACCGATTTTAGGGAGAAACTTCAACAACGGTTTGGAGAATTCTACGAACTTCCCGAAGGGGGCACGAACGCACTGGCCGTAAAGGGCAGTGCCGAAATTCTCGCTACGGTTAATCCCGCGAATGTTCAATACATCTGCGCTCCCGTGGGTACGGGCGGCACCCTGGCCGGGCTAGTGGCGGCTTCATCTCCAGGGCAGCGGGTGCTCGGTTTTTCGGCACTCAAGGGGACCTTTCAGGAAAAGACCGTGGTGCAGTATACGGATAAAAACAACTTCGAGATAACCGATGCGTATAATTTTGGGGGGTATGCCAAAATAGATGCGCAATTAATCCGTTTCATGAACAGGTTCCGAAACCATACGGGAATTCTGCTTGATCCGGTCTATACTGCCAAGATGCTATACGGTATTATAGACTTGCTGAAAAATGGATATTTCCGTGAAAATAGCCGTATTTTTGCCGTCCATACGGGCGGGCTACAGGGAATCGCCGGGATGAACCGCCTGTTGGATAAAAAGAAGTTGCCGCAAATTGAAAAATAATATGATTGCAAGAACATGCCTAGTTGTCCTGCTCAGCGTTTTGGTGTTGGGCGGGTGTAAGTCGAAGAAGAAAGTAACCTCTCGCAAAAAGCCAAAAATCGAACGGGTTGTCATCGCCGAAGTTCCGAAAGAGGAGCGAACGGCGCCCGCCTCCGAGACTCCCACCGAAATCGTCCCGCCGCCGGCCAATGCCTCCTACGCCGAAATCGTGGCCAATTACATAGACAACTATAGCGGCATCGCCCAAGAGGAAATGCTGCAGTACGGCATTCCCGCTAGTATTACCATGGCACAGGGTATTCTGGAAAGTGGCGCCGGCCGTGGCGCGCTAACCATGAAGGGCAACAACCACTTCGGAATTAAGTGCCATAAGGAATGGACCGGCGAGCGCGTGTACCACGACGACGATGAGCTTCAAGAATGTTTCCGAAAATATAAGGACCCGAAATATTCCTTCCGGGACCATTCGCTCTTTCTTACCCAGCGCAGTCGCTACCAAGATTTATTCAAGTTGTCGAAAACCGATTATAAAGGCTGGGCACGCGGACTGAAAAAAGCCGGGTACGCCACCGATCCCCGGTACCCCGAAAAGCTAATCAGCATTATAGAGCGGTACAACCTTGCAGTCCTCGATAGGCAGGTGCTTGGCGAAAAAGCCGATTTTACCCAGCCAGACGACAGCAAGATAAGTACCTATACGGTTATTAAGGGCGACACGCTCTACAATATTTCCCGCCGTTTCAATATAACGGTGGAAAGTTTAAAGGAATACAACGGACTGAAGTCGAACGACATATCGGTAGGGCAAGTGCTTTACCTCCATCCCGTTAAAAATTAATAGATTATAATGATATACCAACGAAGCAGCGCACTTTTCGCAGAAGCTAAGAAAGTAATTCCCGGGGGGGTAAACTCACCCGTTCGTGCCTTCAAGGCCGTAGGCGGCGACCCCATTTTTGTTGAAAGGGCCAAAGGTGCCTATTTATACGATGCCGACGGAAACAAATTGATCGACTATATCAATTCCTGGGGTCCGATGATTCTGGGTCACGCGCACGAACCCGTCGTCAATGCCGTCATAGAAAAAGCGAAGCTGGGCACTTCCTTCGGAATGCCCACCGAAATAGAGACCGAAATTGCCGAGTTAGCCATACAAATGGTTCCGAACATTGATAAAATTCGATTTGTCAATAGCGGCACCGAGGCCTGCATGAGCGCTGTGCGTCTCGCGAGGGGCTTTACCGGCAGGGATAAAATCATAAAATTTGCCGGGTGTTATCATGGGCATAGTGATTCTTTCTTAATACAGGCCGGTAGCGGTGCGGTTACCTTTGGCACGCCCAACAGCCCCGGCGTAACCCAAGGCACTGCGAAGGATACGCTATTGGCGAAGTATAACGACATCGAAAGCGTTGAACGCTTGCTACAGGAGAACGAAGGTGAAGTTGCCTGCATCATCCTAGAGCCGGTAGCCGGCAATATGGGCTGCATTCCACCGGCAGACGGTTTCTTACAGCAGCTTCGCGCACTGTGCGACTCTCACGAAATACTTCTGATATTTGATGAGGTTATGACAGGTTTCCGCCTTGCCAAGGGTGGTTGTCAGGAACTTTTTGGTATAAGAGCCGATATCGTAACCTTCGGAAAGGTAATCGGGGGTGGTCTTCCCGTGGGGGCGTTTGCAGCGCGAAACGAGATTATGGATTATTTGGCACCCCTCGGACCCGTTTACCAAGCGGGAACCCTGAGCGGAAATCCGTTGGCGATGGCCGCGGGCTTGGCAATGTTACGTGAGTTGAACGATCGGTCCGAGATTTTCAGCTCTTTGCAGGAAAAAACGGCTTATTTGCACAAGGGTATTTCCCGAGAACTATCCAGAGCGTCCATTGCCCATACCATCAACAGATTGGGGAGTATGATTTCAGTCCATTTTTCAGATATGCCAGTAGCCGATTTCGACAGTGCCGCAGCGGCAAGCAACGAAAATTTCAACCGTTTTTTCCATGGGTTGCTGAAGGAGGGAATCTACATCGCGCCAAGCGCGTTCGAGACTTGGTTCTTGTGCGATGCGCTAAGTTATGATGATTTGGATATGACGATTAAGGCGGTAGGTACCGCTGCTACGAAACTGAAGTAAATAAAAAAACCTCTTCAATCGAAGAGGTTTTTTTTTCATCTGTTAAGCTGTTAGTTCTTCAATGCGAGCCATTTCTTGTACTGCTCGTCGTTTAAGATTTTCTTCATCGACCCGGAAAGATCCTCATCAATTTTTTTCTTGCTAGCGGCCACGGTTGGTTCCTTGATATCCTTTCCGGCTAGTTGCTTTTTATAGCTTACCTCCTTGCTTACCAGTGCCCTAAATACCGCTCGACTTTGCGTACCATCTAGGTTGAGGGCCTCGGTAAGTTTTTCGGTCTGTGCCTTGGCAATCGTCTCGGGCCGTTCCTGATCTTGGGAAAGGCTCTGCGCAACACTATTTTGGGTGCTTAGCACCATAACGAGTGCAACTGCTAAAATTTTTACAATCTGTTTCATAGTTAAGTGTTTTAAACTGTCATGGCAGTTTCTGCTTCTATATGGTTCAAAAATTGCGCCAGAATACAAAAATACACATAATTGCTTATTCCTCAATAGCTTCTAGGTAGTCGCGTAACATTTGCAGGGCTTCCTGATGCACGACGGTACGGCCCAATTGCGGCATACGGTAAACCGGGGCGGTGCTTTGGAAACGCGCTTCAATCTCGCCCCTATTGGAATAGATGTTTGTGTCATCGAACGGTGTTTCATAGCGAAAATCGATCGTGAAACCGCTCGGCACGCTCCCGCCGGGTTGGTGGCAGTGGGCACAATTTACGTCCAGATAGGCGCGGCCGCGTTCCAGGAGGGTGTAGTTAACGTCGTCGGTCCAATCTGGCAATACCGAAACTTCCGAAGGATTTACACCTGCTAGTAAGCCGATATCGGCTAGAAATTGCAATTGGTTTTTATTTGTGTACGAAGGCGTAAAATTCATACTCCGCAGTTTCATGCCTATGGGAAAGGTGCTGCCATTATTATTGTGGCAGGTGAAACAATCTTGCTTTGAGGGAATTTGATAGTTAACGTCCTGGGTGTTGCCCGCACCATCGATGTAGCTGACCGGCACGTTATTTCCCGCTTCACTATAGGTAGCTTCGGTCTGTGCCTCGTTCCAGATATAGTTTCCAACTTCCCAAACGCCGTTTATCTTGAGGAAAATGCGGGTTTCTATAATTTTCCTTCCTTCCGAAGGTATCTGCTCGTTGCGGTTATAATAGAATGTTTTAGCGATGAGCGTATTGTCTGGAAATACGGGCAGTAGGTCATTGTTGTCATAGCGCATAGCCTGACCTTCCGGCATCCGGATAAGGCGCTGTTTTTTGGCGTAATCGGTAAAAAGGGTGCTATTGATTTCATATAGTTGCACGCCTGCCGCGGGGGCTAGTGAAGCCAGGGTAGCCGTGAAGACTCCCATTTCCGAAAGGTTCGATCTAAATTCGAGCCTAATGGCTGTTTCCTGTGTAACCGTATTGCTGGAACTAGATATATTTCCGGCGGCATCAAATGCAGTAAGGTAAAATTCATACGTGGTGCCAGGAGAAAGATCGGTAACGGTTATTGAGGTTCCGGTGGCAACTTCAGGCAGCTCACTACCATCTTGAATGACTTTATACCCAGATACGCCTATGTTGTCGTCGGCTGCTTCCCATGTAAGCTGTAAAGAGGTGTCGGTAACGTTAGAAACGGTTAGATTGGCGGGTGCTGTAGGCGCCTGGTTGTCGACCACCTCGGGCGGTGTTCTGTCGTCATCGTCACCACAGGCAACGAGGACGAGGGAAAGGATCAATAAAATCGGAAAAAATCGGAACGTTTTCATTATTTGGGTGCTGTTGATGCGCTAAAAATAGTAAAACCCCAAGATACCTGCTTTGGGTTGGCTGTTAAAATATTACGGATGAAATATTATTTAATGCCTGCATGCCGGGACTACGTGCTCTCAGCGGCAGCTCCGGAAATATTTTTCAGGCCTAGGCGCTTTACTGCAACTTATGGCACATTCTACCATAGAGCCCCTTTTCGGAAGCTAAATGTTATGTTGAAAATAGCCTCCCCTAAATAAAACTTACAATAAGGTAACGGTAAGGCCATTTTCGGCTTTTTCTACCTTGGCAAGCTTGTGCTTGGTGAGTGCCTTTATGGCCTTGTCCCACTTTTTATTGCTCAATCCGCTGGCATCCTTAAGTGAATCTAACGTACAGTTGCCCTCTTTCTTCAGAAGTTCAAAAACTGCCTTTTCGTCCTCGTTTAGGGTAACGGTAACTTTCTTCTCGGGTTTCATCTGCGGGAAGAAAAGCACTTCCTGAATCGAGGCATTATTGGTCAGGAACATGATTAGACGGTCCATGCCT
Organism: Flavobacteriaceae bacterium; assembly: GCA_002693605.1. Lineage (GTDB taxonomy): Bacteria > Bacteroidota > Bacteroidia > Flavobacteriales > Flavobacteriaceae > NZQO01. Next base: position 6,719 of record NZQO01000103.1, read on the forward strand.
ATGCCCATACCGCTGGTAGGTGGCATTCCATACTCCAGCGCGCGCAGGAAATCGTAGTCTATAAACTGCGTGGCCTCATCGTCGCCACGGTCGGCGAGCGTCAACTGCGCCTCAAAACGTTCGCGCTGGTCTATGGGGTCGTTCAACTCGCTATACGCATTCGCGATTTCCTTGCCGCAGACCATAAGCTCAAATCGTTCGGTAAGTTCGGGATTGTCGCGGTGCTGCTTGCAAAGTGGGCTCATTTCCTTCGGGTAATCGGTTATGAAGGTAGGCTGGATGAAATGCGGCTCGCATTTTTCTCCGAAAATTTCATCGATCAGTTTGCCCTTGCCCATGGTGTTATCTACCTCTACGCCCAGTGAAATTGCGGCTTGGCGTATTTCATCTTCCGATTTTCCCGTGATGTCAAAACCGGTATGCTTCTTAATCGCATCGGCCATCGTAACGCGTGGGTAGGGTGCCTTAAAGTCAATGTCATGCTTTCCGAAGGTAGCCTTGGTAGTTCCATTCACCTGCTCGGCACAAAATTCCAGCAATTCCTCGCAGAAGTCCATCATCCAATTGTAATCCTTATAGGAAACGTAAATTTCCATTGCGGTAAATTCGGGATTGTGGGTACGGTCCATCCCTTCGTTTCGGAAGTTCTTTGAAAACTCGTACACCCCGTCGAACCCGCCAACAATAAGTCGTTTCAGATACAGCTCGTTGGCAATACGCATATACAGCGGAATATCGAGGCTGTTATGGTGGGTAACGAAGGGCCGTGCCGCCGCACCGCCGGGAATGGGTTGCAGGACAGGGGTTTCCACTTCAAAATAACCGCGATCGTTAAAGTACGTACGCATGGCGTTGTAGAGTTTGGTGCGCTTAATGAAAACGTCCTTCACCTTGCGGTTTACAACGAGGTCTGCGTAGCGCTGTCGGTAGCGCTGTTCAGGGTCATTAAACTCATCGAAGGTGTTGCCCTCGCTATCGGTCTTGGGTAGCGGCAGGGGGCGAAGGGCTTTCGAGAGTAAGGTGAAGTTATCGACCTTGACGGTTTTCTCTCCCACCTGGGTGGTGAAAAGTTCCCCTTCAATTCCGATGAAATCGCCAATATCCAAGAGTTTCTTATAGATATCGTTGTATTTAGACTTATCCTCGCCCGGACAGATTTCATCCCGGTTAAAGTACACCTGTATGCGTCCCTGGCTGTCCTGAAGTTCGGCGAAGGAAGCCTTTCCTTGTATGCGTCTGGACATTAGGCGGCCGGCTAGCACTACCTTTTTGCCTTCCTCAAAATTGCCTTTGATTGTTGCGGTGGTGTTGTCTACCGGGAAAAGCGCGGCAGGATAAGGGTCTACGCCCATTTTCTGCAATTGTTCGCGCTTTTGTCTTCGTACCTGTTCCTGTTCAGAAAGTTGCATATAGAATTCGTTATGTAAGTATTAGCTATTTTACTAAGCCCCCAAAGATACTTACAAAGATTAAGCAAACCAACAGCACCGATAAAACTGAAACGCGCGCATCGAGACTTATTTATTAATTGTAATTTTGCTTGATATGAATATCTGGAGAGTATTATTGGCCATTGTTTTTCCGCCATTGGCCGTTATCGATAAGGGCTGCGGGTCTGTTTTGATTGTCTTGATCTTGACTATTCTCGGGTGGATTCCCGGGGTTATCGCAGCGCTCATAATTTTGAACAATCCAAAAAATTAGGTTATGCTACAGAAATTACTGGTTACCTTTTCCTTGGCGCTCTGCCTTTGCAGCTGCCAATTTACCGAAACCCTCGTGCTTCAGGAAAATGGCAGCGGAGAACTCTCAATTAAGGTAGATATGAAAGAAATGATGTCCTTTGGAATGCAATTGGATACCACCACGGTAAAAATGGATACTACGGTAGCCATGAGGCAGTTTCTGGCTGAAAAGCGCGATAGCATTGCCCAGCTTCCCGACGAAGAACAGCAGAAATTGCAGGCTATGGAAAATTATACCGTGCACTTGGTAATGGATAGCGATGCGCCCGAGATGTTTTTCACCGTTTCCAATGCCTTTCGCTCAATTTCGGAGGCCAATGATCTACAAAACTCGTTAGACGTAGCCATGGCGGCACTGCCGCAGGATCCCAATAGCAATGCCCAGGTAAGCGCCGACCCAGATAGCGATGTTATTGGGGTACGGTATACTTTTTCCGACGGAAATTTTATGCGCGATGCCTATATCAAGGACCAAACGGGCTATCAAAGACAATTGGATAGCCTACAGCAGGCCGAAGCGTTTATGACCGGCATGCAATATACGCTCAAATATACTTTCCCCCGGCGTATAAAGAGTACAAATATTACCGATGCTACCGTATCGTTAGACGGAAAGACGCTTCAGGTTGAACGGTTGTTCGTCGAATATTTTAAGAATCCGGATATCTTAGATGTGGAGGTGCAACTTGAAAAATAATCTCTTGAACAAGACCATTTACATTGAGGACCTTGGTAGCCGCGATTATAAGCAAACATGGGAATACCAGGAGCGGTTGTTCCAGGAGATTTTGGACGTAAAAATAGCCAACCGAAGGGAAAATGCAGGTCGCGAGACCCCCAATTACTTTCTCTTTGTGGAACATCCACACGTATATACCCTCGGAAAAAGTGGCGATATAGACAACCTGCTAATAACTGAAGAGAAGTTGTCGGCAATCAACGCAACGTTTTACAAAATTAACCGCGGTGGCGACATTACCTATCACGGTCCGGGGCAGGTGGTTGGGTATCCCATCCTAGATCTCGAGAATTTCTTTACCGATATCCATAAGTACTTGCGATTGCTGGAGGAAGCGGTAATCCTAACCTTGGAGGACTACGGACTGAAAGCGCAACGCTCGGAAGGGGAAACCGGGGTCTGGCTAGACGTTGGCACCCCCTTCGCTCGGAAAATTTGCGCTATGGGCGTTCGGGCCAGTCGGTGGGTCACGATGCACGGGTTCGCACTGAACGTGAATACCGATTTAGGATATTTCGACCATATGATTCCCTGCGGAATTAAAGGAAAAGCGGTAACTTCATTAAACGTCGAATTGGGCGTCGCGACGGTTTCCACGGAAACGGTCAAGGAAAAATTGAAGCATCATTTTGCTGCGCTCTTCGAGGCCGAATGGAAAGCAGCTTGAGTATTCCCTGTATGGGGTGTTTCTAAAAGCTCCAGGAATAAAGTATAATCTCCTTGTTGGGGCCGGCAACTACGAGCTGTGCCCGCTCTCCCGAACTGCCTTGTCTAAGCGCGGCGATTGACGTTCCGTACACTGGAAAGCCGGGCAATAGGGTGGCTTCCGTAGTAAATACATAGACCTTGTTTTCCTGTGTTTCGGTAAGGGTGATAAGCTGTTGCTTACCTATCTGCACAATCTTGGGTGGCGTATATACCCCAAAGGGCAATTCTGCCAGGTTGCCGTTAATGCGCAGCAAATTATCGTCTAAGGTAGCCTTTGTCCTGCCCAGGGTGGTAAACCAATAATTTCCCGACACGTTCAGTGCCTGCGAACTTGTTTTGCCCTCCTGTGTAATGGAAACCTTGTTGTTATCGGCTGTAATCACTACAAATGCGTTGCCTTCCTCTGCAATGGGAATTTCCGAAAATTGGAATTTTGATGCCAGCGGCACGCGTATCCTGCCCGTTCGGTGCAGGAGGTTTAAACTGCCGTTTTTCTCGGCGATTGCGATATAGTCCTTGTTGCCCATCCTAATATGCTGTGGGGGCAGCACGATTTCCGATTTTGCCTTTTTGAAAGAAAAGCCCCGTATCATTTTTCCATCGGGCCCGTACATCAATACGTTGTCCCCCTGGGTAACCACAAACCGATATTTACGGTTATTATCGTAATCGAAAACCGAGAGGGGCTGCGTAATGGCATCCTTAAATTGCAAGGGGAACGAACCTACCGATGCCCCGGTACGGTCTAGCACATAAACCTTGTTCTTCGTGGCAAAGGCAAATTGCTTGTTTCCGTTACGCAATAAATCTACCTCCTCGATGCCGCCCAAAACGGGATTGTCCAGTTGTTTTTTCCACAGGGTTTTGCCTTCCGAAGAGAGTAGGTATAATTTGTTGGCCATATCCTGCACTACGATATCGTGGCCACCGGTGCGGTGGTTGCTGAAAAATTGCGGAGGCATCAATACGCCGTTTTCCAGTTGAAGGGTAAACGATTCGCTTATCCCGCCTGTAAGCGCGGGGCCCGTAGCGCGAGATTCTTGGCATAGAAAGGTAACATGCGCGAAATTCCGGTCATAGGTAAATTGGTGGGCAGTCAGCGGGTAGTTGGGGAGCGATTCCGTAAGGGAAGGCATTCCGAAGAGCGATTCCATTTGGCGCGACACACTTTCAGCCACCGAACCTTGCAGCGAAAGTCGCAAGAGGGAGGAGGCCGTGCTTAGCTGGGCGGAAGTTTCGCTGAAAAAGGGCGCTTGGCTCAAACAGGTACCGCTGGTAGCGCACGAAATGATTTCCTGTGCCACAGTCTCATTTTCGGCCACGATGAAAAAAGAATCCAGTTGGAAAGCCACCGAGGCCTGTTTGAAGTTGATTAGCGGCTTTAGGTAGTCGTGGAAAAAATCGGGTGCTGCGAACGAATAAAGCGTTACCTCCCTGAATGTCCCCATTTGGGTAAGACTTGATGCCAGGGCATCGGCCGTTAGTTGGGGGTCGATGCTCTTCAGGGCTATCGCGGTGCCCGCGGGTAGCGATATTTCGCCAATCTCGCTTACCGTTTCAAACAATGTGGGAATAGTTGTTGGCGCCGTGTCACTTCGGAAATTTGAAAGCTGCGAAAGGAAGCTGCTGGCATTGGAATAGGTAAAGGCGGTGACCTGGGTGGCGGTAACCGGGACCACC
>NZQO01000104.1 GCA_002693605.1 Flavobacteriaceae bacterium
CCACAGCGAGCAGTTATTTGCGCTTACGCCACTGGCTGCGTGTTTTCCGGAGTAGGCTTTAGTAAGATCCTGAGTGAATAGCCGTGAGCGCTCAGTAGTATCCCTATCTATCGTCAGCCCGTTAACACACTGCAATCTTCTAGGGCTAGGGATTCACCCCCAATCCACGTAATATTGTGTTAATCCGATCCCAAAACGGTAACACTTGATGGTGTCAACGTAATTCCATGCGGTCCGTCGCAAAACGTTGCCCCGAGTCACCATACAGTGCCAGAAAATCTCTGATGAAGTGAGGTAGATGATGAACCGCACCATCCAAAACATGTCGCTAACACTCTGCACTGCGGTGGCTTTTGTCCTTGGCGCTTCTCCGGCAACCGCCACTCCAACCATTACCGGCGTTGACATCCCACCTTCTCCTGACCTGACCTACGGCTCCACGATCACCATCACGGGTTCAGGGTTTGGATCGAAGGCCCAAGCTGAGCCTATCCTATACGACACCGTTGACGCCGCCTACGAAAATGGCGTCCTCAATCTCAAGCACAGCCAGCTTAGCAACGGCGACCTTATCCTGAGCACCAATGAAAATCCCGATTCTATATGGGCAGGGCCATCAAGTACCGCTTTCGGCGCTTCCCGCGTGCAAGTCAGCTCTGATCGGCCTACCCGACACACCAACTCCTCCGAACATTACTACTTCAAAGGCTTTAACGGCTTTGTGGGTAAGCCGGTCGCTTATGGCGGAAAGTCGGGATTCGGCACACCCGCCGACGAACCACAACTTTACGTTAGTTGGTGGTACAAACCCAAGTACTCTCCTAGCCTTTACTGGAGAATTGACCCATTGAATCAGGACGGAACATTTGTTCCCGGTGAAAAGCTCGCCATGAACGGAATCTCAGCCACCTTTATCGGTGTCGATGATGAAGGGATGATTAATCTAGTTTTCGATGACCCTGTCAATAGCAACGACCTAAAAGGCCAGTTGGTAAGAGGCTCGCTGTCAAACGCTACAACGACATTCCCGGAGGTTTTCAAAGGGGGAGGCAGCTTTGGGTATCTCGGCCCTGGATCACAGAAATATTTAAGGATAAGAGAAGATGCTGACGGCAAGATTGGGGTAGCTCTATCTTGGACCCAAATGCACCAGACTTTGAGCGGCTACAGCACATCTGATGTGCTGGTAAACTGGGAAAACCGAGTTCTTGAAGGAAACCAATGGCATTTCATGGAGTTCATGATTGATACTGATAAAGGGATCTTCAAAATCAACATAGACGCTCAACCGATGACGAGCTTTAATTTTGATCCAAAATTAGCCTTTGAAGGCGAATGGAGTCCTACAGTCGCACTTCTCGGCCTCAACGGGAAAGTAGGGCATTTACAAGAAAGCGACTTTGATGACATCTATATAGACAACTCGTTTCAGAGGGTTATTATTGCTGATTCGAAAAATATACAAGAGGCACGCTATATTGAGGTTCAATACCCACTATCTTGGTCAGATACAGCCATAACATTCCAACTCAACAACGGATCACTATCTAAGGCACGGGAAATATACGCATTCGTATCAAACAGAGATGGCGATTTTAACTCGGAAGGTTTCCCTTTGTGCCAGGATTGCTTGTCTCCTCCTGAAAAGATTGAGATAAAAGTTGACTAGGCACCTAAGAGGTCATATATATTCACAATATACCTATCAATGATAAATAAAATATAGCCCCAAACCAAATTGTTGTATGGAGCAAAATAACTAACTTTCGATAAAAAAAGCGAGCCACCCCGAAAGACGCAGGTCTCAAACTACTCCTGTAGCCGTAAACTCTATTAGTATAACCTGACTTTCGGGGTAGAAACTCGTTATTACAACTTTCCAGCGCTATCACCAGTCAGACTCGGTATTTTGGACTCAATATTAGAAAACTGCTTTTTCCAACTTAATTCAAGTTCGCATTTTAATTCCTTAATTTCTTTTTCGAAAGTCTCAAAATTTTCAAAGAGTGACTCGATACCTTCAACTATTGATTGAGCCACAGGCTCTACGTACACAGCCCCCTTGTCAAAATAACTCATGATAGTTTTTTTGTAAGATAATACCATGGGCTTATTTAATGCTACAGATTCGTATGCGCCACAGTTAAGAGTATAGTCCAACGTCGTCAAAACCATCACTGCATCAGCTGAACTCAAATAATACAGATAATCATCCTCCTCTACAAAACCAAGGAGCACCACATTCTTCGGAACGCGATCAGGTTGAACATTAGCCTTTTTATAATTTCCAGAAACATAGATAACCCAATCAGACGGCAGAAGATTTGCCGCTTCGAGCACTTCCCGAAAGGGTTCATCATCGCTAAATGTGCAGATAAAGAAAATATTGAATTGACCCTGTAGTTTTTTCTTTTTTTTGGGGTCTTGAAGAGCTGGAATCTTATCAGGCAAAACAATACCATTCCCTCCCATGCAGTCTACAAATTCCTTTAAAAAAGGGTTCGTAACAATCATTAAGTCAGAATGTCTAATCGTTATATTACTAATCACCCTATACAAAACCCACTTAAATTTATAACTTTTAGAGTAACGAAAAGCAAAATTCGTATGCCTATCAGCTACGAGATAGAAGCCAAACCTATTTTTCATCATACAAAGAAAAAGATTAAGAATAATAGATGGATTTTGGCAAACCACTACCTTTGGCCGAATAGCAATCAGGTATTTTAGTGTTTTAAAACAAAGAACAAAGTATCTGATTCTTTTAAGCTTTTTGCAGCCAATCACTTTATACTGAGCAGATAATGATTTAGCTAGAACTCGGGATCGACGGTGATCTTCCCAAGTTATCCATACTGATCCTGTGTTATTTTCTGTATAGTTCAATTCTATTTCACCCCAAAAGAAGCGTGCCACTTTTCAATCAATAGTATCTGTCTTTTGCAAAAAAACAATTTATATGACATGAAAAGTTCATAAATATCTTTCCTCGAGAAAAGGGGACCGCAGATACCCTCCAAGCCCACATTATCATATATCGAATTAATCTCAATTATTACTGGCCCTGAATCCGTTATAGCGATATCCATTCCGAGAATTCTGTGGTAGTTCATTTTTTTCTGAACAGTAGAGGCAAGAGATCTAACCTGATCCCAATAAGGTATCGCGAAGTCCTTAAATAGTACGCCCGAGTCTGGATGTTCAGAAAATGATTTACCAGCTATGTTTTGTCCCGGACCAACCAAACAACCCTTCTCAATATCTATTTTGACTGCCAGACCACCCTTACTGAGGTTGTCAATTAAAGAGGAGCAGGAACCAAATCTCATATACGCTCCTAATTCTACAACCTGTTCACTTTTATCAAGGGCGGTCACGAATCGAACAGTATTTATTGACTTTGAAACTTGATTTAGATACTTATGTTGCTCAATGCACTCTTGAACTATCATCGATTCTACGGCGTGCGTTGACTTTCGACTAGATGAAAACAAACTGTGTATCTCACTTCCTGAAACCTCAAAGAAAATTATACTATGCCCACCCTTTCCATTCACTGGTTTAACAACAATACGCTTGCTTAAATTGCTGCTGGTTTCCACCAACCGACGTACCACACCTTCCATGTTTTCTCCTGGAGCAACAATCTTGTATTCTTTTGGGGTTGGAATGCCATTTAAAACACAAATGTCATGACATAGCCTTTTATCCTCATAAACTACTCTGTACTTTGGGGGCTGCAAAACGCGAAAAAGACTTCTCCGCTGAAAGGGATTGTAATTTGACCCCCAATACAAAGCCCACTCCCGAGGCTTCTTTTCCCAAAGACGACATTGCTGATAATGATCTGGAAAAGTTTTAAAAACAAAAAATATGTACAAAAAATCTTTCAAGACACCAATTTTTGACTTCTTGCAAACCTTCCAATCAATCAGAAAGACGTAAGCGTACGGAAGAAATAAAAAACGTATTACCTGTCTAAGGTAGGGGGCTAACTTTTCAATAAAAGAACTAAAACCGCTTATAATATATATGTAAATGTTTTCTATCTTGTTTCTGCCATTTAGTTCATCTATTTTTAAGCGTGGCGACCCTGGTTCTTTATCATAGCTCATTATGAAATCCTTTCCACCAATCTTAATTTTCCGGATGGCTCTCGCGGAATATAGTTAACGCTTTCAAAGGTATAATCATACAAGGCATCAAACCGATCTTTAAGCTCACGCAATAGGCGAGATTTTACTGAATTGAAGTTCTCTTCGGTAGCCACAATGGACAACCTGATGTTATTGTTATTCTGTGTTATTTTGAAAGCTTTTACGGGCAGTCCAATCTTTTTTAAGTCTTCGAACATGTATAAAAAAAATTCACCATGAAACCGTTGGCCTTTGCTGTTTATTAAAACATCATACTCTCTCCCTTGGATGCCAAATATCACCGGTAAAGATAGTCCGCAGCGACAGTTTTTATCTAATAGTCTGATATAGTCCTTTAATCGATAACGTATTAGTGGCGTTGTAAAATTGATGAGGTCAGTAACAACAATTTCACCGAGTTCACCCACTTTCACGGGGTCCCCGGAATCAGCCAAGACCTCTACAATCATGTTCTCTGCGGAGATGTGCAAACTCCGGTGCTCGCATTCATGGGCAATTGTTCCAAGCTCTCCACAGCCATATTCGTTGAACACCTTGCACTCAAAAACCTTTTCAATCTGCTGTCGATCCGGCTCGGTGAGAGCTTCAGCAGTAGTGACAATGGCTTTCGGTTTTAGTGTCCCGCGCTCACCTGTGCGCTCGACGTAGTCGGCGAACTGGCGGATCATGGATACATAACCGTAAAAATAATCTGGCTTGAACTTCTGTAGCTCCTGAAAGTATTTGCCTAGGTCATCCTCCGAAAAAGCAAATGCAGACAGCCGCTTGCGGTGAGCAACGAAGTCGATAAGCCTTGCTCGCCAATAGTCCCTCTTACTGGCCGGTATGCCCCAAAAGCGGGCCTGCTTGTCACCAACATCGATTCCCGCCCAATGGTAACCTCTCCACGTGGCCGCCAGCTCATGAGCCATGCCGGCACTGTCTTTTCGAAGTGTGACCGGTGCCCCAGTGGAGCCACCGGTCGTCTTGTAGCGGGCCAAAAGCCCAGTTTTGCTCGAGTAAAGCTGGTCCGCATGGTTACGGAGGAAATCTTTCTCCAGTAAAGGAATTTCGCGAAGCTGTTCGAGTGAGGTCAGCGGTAACTCCGGAAGATCCGCGTAATGAGGAACCGTTGTCTTGGCATGTTGTAACAGCCGGTTCAACCTTCCCAGTTGCAACCTTTCAATCTGATTCTGCGGGGAATACTGGGTTTTCTCCAGCGCCTTCAGATGTCGACCAATCCATTCTCCACGCAATAGGACCACGGGGTAGTAGATACCATACTTGAAAATTAAGTTGCTGATACTCAAAAAGTTACTCCTGGTTTCGTGGGCTTCTTTTGTCCAGGCAAGACCGAGTAAACGCTACGATATTTTTGGGCCATAGCAATGGCTGTATATCGGGCTTCAAAGGCCCGCATTCCAGCCCTGGTGTGAACAATGAGATCATGACGATCATTGACGGCCCTTTTGATGCCTTCAAAAAGCTGGCTACAGGAGTTGGATTCCACCAAAATACCGGCCCTCCCTTGGTCTAATGCTTGAGGTATGCCGCCCACCGCCGTGGACAAAACCGCTAAACCTGCTCGCATTGCCTCCAACAAGGTAATTGGCAATCCTTCTGTCAACGAAGGTATCACCAGCAAATCAAAATGCTTCATCAGTCCCGGTACGTCATTCCGGTAGCCAAGCAGGCGAACTTTTGGCTCAAGCCCAAGGTCTTTACGCAACCTTTCTAACTCAGAGCGTTTGCCGCCCTCGCCCACAATACACAACCCAAGTTGCATTTTATTGAGCGGCTCCCGAGCCACTGCCCGCAGGAGCTCCGAGAAGTTTTTTTCTGGTGAGAGCCTACCCACTGCCAGGAGGTTAAAGGTATTGCCTTTCAGGAACTGTTCCAGTTCCGGCCCCAGGTTCGCCTCCTGTTCCTCGGGCTGCAATTCGGGAAGGCCGTTTTCGATAACCGCGATTTTGTTTTCGGGCAGTCGGCGGACTATCGGCAAATCAAGCATGTGCGGGGCCACCAAGCAAACCCTGTCCATCAGTCGCAAGAAGACTCTGTCCATTTTTTCATAAACCCACAGCTTGCTGAACCTTGGCGCGTGGACGTAGCCATGCAAGGTGGTCACCAAGGGTAGTTTCAGCCCAGAAAGTTTCTGCAGGCCCATCAAAATGTTGAATTTGTAGCCATGGGAATGGAGGATCTGGTAGCCGTTGCTCTTGGCCCACCGGGCGATCCTAACGGATTCACAGAGGTTTAGGCCCGGTTTCATGAGCCAGGGGGTTACCGGCAGATTTCTGCGGCGGGCCTCCAGTTCGATGGCCTTTACGCCATCTTCATGGGCACCAGCACTCAGGAGCATGGGGCTATCGCCCATTTTGATCTGCTCTTCCATGAGGTTGAGGACCATTTTTTCCGCGCCGTAGAGGCCTCCGCTGTCGATCAGGTGCAACACTTTCATTAACACACTTACACTCTTTGAAGCGTCGAGGCGGGAATGGTCACTTAGTTGTGCCTATACCTCGCCGTCCACTAAGAACCGCTTTAATCAAGCCATCATCCGGGACGCCATCGCGCAAATTCATAACTGGCCTCTCAAAAAGATGGTATATTAAAAAGGATAAAAATATTGCTAAAAATATCCAAATAAAAAAGGCGCATAATTGTAAAAAAACGTTATCCAGGGTTTTTGGTAAAATAAAAATTGAAAAACCTTCCATAGCCGGCACATGTACCAAATACAAGGAATACGACCAGACGGAAATATTTCTAACAGATTTAGCTAACACGCCCTCCCCTTCAATTTCGGAGCGCCAGGTTGCCAGTATCGGCAGCCAGAAACTGATACCCAGAGAGAGAATCGGAAAGAGAAACAACAGCATCCAATGTGTCTGATTTATTTCCGGATCGTTCCTGATAACAATTCCAGCACCCAAAAAACACACACCTAAAACAAAAAAATGTATCTTATACCGTGTTAGAAACACATTATGGTTGAGCCAAAGCCACGCCGCAGCCACACCATAGATCAGAGAGTCTAGGCGCAGTACAGCGACTTGCCGCATTTCATTATTCCACGTCGCATCAAAGCCAACGACATATTGGTATCTGGCCATTAATGATGCCACAGTAACTAAACCAACCGTAGACCAGATCGCAATCGCTCTACTGTTGAAAACTCTTAGCCCGACCATAAAAACAAGGGGTACAGAAAGATAAAACCACTCCTCAACTGTAAGCGACCATGAAACGCTAAAAAATCCCGAATGTGGACCAATTAGATTCTGGAGGAAAAACAGGTAACGCCAATCAAAACTAAACTCATCCTTGAGGAAGCTGAAGCCGATAAAATTGATCAGAACGAAAAGATAGTAGTTTGGCAGGGTGCGCCACCAACGTCGCTTCCAAAAATAAACCAAATCGCTGATTCCCGATTGACTCGAAAATGTTTTTAAAAAAATCGTACCAATCAGAAATCCGCTTAACACGAAAAATAATTCAACCCCGATAAAATCGAATATTCGAAAAAAGTTCTTGATCTCAGGAAAAGAAGGCATAAGTGTCAAGCCATGCCCTACGACTACCAGCATTATCGCCAGGAAACGAAGAAAATCGAGCCCGAAGATTCTATCTGAAGTCATGATAAAGTCCGAGATATCCCAGTTATTGTAATCATCCCTTCCTCGGATCCCAGATAACCTTCTTCTCACCCCGAGCAAACGCCAGTGCAGCCTGAAGGCAGGCGGTGTTCAGAAGTACGAAGTAGTAGGATATGCCGATGCTTGGCGGCAGGTCCGGGTTATCTTTTTGCTGGTGGCCGCACCACGCCAGGAGATAGAAAGCAGCCTGGCCTATAAAGGCCAGCAGGTACCAAGTGTTGTCGCTGGCGAGGACGGTATTGGTGATTGCCAGCAGGGCCAAGGGGATGAAAGCGTAATAGCGTAACAGCTTGTGAGAATGAAGCTGCAAGGCGTATAGGCCGTGGTTTACAGGGTTGAGCACGTGGGCCATGTCTTTGAGGGCCGAGAGGGCCCGGAGGGAGACGCGCACCCGCATGCTGAACTCACTGCCACTGTCGCTCAAAGCTTCCTCTTTCAGAAGAGCCTCGGGTTCATAAACCACGCGGGCGCCCTGTTCTACCACTTTCAAAGGTTGAACAAAATCCGGCAACTGGTCCGCCCGTAGTGGTTGATAAAGCGATTTACGCATAGCGTCTATTCCACCGTCTACGCCCACCACAGAGCCAACAAGGGTTTCTTGGTAACGCAGCCAGTTTTCGTATTTCATATAGGCGCTGCAACCATCTCCCACCAGCGAGCCATCTTTGTTTACGTAAACCATTTTGCCGGTTACATAGCCGACCTCCGGATCACTAAAGTTGGAAACCAGTTTCTGAAGGGCTTGAGGATCCCATTGGGAGTTCGCATCAGAGAACAAGAGAATGTCGCCGGTTGCATGCTGGTACAAGGTATTTAATCCAGCGGTTTTTCCCTGCCGCGGAACCTGGCGATACAGATATACGGGGCAAGGGGCGCCCTCGGCAACGGTCTCGACAATTTGGTCTGTGCCATCATCGGATTCGTCGGAAATGACGAGTATTTCCATGAGGTGCTTCGGGTAATCCTGTTCCAACTTGTTACACAACGTGGCTTCGATGTCTTTCGCTTCATTGAAAGCGGCGATAAGAATGGAAACTTTTGGCTGAAAATCGTCCAACTTGTGCACCGGCCTTGGACGAACAGCGGCCACGGCTTTGATTGCTAGCGGATAGCCGAAGTAAATATAAAACAGTAAGAAAAAAGAAAACCAGAAGAGAAATTCCATCAGGCAAGCCCACCCGCAGCTCGGAAACTCGCTGGTTGCACAGAATCTGCCTGCAGCAGTCCCTGGTTGCGCAGCACATCGCTCATGGTGGTGAATGAGAAATCGCCAAGCAGCTTACTGAGTCGCGCCTCGCACACATCCAGATTGTTGTAATGCCGGAACCGGGAAAACCATTTAACGTCCAGCCGTGGCTGGCCCGGGTCTACCTCCCAGGGATGGAGGTAGAACACGAACGGCTGGCCCTGGCGGTTGATGCTGCCCAGGCCCCAGCGGCTGAACCAGTAGGGAAACAACCGGAAATAGCCACCGCCGGCGATCGGCAGGGTGTAACCGGGAAACTTCAGTGTGCTCAGGGGGAACTCGGCCAGTTCATGGCCTTTGTCGGTTTTCAGGCGGTGGGGCCAGCGCGGCGCACCCGGCATGCCGTAACGGTCGTGGTGCACCGGGAAAATGGAGGAGTCCCAGGTAAATCCTTCCTCGGCGAGTATATCCAGGGCCCAGCGCGACTGGTTGGTGATAGAATAGCTTGCGGCGCGATACCCAGTGACGGGTTCGCCAATAATGTCCTCGAGGATCTGTTTTGAGCGCCTGGTTTCCTCGCGAAAGACCTCGGGTGTCTGGTTATAAATCAGCTGATGGCTGTACCCGTGGCTGGCAACCTCGTGCCCGGCTTTCTGGATCTCGCGAACCAGTTGGGGCGATTTTTCCGCCACCCAGCCGAGGGTAAAGAAGGTTGCCCGGGTGTTGTGTCGCTCGAGCAGTTCCAACAAACGCCGGGTGTTGGCCTCCACGCGGTATTCCATGGAATCCCAGCCTTCACGCCGTACCGCTTCGGCGAGGGCGGCAACCTGGAAATAGTCTTCCACGTCGATGGTGAGGGCGTTTGCTATCTGGGTGGTATCGATATCATTTTTCATTAGTACGCCCCCTACTCAGAAAAATTGATAGTTAAGGGAAACCACAACCCAGTTCTCCTTATATTCCCTGGACGCAACGTCACTGGTCTTCTGCTCGTGCCCGATGGCAGATAGAATAGCCATTCTGGTCGTCAACTGGTAATCGAGCCCGACGGACAACCGGGCCAGGTCATCTTCGGCGTCTTCCTCTTCAAAGCTCCGCCGCTCGTATCTGGCGTCGGTAAACCACGAGAGCAGTTCGGTTACCGGCCGTGAATAGCGCAGGTCAATCCCCCTACGCTCCTCACGGTCGCCGGTCTGGACATAATCACTGCGACTGGTAGATAGCCCGGCCCTGACTGCCGAGCCATCGCTGAACTGGTTGCTGTAGCCCGCCCTTATAGCAGTGACTTCCACAGTGGAGGATTGGGTCAGGTTGAAGTTGAAGTCCTCAAACTGAAGGCCCAGGATAGAGGTCTGGTCTGTTAGGCGGCGGTTGGCATTCAGGGTAAATTCGCTGCTGGGATTGATTGCTCGTATCAGGTTGAAGGTGCCGGTGACGCCGCTGCTGGAGACCGACTGGCTACCCAACCGGGTTTCAAGGCGGTTACCGCCGAGGGAACCGCTTACCTGGGTTGTTGCCCAGACCTTACTGAAGGTGACAACCGCGGATTCACGGTCCAGCTCTTCGTCAGTATCCAGTTCTGTACGTTCTGCACTGACAGACAGGCCACCCTGCAGTGTTTCGCTGAAGCTATGATTGTAGGCAACTATTCCGGTAACACGGTCGCTGTCTGGCTGCTCCGGTTCTTCAAATTCAGTGTTTCCGTAGGCGGCGGAGAACTGCAACTGGTCGACCTGGGTTAATCGCATCGTATAAACCGGGCCGGTGCGGAACACGTTTTTGCGGGTGCGGTTGTCCCGGGTGCTAGCCAGGCGGGTATCC
>NZQO01000105.1 GCA_002693605.1 Flavobacteriaceae bacterium
TATATTTTTATTTATACTTATTATGAAATATATAAGCAAATTATATGAATTACACCATACACCAATTACGTGTCTTCCTGAAAGTAGTAGAAAAACAGAGTATTACAAAGGCCTCGGAAGCACTGTATTTGAGTCAGCCCGCGGTTTCCATTCAACTGAAGAAATTTCAGGAGCAATTTGATATTCCCCTTACCGAGGTCGTGGGCCGCCAACTCTACACTACGCCCTTTGGGGAAGAAGTCGCTGCCATGGCGCAAAAGATAGTCGATGAGGTCGATGCGCTGGAATACAAGGTTAAGGCGCGCGAGGGCAAGGTAGCGGGTCGCCTCAAAATTTCATCGGTTTCCACCGGAAAGTACGTTATGCCTTATTTTTTGTCGGGTTTCGTAAACCAATATCCAGATGTCGATCTTACCCTCGATGTTACCAACAGGCAAAAGGTAGTGGAGAGTTTGGAGCAGAACGCGATCGATTTTGCGCTGGTCTCGGTAATGCCGCAGCACCTTGCGCTCAACAACGTCCCGTTGCTGGCCAACGAGCTGTATTTGGTAGGCGGACGCGAGCGTGACGAACGGCGCAGCCACGAGGCTTCCGAGATTTTTGAAAAAGATTCCCTGCTATATCGCGAAGCAGGGTCTGCCACTCGCGCCGCAATGGAACAATTTATTGAAAGGCAGCACATTCGCAACAAAAAGAAGATGGAATTAACCAGTAACGAGGCGCTAAAGCAGGCCGTAATCGCAGGGCTGGGCTATTCCATCATGCCGCTTATTGGCATCAAGACCGCGCTCAATTTGAAGGAACTGGTAATTATCCCGCACGAAGGACTTCCCCTAGTTACCGAATGGAACCTTGTATGGCTAAAGAGCAAAAAGCTGAGCCCTGTAGCTACCGCCTATCTGGAATATCTGGAAACTGAAAAACAATCAATTGTAGAGCGTTACTTCTCGTGGGTAGGTAAATAGCGGCTATCGGTTTTGAGAATAAGTATTTCTGAAATGAATTCTTTTCAATTGTTACGCTTGTCCCTGGGTCGTGGGGAACTTTTATTTGGGAAATACTCTCTTTCATATTTCCGATGCGGATAAATAGAAATATAAAAATAGCCGACGCAATAATTTTTTTCCACTTTCAAATGTATCTTAGTGCTTCGCCATCGCCTGGCGATTGATTTTTTTTTGGTCCGACGCATTGTGGCGACCGGGCTATTTATTTTTGAAACAACTAACTATGGCAACGTACAAACAACTTAAACGACTGGAACGGATTATTTATCTGCTGAAACGATGCAGCGGCATTTCAAAGGCCCAACTAATGGAAACATTGTGGAACGATTACGGTATTGAAACCTCTAGCCGTACTTTGGAGCGAGATCTCAAAACCCTAAAAGATGAATTTCTGCTGGATATTGAATACGACCATCAGGAACAAGGGTATGTGCTCGAGGATGACGAAGAGCGCGTGGGGCGATTCTTGAACTTTGCGGAGTTCGCCAGCCTGGCAGAGCTTTATGAAGAAGGGCTCGTAAATTACGAGCAGTTCCAAAAATGGGTTATTCCCGATGATAACTCGAGGTTTAAGGGCCTACAACATTTGCGGAAATTGCTGCACGCCATTGCGCAGGGCCGGAAAGTTCAGTTTATGAAAGAAAATTATCATGAGAACACCGAGAAAATGTACGTGGTATCGCCCCTGAGGTTGAAAGAATATTTAAATCGATGGTACTTAATTGCAGTTGCAGATGGCGAATCGGACATTCGCAACTTTGGCATCGACCGGCTTTCGTCGCTAACAATGTTGGAAACGCCGGCGTCGCGACCTGCAGATTTTGAGAAACAGTTGGCGCAGTACGATGATGTGGTAGGACTCAACTTTAGCGAATCGGAAAATGAACATCCCGAGACCGTGGTATTGCGCGCGCACAACAATCAGATAAAATACCTGAAGAGTTTGCCGCTGCACGCTTCGCAAGTTTGTGTAATGAGCGTGGAGGGAGATTGGGGGCGCGTGACTTATAAATTAAAGCCGAATTATGAGTTCATAACACAATTATTGCGAATGGCCGATATGGTAGAGGTGCAGGAACCCCAATGGCTTCGGGAACGAATAAAGGGATATATTGGTCGCATGGCGGCTCTTTATATCGCCACGTAGCGCGAAGATCAATGATACTATAAATCCGTCCGGGCAGAAACGGAAGCACGTTTCAACAATGACAAAGGATTCCTGTAAAAGGATGGGGAGCCTTGAGTGGGAAGATTTCACCGCAATGGTGAAAGCACTTTGTCATCCGGACTGGATTTAATTCCTAAAATCTCAAAACCACACAAAATTTCAATACCATGATTTTCAGCCTTAGGGATTACAGACCGGTACATTATGGTACCGAATCGTATTTACGTAGGGTCTACGCTGAAACATCCGTGACCAACGAGGAGCTGGAATTACTGAACTCCATCTACGCGCGGCTTACCTTAGAGCGCAATTTTGAATACAACGTGATACCTGTAATGAGCAGCCACCATCCATTCAAAGTGGCACGCATGTTTTCCTGGTTCGAGTTCTTGCTAGATATTACGCACGATTGGCTGTTCAGTTCGCTTTGCACTGACGTGGCGTGGTGCTTCAATAACGAATTGTTCCTTAATGAGCAAACGCAATGGCAGTTCGAGCAATGCAAATCGATTATTTCAGAATACAATAAGGTTGCGACCTACGTATTCGATTTTCAGCAAACCCGAAATACCTTGTTGTGTTTCTGTATCCTTTCGGTACGTCCCGATTTCCAAAAGGCAAGCATTCGGCAACTCGCCGAAAAATTAGCCGACCATTACCCCCCTTTTTCCAAGAAAAGTTTTCAGTTGCTCTTGGCAGGTGACGAATCGCTAAGCTTCTTGGGCGATTACCTTCAATACCTTACGCGAGGGGAAATTAATTTGCTATTAGAGTTATTGGAAGGAAAAAGCCTTCGGAAACTCTTAGGGCCAAAAACTATTTCGAAAACCGAAAATAGTATACTTCTGCAAAACGTGATAAAATTGCCCGGCTTCAAGGACCATATTCTGGAGCGGCATATACTGGCGGCACGCATTCTCAAAAATGAAGTCGATAAAGTAGAAACGCTGACTAGGATGCTTAGCCTTTCGGCAACGTTTCGGTATGATTTGAATATGTTTTGTACCGACTTCAATTTTTGGCGAAATCTTTTCCACATTCTCAAAAAGAAAAAAAACGTTACGATAACTCAACTGTCGTGGTGTATAGATTACATTGAATACAAGCGGTACCGAGACGTTACGCCACTTAGCTATTCGCTTAAGGGCCGAACTTTCCAGTCGATTGAAAGGGCGATGACCGAGTGGCACCACAGCCCGGAGTATTTTATTCGGAAGAAAGACCTTAGCATTACCTGGCCTTCCCTCCCTTTGCCTTCCTTCGAAAAAAAGATAGCGCGTGTAACATATACCATTAAGGAAATAAACTCCGGAAAGGAACTATTGCGGGAAAGCCAGACAATGAAACATTGCGTATACAGTTATCTAGATCGCTGTCAAAGAGGGAAATCGCATATTTTTAGATTGATGGAACACAGTAATTCATCCAATCGCTACCTCGCGACACTGGAGATTCGTGATGGGACAGTTATTCAAATTGGCGGTAAGCACAACCACCAGCCCGTTGGTAATGATATTGCACTCATAGAAGAATGGGCCCAGCAACGAGGGTTACAATTGGATATACAACAGGAATAATATACTAACGAAGTAATACACACCATGAAAATTCTATACCTACATGGCCTCGACAGCCAATTGAGCGCAGCGAAGCGCACAGTGCTCTCCCATTACGGGAAGGTGTTGGCCCCAACCATTAACTACCAAGACGATTCGCAAAGTGCAGAAACCCTTGTACGGCAGTTTGGCAGTGACGAAATAAATGTAGTTATCGGCAGCAGTATGGGAGGTTTTGCGGGCTTTTACGTGAGCGAGGCATTTCGATGTCCCGCGTTGCTGTTCAATCCGGCCTTGGCCCACCGTAGCGTACTGCAGAAAATACCTACTTACGCAACTAATTCGCGGCACTTTAAGCAATTTGTCCTGGGCGCCCAGGACGAGGTGGTCGACCCCAAAGCAACGTTGCGCTTTATTGCCGATTGGCTATCGAATAGCACGAAATATGACATTCACCTACATCCGGACCTTGCCCACCGAATTCCAATTGCCGTTTTTGAAAGCGAAATCGCCAACTTCTTTAGTAAGGTTAGCCAGAATGTACAATAATTTCAGCGGAATTGAAATCAACACAGTTTGCCAATTATTATCTCCTAAAGCGAACTTGATTTCTCACCCTTATGGAAACTGGAGTATTCTATATTTATCGGCCATAATTCGAAATTGTTTTACCGTACCTAAAATTTCCCATTTCAACGCATGGTGTGTCGTCAGATTATCTAAGATATCGATAGGAAAATTCCAATTCATGATTCCAGTATTAATTGACACCTCAATTTATACGAATTTCGCCACAACTATTTCAATCATAAAATAGCAAGATGTGTGGAGTACTGATAAAATTACCTTCATAAAAAAAATAGTATCTTCCGTATCGTTTTACCAATACGATATTGATTATGAAAAAAATAGTACTCAGTTGTTACTTCCTGTTTACCGCTACCCTAATTTTTGGGCAAACAAGCGGCACATCGAATAATTACACTCAGCTTGTGGAGCTGTTCAACCAATGGAGAAGTTTTGAGAAACCGCCAATGCTAAACGGTGCCCCCGATTACACCGAAACCACATTTACAGAAAGACATCCCCGCTTTAAGCAGTTGCAACGGCAACTTATGGCGATAGACACCGTAGGCTGGCGATTGCCCAAGAAGGTAGATTGGATGGTTGTATGGGCCGAAATGAACGGGTACGAATTTAACCACCGCGTGCTCAAACCTTGGGTTCGGGACCCGGCATTCTACAAAACCGTTTGGACCTATAAAAGCGATGTCCCCGCCCACGAGGGCCCTACCCACCATGCGGTCCTTGAGCTTTGGTCGTACTCATTTCCGTTGGATGCCTCCTCCCGTGAATGGTTGTTATCCGATTTAAGCGTGATTCCGGCTCTGAACGCCCAAGCGAGGATTAATTTAACCGGTAACGCCCGCGACCTCTGGGTAACCGGCATCAGGGATATTCAGCAACAGGCCGATGTTCTGGCTTCACTAAGCGACAAACCCTCCATACAAAAAGATCCCGAGCTGTTGCAAGCTGTGGAGGCCGCCCTTACCTCCACGACCCAATTTGTGGAATGGCTGCAGGCAGAGGCTTCGTCCAAAACCGGTCCTTCCGGTATTGGCAAGGACAATTATACGTGGTATCTACAAAATGTCCATCTCGTCCCGCTAACGTGGGATGATGAGGTTATGATCCTAAAGCGGGAGCTCGCGCGGGCTTGGTCTTCCCTTAAATTGGAAGAACACCGAAACCGATCACTTCCAGAGCTAACCGCTGCCAACTCACCCGAGGCATATGATGCCATGGCAGATAAGGCGGCAATAAGTTTGCTAACTTTTCTAGAGGAACAGGAAATCGTTACCGTAAAACCCTATTTTGAACCTGCCCTACGGGCCCATCTGGGTGAATATTTACCCGAATCAAAGCGTAATTTTTTCACGATAGGCGAACATTACGATCCGCGACCGCTCTACTCGCATTTTTACCATTGGTTTGAGCTCGCCCGTATGGAAAATGAACCGCACATAAGCCCTATCAGGCGCGGACCCGTTCTCTACAACATATTCGATTCACGTAACGAGGGTACGGCCACCGCGGTGGAAGAAATTTTTATGCACGCCGGCCTTTATGATGACAGTCCGCGTACCCGTGAAATAGTGTACATCATGATCGCCCAGCGCGCCGCAAGGGGGCTGGGTTCGTTATACGCCCACGCGAACGAAATGAGCATGGAAGAAGCCGGCGGGATCCATTCCGAATTCACCCCACGTGGCTGGATGAAGACCGAAAAAGACCTTCTTATCTTCGAGCAACATCTATATCTACGCCAACCTGGTTACGGTACAAGCTATATAACGGGCAAGTACCTGTTGGAATACGCCATGGCAGATTATGCCAAACTGAAGGAACAGCAAGGTGAGCCATTTCGCCTTAAGGAATTTTTCGATACACTGAACAGTATCGGAAACATCCCTATTTCCTTAGGACATTGGCAGATGACCGGCTCCAAATCGCACTTGGCCCCCGTCCTCGAAACATCTAAATCGCTGGACGCCCTGCTGAAGGAATAGTTATCCCTCCCGAAAATAATTCTACGAAAGCAAGATAACTTGTAAGAATATTTATTTACTTTGTATTTCAAAGTACTTTTATATGAAAGACAATTATAAGGAGGATCTCAAGGAGATAAGGCATTTAATGAACCGCTCGTCCCGTTTTACCCACGTAAGTGGAATTTCTGGCATTGCGGTGGGCATCCTGGCGCTCGCTGCCACCTTCATTGCGTACATTTTCTTTGCCGAGGTGCTGTTTTACACTGAAAGCCCCACTAAGGGTGCGACCTCAAATTACACGTGGCAATTGGCAACCTTGGGCGCGATAACATTGATTTTAGCCATACTTATTGTGGTAATCCTAACCTATAGGGAAACGACCCGGAAAAAACTTCGCTTTTGGGCCCTCCCAACCCACCTGCTATTGTTCCATCTCTCCGTTCCATTGGCAATTGGGGGTGCCGTGAGCATATTTCTGCTTCAGCAAAATTTACCCGTTTGGCTCCTGCCCACCACGCTCCTATTTTATGGACTTGCCCTGCTAAGCGCGAGTCATTATACCCTGCCAGCGTTTAAAAATCTTGGTCTGTGGCAATTGGGATTGGGGCTGCTTGCCCTTTTTTTCATTGAATGGGCATTGGTATTCTGGGCCTTTGGTTTCGGCATAATCCATATCCTCTACGGTATTCTAATCCTTCGGAAATCGAACAAGTGAAAGAACTGCTCTCACATCTGGACAAGGCATTTGAAAACCGCGTACGGCTTGGTATTATGGCCGTTCTAGTTGTAAATGACTCGGTCGATTTCAACACACTTAAGGAATTGCTGGGGGCCACCGATGGCAACCTTGCAACGCACCTGAAATCGCTCGAGAAGAAAAAATACGTGTCCTATGTCAAGAAATTTGTGAAGCGAAAGCCCCAAACAAGCTATTCCGCCACGCACAAAGGACGAACCGCGTTTACAAAACATATTGAAACCATTGAACGATTACTATCTTAACACCAAACTCTATGAAACGTTTATCTGTACTAGGGAATACGCTCAGCGTTCTCTTCGCATTGCTCACCCTCACCTTGGGAATTATGAATATGGCCCGTGGCAACGACTTTGAATTTGGAATCTTCCTAGTCATGCTCTCACTAATATTCCTGCCGCCGGTTACCAACTTCTTAAAGCAACGCTTCGGACTTCCTTTTCCCATATGGCTAAAAATCATCATCGCCGCATTGGTAGTATGGGTGAATCTGGCCGTGGGCGCCATTAATGAAGGATATTATCCGGAAATTCTATAATCCTCAATAAACTCTTCGGAACATATGAACCTGCTTATTTCTTTTGAAGGATTCCATTTGAAAGCCCGTGGCAACCGGTGGATGCAATTGTTCGCCATATTTCTTCGGGTAGCACTCGCCGCGGGGTTCCTTCCTTCGGGAATGGTCAAGATCTTAGGAGAACGCTTCACCGCGTTAGCCGTTAACCACCCCATGGGCTTCTACCTCGAAGCGCTGCATTACACGGGCGATTATTATACCTTTATCGGTATTGTCCAGGTAACCGCCGCCCTGCTCCTTTTAATTCCGCGTACGGCTACCTTGGGCGCGCTGCTGTACTTTCCAATTATCCTGAACATTTGCGTACTCTCATTGGCCGTTCGGTTTGATGGTTCGCTATTTACCTCACCCCTTATGGTCCTTGCCAATTTGTACTTGCTTTGCTGGGATTACCATAAGTTGAAATGGGCCCTACCCTTCTACCACAAACGCGCCAATTCTGAAATTCCCACTTGGAAAGTGCAAAGCACCTCCTTTCCGCTAGCTTTCTTTACGGGAGTGTTCGCGACTGTAATACTGGTAGTACTCGCAGTGGTAACGGGTTTTTCCATTTATCCCAGGAACAGCCTTTCCCACTGCCACCAACAATGCGAGGACAATACTAATCCCGAGGCGTGTAGCACTTTTTGCGACTGTATCCATACCGCCGGGACGCCTTACACCACGTGCCTAGATGCCTATAACAATGCTATCAACTAACGGGGAAAATTCTTTGGGAAACCGTAGCATTCGATATCTATATTTTTTCTTCTTGTTTCTGATTGGGGAAATTTTCATCACTACCGTTTGGAAAGAGACGTGGTTGCGGCCCGTTTTCGGGGATTTTCTCGTGGTAATAATGTTGTACTGCTTAGGCCGATTTCTATTTCTTGCTTCCCAAATCTTAATTGGCTCAGGGGTTTTGGGGTTGGCTTATTTACTGGAGACCCTTCAGTATTTCAAAGTTTCGACCAGGTTTACCATCGACAATCCGATCATTCTCTTGGCAGTGGGCACCTTGTTCGATTGGTGGGACATACTCGCCTATACCTTCGGAATTGCCGTGGCAGTTCTTTTCCACACCATTTTTGTGAGGAAAAAACTTTTTTCGTACTTCAGTACTTTTTGTAAATCAAGAATTTTAAATCGGTATTCCTTATGGTAACAACTAACTTATTTGTTTAGTAACTTACCAACAGGTAAAATTATCTTGAAGCTATTTTTAGGCCATGTGCTACGATATCAAAGCATCTTTAGAGTCTCAGTTGAAACGTGCGAAACGCCGCGGCAACGCGCAGGCGGTACTCGAAATCGAGGAAAAGTTGGCGCCACTGACTGATCTGCCGCTGCACCACGCAACCGCCTTCTCACATCCTACCCTGTTTATCTACACCACGCGCTCACCAAACCTTCCCGAATTGGCCACCTGGGGGCTCATTCCCCATTGGGTGAAGGGCAATGTGCAAAAGAATAAAATCTGGAATACCACGGTGAATGCTAGGGGCGAGAGCATCTTTGAAAAACCATCTTTCCGGAAGGCAGCAAGGGAAAATCGCTGTCTCGTAGTGGTAGAAGGATTTTATGAGCATCACCACCACAAGGGAAAGACCTATCCTTTTTTCGTTCATTCAAAAGATGGAATGCCCCTAACTTTGGCCGGGCTGTGGAACGAATGGGTCGATGAGGAAACCGGGGAGATTATAAACACGTTTTCGATAATTACCACGGAAGGAAATGAGCTCATGGCCAAAATCCATAACAACCCCAAGTTGAGAGGGCCAAGAATGCCGCTAATTTTACCTTCGGAAATGGAAGAGGGTTGGCTGCGACCGGTTTCCGTCGAGCTGGACATACAGAAGCTTCAGGAACTGATTGTATCTTATCCCGCTACCGAGCTCGCCTACCACACGGTAACGCGCCTTCGTGGCAAGGACTATCCAGGAAATGTCGAAACCGTTTGCAACCCGGTTGCATATAAGGAACTGACATTTTGAAGAACAAGCCGCCGTAGCGCATGCACTTTAGATTCCTGCCATTTGATTTTGCCCTCTTAAGACACCAATTTCTATGCCTTATTTGGAATTCCGATAAATTTTCCGTATACTTAGAATGTATCAGGAACGCTAGCAGTAGCGTGCCAACCGAGCACATAAGCCACGGTGGTTTAGCATACGGACATCCCGTCAAAACAAATGAGATTTCCCTTCCTGCAAAGTAGTCCCGATACGTATTTATTAACCAAAACTTATAGTATTATGGACACCATTATGGTACACTTTAAAGGCGATGAAAAATTTATCCAAGAGAAGCGAGCGCGACTGAAAAACTATTCCGATAAGGAACTGCTAGACTACTACCACTCCGTTACCAAAAACGGTTTGTTTGGCGTGCGCGCGCAGTCGTTGACCGTACTCGCCATACACCAAGAGTGCAAGGAACGCTTTGGCGTTACTCCCGTAGAATACAAAAATGGGCTGCTCAAGGACCGTGCAATTCAAGATAAAGAGGAATAGAACTTAATTTAACACCCAGTAGGAAGAATTATTAATTACTTCCTGCTGGGTGTTTTTATGTTTGAAGCGGAGAAAAACTATTTTGTACAGGGGCATTAACTAGCCCAATTTTGCACGAAGTTCTTCGAAGGAAACGGTATCCTGCTCGCCGCTCTTCATATGTTTCAGGGTAAACGTACCAGCTTCCATCTCATTGCCGCCGGCAAGAACCACGAACGGGATGTTGCGCTTGTCTGCATACCCCATCTGCTTACCCATTTTAGCAGCATCTGGATATAGCTCGGCGGTTATTCCCTCGCGACGTAATTGGGTAATGGCTCGCATTGCGTACGCCGCCTCGGCCGTACCAAAATTAATGAAAAGTACCTTCGTGGTAGGCGAGACCGTCTCCGGAAACAAGTTAAGTTCCTCGAGTACTAGATAGATACGGTCCAACCCAAACGAGATGCCCACCCCGCTCATATTCTTCAATCCGAAAATTCCAGTAAGGTCGTCGTAACGGCCGCCGCCGCCAATGCTGCCCATTTTTACCTGCGCCGGTGCCGCCACTTCAAAAATAGCCCCAGTATAATAGTTGAGCCCGCGAGCTAGGGTCACGTCAATTTCCAAGCCCACCGTTTGAAGTCCTAGCTCGGTAACGGTGCTGACGATGAATTCCAATTCCGAAATTCCTTGCTGTCCAATTTCCGAGGAGGAAAGCAGTTGCTTGAGCATTTCCAATTTTTCAGAAGCGTCGCCTTGCACGCTGAAGAGCGGTTGCAGTCGTTCTATCGCCGCCTCGGAAATTCCCTTCGAGCGCATTTCAGTACTTACACCCTCCTCGCCTATTTTATCTAACTTGTCGAGCGCCACAGTAAAATCGATCAATTTGTCCTCGGCGCCAATTACCTCGGCGATTCCGCTTAGGATCTTTCGGTTGTTAATCTTAACGGTTACGCCCCCAAGGCCCAGTTTATGGAATACGGCGTCGTAAAGCTGCACAAATTCAACCTCCTGCCAAAGCGAGGTGCTGCCCACGACGTCGGCATCACACTGGAAAAATTCACGAAACCGTCCCTTCTGGGGCCTATCGGCCCGCCATACGGGCTGAATTTGATAGCGTTTAAATGGGAAGTCGATTTCATTCTGGTGCTGCACCACATAGCGCGCAAAGGGCACGGTAAGGTCGTAGCGCAGGGCTTTTTCAGATATTTCCGAAGTGAGCAAGTTACTATCTTGCTCCTTGTAGGTTTCGTCGGAAACCTTATTTAGGTAATCCCCGCTGTTCAATATTTTGAAGATAAGCCGGTCGCCCTCATCGCCGTACTTGCCCATTAATGTTTCGCTGTTTTCGAACGAAGGCGTTTCAATAGGCTGAAAGCCGAAGGTGCGAAAACACGATTGGATTGTTTGTGTGATATAGTTGCGACGTACCACCTCGGCAGGTGAGAAATCGCGGGTTCCTTTTGGTATGGAAGGTTTTTTCAAAATAGTATCTTTATACATTTCACGGTTGCCCAGTTGTGGGCGCAATTTGGTTTGTATGCCATTTGGGAATACAACTGTGGGTGCAAATATCATAATTTCTGCATTAACTTGTAACTTTATGGGGCATTAACAGTCTTATGGTAAACCCCCTTGGCGTAACACTATGTTTTCACTTTTCCGAGAGAATGTGCGCATCGCGCTCGATAGCATTAAAAGTCAGCTGCTTAGAACTATATTAACCATTGTAATTATTGGCATCGGGATTTGGGCGCTGGTGGGTATTTTAAGCGCCGTGCAGGCTTTGGAAAACACGATCTCTACAAATTTCGCATCGATGGGGGCAAATACTTTCAGTTTGCAGCGCTACGAATTTGAAGTGGAATCTAACCGCAGTGGTGAACGGAAAAAAATCAACCCCATTATTAGCTATAACGACGTTCGCGAATTTGTGGATAAGTACAATGTGCCGTCAGCTAAGACGTCAGTCTCCTTTTTGGGAACGCGCAGCGCCGAGGTAAAATACGAAAGCGAAAAGACCGATCCTGAGGTGCAGGTATACGGCGTTAACGAGCACTACGTCAATAATACGGGGAGCGATGTAGAGCGGGGCCGCGATTTTAACCGTTTCGATATTCAAAATAATAATAAGGTGTGCATTATTGGGCCCGATTTGGTTAAGAGTATTTTTGACGGGGCCGATGCCCTAAATAAAACCATCAGTATTCGCGGGGTCAAGTTTAAGGTAATCGGTATCCTCGAGAGTAAGGGCTCTACCTTTGGCAATAACCAAGATTTGAAGGTGTTACTGCCCATACAGGTGGCGCGGGGCATTTACGTGATGCCTAATATTAATTACAACATAAGCATAATGGTGGCCGACAAGGAAATTATGCAGGCTGCACAGGATGAGGCCGTGGTGCTCTTCAGAAATGTAAGGGGGTTGAGCCCCAAGGAGGAAAATAACTTCGGAATTGAACGAAGCGAAGATTTGATTAATCGCATTGCGAGCATCACCGGCGTATTGGAAATTGCCGCGTGGATTATC
The DNA here is from genome assembly GCA_002693605.1 of Flavobacteriaceae bacterium. Taxonomy (GTDB): domain Bacteria; phylum Bacteroidota; class Bacteroidia; order Flavobacteriales; family Flavobacteriaceae; genus NZQO01. The sequence continues at coordinate 12,622 of NZQO01000105.1, forward strand.
AGTATTATCACCATTTTAGGATCGTCTATAGCGCTTATGAACATTATGTTAGTTTCAGTTACCGAACGAACCCGGGAAATTGGGGTACGAAAGGCATTGGGTGCCAAGCGTTCTACCATAAGTGCCCAATTCTTTATGGAAACTATCGTGATTGGCCAATTTGGAAGCGTGCTGGGTATTATCCTGGGGGTGCTTACAGGTATTGGCTTTGCGGCGGCATTCGACTTCGATTTTAGTTTGCCATGGGCCGCCATGATATGGGCTACGGTAATCACCTTTGTCATCGCTGTAATTGCCGGTTCCTATCCGGCATCGAAGGCTGCCAAGCTGGACCCTATCGAGAGCTTGCGGTACGAGTAGGTAGCAGGCGCTTATCACAAAATCATCCCGGCGGCGACAGTTTCGTGCGTTGCATCGTCAATAAGAACAAAACTTCCCGTTATGCGGTTATCGCGATATTCGTCTATCATTAAAGGCCGGGTGGTTCGCACGGTAATTCGTGCGATATCGTTCATGGTAAGGGTTTTATCGGCCTCGTCCCTATCGTAGGAATTGATGTCAATCTTATACAGAATATCCTTGACCATAGCTTTTTGCTCATTGGTAGTATGAAAAATAGTATACTTGGTACGCGGCCTGGCCGGCTGACTGTGCAACCAGCAGATCATGGCATCGAACTCTTGGGTGGGCTCGGGCCGGTTGTTGGTCTTCACGATCATATCGCCACGACTAATGTCCAAGTCGTCTTCCAGCGTAATACAAACCGACATAGGCGCAAAGGCCTCGGTTACCTCTCCCTCAAGGGTATCAATTGTCTTTATGGTAGAGGTGAAGCCCGAAGGCAGTACCGCGATGCCATCGCCAGGCCTAAAGATCCCGCTGGCTATCCGTCCGGCGTATCCCCGGTAATCGATAAATCCGTCACGCTGCGGACGAATAACTGTCTGGACTGGAAAACGCGCATCGATTTTGTTGAGATCGCTGCTAATGTGCAGATGCTCCAGGGTATGCAACAGCGGCGCCCCTTGATACCAACCCATTTGTTCGCTTCGATTTACCACGTTGTCGCCCTTTAGGGCACTGATAGGTAAAAACCGAATGTCCTTTACAATAAGCTTGGACGCGAACTCTTCAAACTGGGCGATGATTTCCTCATAGACCGTTTCAGAATAATCCACTAAGTCCATTTTGTTTACGCATACAATTACGTGCGGTATCTGCAATAAAGATGCTATAAACGCGTGCCTCTTGGTCTGCTCGATAACGCCGTTCCTGGCATCGATTAATATAAGCGCCGCATTGGCAGTAGAGGCGCCCGTCACCATATTACGGGTGTATTGGATGTGGCCCGGGGTGTCGGCAATGATGAACTTACGCTTAGGCGTGGTAAAATAGCGATACGCCACATCTATGGTTATTCCCTGCTCTCGCTCGTCGCGCAAGCCATCGGTAAAGAGCGCTAAATCGACCCCATCGTGGCCTTTTCTCCTGCTCGTATTTTCTACGGCCTGAAGCTGGTCCTCAAAAATAGCCTTGCTGTCATATAGCAAGCGGCCTATTAAAGTGCTTTTGCCGTCGTCAACGCTTCCGGCGGTGGTAAATCTTAGTAGTTGGTTGGTGTCTATCATGCAATGTCGTTTAAACTAAGTGGATAAAAGTAGAGTTTCGTGCGTTGCCAATTAAAAATAACCTTGGCGCTTTCGGTCTTCCATACTTGTCTCGCTGCGTTTATCATCGCTACGGTTGCCTCGTTCGGTTTGCTTCATCGCGGCCACCTCAGCGACAATCTTCTCTAAGGTATCAGCCTCGCTCTCAATGCCACCCGTAATAGTGATATCTCCCAATGTTCTAAATCGAATCTGTTTGCTGAAAACGGTCTCACCATCCTCTAACTTCAAGTGTTGGGAAACCGGAATCCACGAATCCTGCCGGCGCACCACTTTCCGTTGATGGGCGAAATACAGCGACGGAATTGCTATCTTTTCGCGAAGGATGTAGTTCCACACATCCATTTCGGTCCAGTTGCTAATGGGGAATGCCCTAAAATGTTCGCCCTCAAAATGTTTTCCGTTCAGCAAATTCCAAAGTTCGGGTCGCTGATTCTTGGGGTCCCATTGTCCAAAGTCATCGCGATGTGAGAAAAATCGTTCCTTGGCGCGGGCCTTTTCCTCGTCGCGACGCCCACCCCCTATAGCGCAGTCAATTTTGTGGGTTTCGATGGCATCGAGCAAGGTGGTTATCTGCAACGCATTGCGCGTGGCGTTCTTGCCACGCTCCTCAGCAACCCTGCCGTGATCGATCGATTCCTGTACGGAACCCACCAGCAATTGTACGCTCAATTCGTCTACCAATCGATCCCGAAACGCGATCGTCTCCGGAAAATTATGGCCGGTGTCCACGTGCAACAGCGGAAACGGTATTTGAGCGGGATAAAAGGCCTTCTTCGCCAAGTGGGTTACCAAGATGGAATCTTTTCCGCCCGAAAACAAAATGACCGGGTTCTCAAATTGGGCCCATACTTCACGGAGAATGTATATGGCTTCCGATTCAAGTTCGTCAAGGTAATTAAGGTAGTATTTGCTCATGGGTTGGGTAGTGCTTTTATTCTTCGGAATATTTTTCTCATTCCTTATTCAATTGGGGCTTCCACACCTTACTTTTAATTTCTGAAATTATATAGGCAACGGCCGCCGGTACGTCCATCTCCA
>NZQO01000106.1 GCA_002693605.1 Flavobacteriaceae bacterium
CGTTGGTGAAATCCATGTCGGCCCGCAGTCCGGCAACGGCTGGCCTGACGGCTTCCTGATCGAAGCACCCTACAATGGCGACATGATCCGTATCGAGATTTTGGGCAATCACCTCTTGAGCGAAGCGCTCAATTCCGACCAGCAACCGGATGACGAAACCGCACGGCCAGGCTATATCCGTCTTGGTGGCGACATCAGGGTGACGGCGCCACTTGCAGGTGGAGTCGAGGTCGCAAACGGCAACATCATCCACGAAATGTCCTTCTCGGAAAGTATGCCCAAAGCGAAAGCAAACTGGCTTTTGTAGCGCCAGACTCGCCCCCCTCGCGAGCATTCGCCGCTAGGGGGGCGGGACCGGATATCTGGCTTGAAGCTCTCCAAGAATAAACGTTTCAGCGCGATGTGTGGAACGGCTGGTTTGGCGGCGCTGCATTGCAGCAATGCGCAACTGCGCCAGCAGCAGCTTCGGGCCGTGAAGACGGCCTACACCTTTAGATTTCGACGGCTTCGGCGATAGCGAGTGCATCTTCCAGCTCTACGCCAAGGTATCTGACAGTGCTATCCATCTTGGTGTGGCCCAATAAAAGCTGGACCGCCCGAAGGTTGCCCGTTTTCTTGTAGATTTGGGTCACCTTCGTTCGCCTCATCGAGTGTGTTCCATAGGCGCTGGCCTCAAGGCCAATGGATGTCACCCACTCACGGACAATACGCGCGTAGTGGCGGGTCGAGATGTGAAGCCGTTCGTGGAAACGACCAGGCCAGAGGTGTTCGGATCCGACCATGAGCGGCTCCCCCATCCACCTTGCGAGCGATGCCCGCGTGCCTTCTGAGATTTCGAAGCGGACGGGTTTCTGCGTCTTGCTTTGCAAAACCGACGTGCGTTCCTTGATTTGGCCTGACTCCATGACATCGACTACCTTCATCTTCACCAGATCGCAGCCGCGCAGCTTGCTGTCGATGGCAAGATTGAAGAGAGCCAGATCACGATGGTTCTCGGCCAGCTCCAGCCTCACTCTGATCGCCCAGACGTGTTTGGGCTTAAGCGGCCTCTTCTGGCCAACGATCCGGCCTTTGTTCCAGGCTGGACGCATTGCTCGAATGGCGGGTAAGTTTGGTGTTCGCATGATGGATCCTCCGATCCACCATGCCCTTCCTCATCGACAACCCAACGTTGACAAGTCATCATATCACATCATGCTGCGCTGCATCTGAGGTCGGCAATGAGCCCAAGACTCACATATGCGGCGTGATCCACGAATGTCAGCTTTTGGAATTCAGCCAAAACCCTCTAACAACCCCCTTATTTTTGAACGGGGATTGTGGCAGCGTCTAGCGAGGTGTTTTTGCTCGCTCGCGAAAAGGAAGCGTTTTTGGCAAGGTTTTGAATGGCGGCTCTGCGGACAAAGCGGTCGTCCCGGTTTGTTCAACGAAAAGCTGCTCTCTCTATTCTAACGCGGCGGTCTTGCCGGAGTTATCGGGTAAGCCCGCCCGACAAAACCCAAATCACAGCCATAGAATCGTCACTTCTCCAGGCGATCCTTGAGCTTTAGAAAAGCAGTGCGAATATATGAACACGACACCTGATTTTGATAAAATTGGCCACACGATGCCGCTCGAAGCGCTGTGGAAGCTGAGAGCCTTTGCTGCGCTACGTTTGTGTTTCGTGGCCGTCGCAATGTATGTGTGTCTCTTGCAGTTTCTTCGAATTGGTTTTTGGTCCGTCACGGCGGATCGTGCATTCATTCTTCTGGGTTTGTGGGCCGGGCTGGGCCTTCATGCCGACGGCATCGAGATTGTCTGGCACAGGCTGGGAGTTCTGGGGCGGTTTGCAACGATTGCCCTTGCCTTAGCCATCTTGGCCGGAACGCTTTTAGCACCGGAAAACTTGAATTGGTTTTGCGGCTCTATTGTTTTGATCATGTTTCTCCTCGGTTCAATAGCATATGGATTGGTCCACATTCTGATAGACCCATTGCGCGCTCTAAGATTTCGACAGATTAAAAGATATCTGCGGACGCTGCCGACCGTGAAGCGACGCACCATGCGGGAAAGGTTGGACAAGAATTTTCAAACTCTTATCGCAGAAGGGTTTCACTGACTTCCCCCAAAGAAGACCTTCGCCCGCCCTGCAGCACTTGTTACTCTGGGCTCGTTCCTGCCGTTCGCTGCGGTCGCCCACCCAAATGGCGCAGAGTTGCTGGTCAAGGTCCGCCGTGCGGGACGAAACGGACTTTCGCTGCGGTTGCGTCAAGGTCCGCTTTCTAACTGCTGCATAATGTTACTGCCCAATGGCGGAGCAGGTTCACGCAGCGTCGCCAACCTGTCCCAGCTAGAAAAAACGCACTATAACGAACCGGCGGATCAAACAGCCATCGCCAAATGCGATGGGCTTCTGAACACTTTTGCTCAGCCGTCGTTTTCAACAGGTCGTTCAGGGCGATCACCGCCGCCTAAGGCAGCCTCAGTCACGTCTCCGCGGAAGCAGCGCGGGAAGAACGGGTAGGTATCGGTGGCGTAATAGCGGTATTCACCGTCAAACATTGTGCCATTACATTGATCCAAATCGCCGGATCCTTCGACGTATTCCCAATCTTGCACATAGGTGCCGTCATGCACGCCCTCGGGCGCGTTTCCGCCTTCGCGCTCGCCCTCTTTGAGTTGGTAGGAAGATTGGATGTCGCCGCCGACGTAATGGATTTCAAAACCATCTGCGGCATAGGCAAACAGTGTCCCGTCAAGATTGGTCATCACTGCTTCGGGAATGCCGTGGTAGTGGTACATTCCATCGCCATCAACGTGTGCGTTTTGTGCGTCCATTATCAGGCCGCCAACACCTTCGACGTTCCAGCCGGATGACCGGTCGCGGGTCCATGGGCGGTCGGCGTCGGGGTCGGCATCTGGATTATACCACTCGGCTGTGCCCGGGCGCAGGGGGATGCCGGTCAGGGTCATGCCAGAGATAAAGACGCCTTTGTCCGTTATGGTGCCGGTATCCTCGGGCATCGCATCGACGCAAAACAAGTGGTCTTGCGGTTCAACAACTGCGCCTTCGCGCCATGTTCCAACTTCGTGGTTTGGGATGCCGTTCGAGACGATGCAGCGCTGATCCCCTGGGGTTGTGATATTCAACTCATGTGCTTGCGCCGCACTGGCGGCCAAAAGTGTCAAAGCGGTTGTTGTGTAAAGGGCGTTCATCAGTCTCTCCAGTTGCGCGTTCCATCTTTTAACGGATGGCGGCGAAATTTCCGTCGCTTGAACAACAGATATTGTTGGGAGGAGTTCCATCAGGTGAGTGGCGGGTCACAACAAACGAGAGGCGGCTTCAGATTGGTTTTCGCTAGGTCACGAGAGCTTTAGCGGCTGGAGCGGACATTCGCTTCCAAGCGGCATTTCGGCAAAGTGGGCTCAAAGCCGACTTGCGGCGCTGCGGAACACGAATCTTGACCTTGCAAGAGACTACGCGACCGACCAAATGGCCGCTCACAGCCCTTTCAAGACATTCGAACCAGGGGCAGCGGGCACTCTGCCGCAAAGGCAAAAGATCTCGCAGGATTTCCCGGAAGCGGACATTCCAAAGTCACAGAACCTGCGAGCTTGGCGGCGATCCCACGCTGCAAAAGCAATGGAAAGAACAGACCTTCGCCGCAGTTGCAGCGGCCGACCACCTTAGCACGCTGAGGGTGCGGACTTTGCTGTCATTCGCCAATCTGAAGTCCGGCTGTTTTCAGAGTTGCATCATCGGCTCGACCGTTCAGCCGGGAAGCCCTTCAATCCTTTCAATGGAGGCAAGGTCGTTATCCCAGTTCGCGCGACTGGAACAACAGATATGCGCGTTCGGTCGCATGTCTAACTGGCAATCGAGCGACCCAGCCGGGACTACGAGCAAACCAATTTCCGGCTGGGAAACCGGAAGCGCTGACCCGCAATGAGAGCAAAAGCTCTTCACATGGCGTGACCCAGATAGCTGGAATGTCCTGATCTGTTCTTCACCTGCAATCCAGGTGATCTTGGCAGCAGACGAAAACAGATTTGCCGAATGGGCTGAACCGCTGTCCTTACGGCAGCGGGAGCAGTGACACAGGAAAAAGCTCTCAAACACTCCCGATATGCGGAATTTTACCGCGCCGCAGAGGCATTGTCCGGTTGTCGGATTGTTATCCATTCGTACTCCTCTCGATACGAAAGCCACGTGCAGCTAGTCGCACTAATATCGATTGCCGTTTGTATCCGCGCCTTAGATCAAGGTCAAAATAGGCACATAGCAGCCTTGCGCCGCCGCGGTGTCGGCGTTGCGGCGATACAGCGCCTTGTCATCGCCGCTGGATGACGTCAGTCAGCCCAATCACGACATTCATGCGAGGCGCAGCGAAGGGGCTGCTGCAGGCGCGAAAGGCTTCCCGAAAGTGGACATTCAGAACGCGGCGACGGCCCCTGATGCTGCTGTCAGCACCAGGGGCCGCGAAGCGAAGGAAGCAGACAAGCGCTCAGGCGTCGACCCCAGCCATCATTTCTGAAATTGATGAGAGCCACTCGCGAATTTCATCGTCCGGGTCGGTCTCAGCCAAGCGTGCGACCGTCATCCGCAAAACAGCGGCATTGTTTACCTGGCGCTTGGCTCCGCTTTCCTTCTTTCTTTGCTGGTCCGCTTTGAGTTCAGCCCAGGGCTTGCCCCCGCTAATCGCATGCTCCGCCTGTGCTGTTAATGTGGGAACGTCGTCAAACGGGGCGAACGGGACTGGCAACTCGATTTCAATGTTCTGTGCCGCGTATCGGAAAAAGCCACTGGGCGCGGCGCCTCGGGCAGCTTCTCACAGTCCCGACGGCCGTTGTCGAAGCTACCAGCGAGAATGCATCGTTCGGCGTTGTAGGGTCCCAGCGCGGCTGGGGCAGTGCGCATCCAGGTCGGTTGCTGGAGACCATTCTGCAGGCGCGCGTTGCAAACCCCGTTCTTGTCGTGGAGAAGTAGAAAAGGCCGGAAAAGCTTCGTCCATCAAGGGCCATACATTTGGCTTGGCTGAGGCGCTCTTGCCGTTGCTTGAACCCATGACCGCCAAACGCTGGAATTGCCCTTACTATCAGGTGAAGTTCGATATGAGCTGGGTGGCCTGGGTGCTAACGTCTAACAAATAACGCCTGCTGCCCGAACCGCTCCTCAGCAGGTGCCCGCCTGTCCGCTTGCGTGAACTCACTCCCGCAGAGTTGCGTGGTTTTGTGCAGCGGGAAGGCGCTAAGCGGCATCTCTCGGCCTGCGCGGTCGAGGCTGTTATCGAAGCTGTTGAGCGTGCTGACCAACTTGGGATGCGCATCGACCTCCGGATTGTATCCCGGCTGCTCCAGCGCGCTGAAGACCTAGAGCGTCAGCCTGTCTGGCATTGACCTCCTGGAACTTCGGTATGGTTCTGAAATTGCACGTTGGAGTTAGGACTCGCTGCCGCCATGTGGCAGTACAGCATCGAGGAACCAGAGCGCAAACCCGCAGACTCTCGTCATGAGCGAGGGACTCGCGGGAGCAGTTTAGGCACAATACATTTTACTCTTGATAAGCGAGTTCCGGGGCTTGGAATTCTCCTAATATGCTGCAAGCATAACAAATGCGCGGTATCGATACGTGTTCGGGGGGGGGATTTATTTAATATGTTGATAATATGTTAAAAGCTGCAAGATTTCTGAAGCGTGCGATTACACGAAGACTGCACAAACCAGAAGCGGAAAAAAGAGACACGCATGGCAATAATGCACCTTTCGAAAAGGCCGTGTGGAATTTCGAAGAACGTGACGACGATGAAACCATCCAGTCAAATTCTGAGGAAAGTGATGGTGCATCTCCAGAAACCATTACATCTGCGTCTCCAGCGGCTGAGTTCAAGCGGCTAGAAACAGAGCCATTCGCACCCGATCTGCCTAAGGATCTGATTGCCGAAGATGATCCGGCGGATATTCGAGCCGAAGTGGCTCATCATGGGAACACGACCGACAAGGTCCCATCAGGTCGAGAGAAGGCGATTTCACATACCTCGGCCTTGGACGCAAGCGATGTGATAAGGCTTCTTCGAGGAGACTTGGCTGTCGTAGAGAACTTGATTGAAACCGCGCGACTCGATGCCGTAGACAGCAAAGGGTGTTCCGCCCTGCATGTTGCGGCAGGCCGTGGCGATGTCGCAATGTGCCACGCATTGGTACGAGCCGGGGCAGACCGCCATCGCCGCAACAACGTCGGCCAGACCGCGCGTGAGATCGCTGAGCGGAAGGGACATCTGACCACACTACACCTTTTCCGGCAGCTGGAGGCGGAGCGTAGCCGGAGTGACAGTGTGTTGCCTCGGTACGGCATGAACGAGGCACCGTCTCCAATTGATTGGCTATCGCAAGAAGAACAGCCTCAACCAGAACCGGATGGGGGGGAGAGGGAATCCCAAGAGCCGTATACCCAATTGGATCCGATCGAGGGCGACACACTTGACCTCGAATTTTCGGTGGAGTTTGAGACCGATGCCGACGACGAAGACTTCACGTCCGGGGTTGAAAGCTCTGAATGGTCAGGTGAAATTTCCGAGTTTCAGGAAGGGACGCAGCTGGGTAACGAGACATCGGAGGCCGAAAGTGAAGATTGGCTGGATGGTCTGACTAGCCGGGCAGTCATAGAGCCTGACGGCAGCAAGCAAAATGATGAACCTGTACCTGAAGCTCTCCGAGCATTGCGCAGTTTTGCGGAGGTGCGCCAGCGCGGGCGGCGACCCGAAGTGGAAATCAGGGGACCAGTGTGCCGGGGCTGGTATCTTGCTGAGGTTGAGCTCAAGGAATGGTGCGAACGGATGTCCGCTCAAGGGTACTGCACGGCGGATGACGTGGCGGATCTAATTGGACGCATCGAAGGTGATTTCAGAGCCGACGAGTTGGCTCGAACACTAGAGACGAACTTCCAGGAAGAAGGGCTATGGGGGGAGGATAGCGGCATCTGGGATGTTGGTTGGAACGGCGAAGTCGACGACATCTCGGATCTATTGAGATCCGCCTGCAACGGTAGCAATATTCGGCCGGGCGTCGAGCAGGAAAACCTCACGAAGCGACGAGAGAAGCAGTTGGTGTGGCAGATCGCCAGCACGCGGAAGGAAGCCCTTAAGGTGCTTGCTCGTGACCAGGCCATGCTTCGGGCCGTCAACCATATCGGAGAACTGGTTCTGAAGGGAACGTTTCCGGTTTCTGAAATGACCAACCTGTTTCGCAATCCGTTCCATGATCTGGTTGAGGTAGAACCGTTCCGGGAGGCGCTAGCCTCTTTGAAATGCGCGACGGAGCGGAATGATGAAGCTGCCGATCTGCTTGAACGCCTCGGGCTGACCTTAGTCTTCTTGGCAAGCGTACCCGGACTGGCCAATGGGGCGGCTCCAGAGCTGGTGTTTCATTTTCAGGAAGCCCTTCATCGCCATCGGCAAGCGCGCGAGGAAATGCTTATCGCCAACCTGCCGATGCTTCGCCGCTTTGCCGCTCGCAGAATGCGCGATCGAGTGCGCATGGAGGACGCCTTCCAAGATGGTTTTTTCGGGCTTGATCGCTCATTGGATGGTTTCGATGCCAGCCGCGGCTATCGCTTCATGACCTATTCACAGTTCTGGATGCGACAGACGATTGATCGAGCCGTGCAGGATTTTGGCGGCGATATTCGGCTACCTGTGCATTTTCAAGAACGCCTCAAGAAAATCGACAAATTTATCGCTGCATTTGAAGCAGAGCATGGTCGCATTCCGGAAATTCATGAGTTTCCCGAAATCGACGAGCTCACTTCCGAGGAAATCGAAAAGGCATTGAGCACACCACGCTTTCCGGTCACCTTTAAACCTGAAATCGTTGATGAATTTTGGATTGTGGAAAATGACGAAGCGAGATTTGCGACTTGGTACGAACTCCGGCCCGTGCTGGACGAAATGCTTGATGGGCTCCCAGATCGACAAAAGGATATCCTGACACGTCGCTTCGGCTTGGATGGTGGGGATGAAATGACGCTCGAGGAGATTGGGCAGATCTATGGCGTGACGCGTGAGCGGATCCGCCAGATCGAGGCCAAAGCGCTGGACACGCTGCGCCATCCTGCAAAGGCCAAGGTATTAAGGGAATTCCTCTGATGAAAAATGGCATTCGGCAGGCTCCCCCTAGGGCTGCTGCAATGGTGGAGTCGCTGCGCGGACTCGGCTACTCGCCGGCAACGGCAATTGCAGATATCGTTGACAACTCCATCTCTGCTGCGGCACGGAATGTGGATGTCAGGCTGGAGTGGGCCGGGGAAAATAGCTGGGTCGCGATTCGAGACGACGGTTTCGGCATGCGCGATGCGGAGCTCGAGCAGGCAATGCAGCTCGGGGCCAAGGATCCCAGAGACGAACGGGACGAGGCTGACCTCGGCCGGTTCGGTATGGGGCTAAAGACTGCCAGCTTCTCGCAGGCACGCCGACTGACGGTTGTCAGTCGTGTTCCGGATGAGCAGATGGCCACTCTCAGATGGGATCTTAATCAGCTCCAGACTGCTGAAGGGGCCGACTGGTCGCTCCACGAGGGCCCCGCGCCAGGGTCGGAGGCTATCGTCGCCAACCTAGCGCCGACAGAGCATGGGACCTTGGTATTCTGGGAAGTGCTGGATCGCGTCGTCGTACCCGGGTTCAGGGAGAGTGACTTTCACGATTTCGCCGAAGCTATCGAGGACCATCTTGCGATGACGTTCCACCGACTGATCGCTGATGGGACAGTCAGTGTTAGATTGAACGGGCGTGTTGTCAGACCTTGGGATCCATTCATGACCGGGCATCCCGGGAAGGCTTTTGAGGGGCCAGTCCTTAGGATCGGAGGGCAATACGCGATCGGTGTGCAGGTCCACGTCCTGCCTCACAAGGATATGCTTACGGAGAAGGAGTTGAAATTGGCTGCCGGCCCCGGGGGATGGACTGCGCAGCAGGGTTTCTACATCTATCGCAATCGGCGCCTTATCGCTCTTGGGGGCTGGCTCAAACTTAGGGATGAACGGGGAAGGCAGTTCACACGTGATGAACCACATCGACTTGCCCGGATCATGCTGGATATCCCAAATACTGCCGATTCAGCCTGGAACATTAATATCCTCAAGTCGACCGCGACCCCTCCGGTTACACTGCGGGCGAACCTGACGCGCATTGCCCAAGAAGCGCGGGCGCGAGCCCGCAGAGTCTTCGCCCATCGAGGTCGACTGATTGCCGCAGGAACGGGTTCGAAGGAGGCGCTTCCCGATGTCTGGCAGGCCTATCGCAAGCAGGAAAGCACGACCTACCGAATTTTTCGAGACCATGCTCTGGTCCAATCCGTGCTGAGCAAGGCCGGCCCGCTCAGAAAGGAGATCGAGGCATTGCTTAAGCTTGTGGAAGGAACCGTTCCGGTGCAGCGGATATGGTTGGACACGACCGAAGATAGCGAGCCGCCAAGGAGCAGTCTGTCCGATGAGAAGGACGCTCAAATACTTGAAATGATGCACGAACTCTTCGATGCCTTCACGGAGGATCGAAGGATGACACCGGAGGAGGCGCTTGCCCGACTGGGCAGAACTGCACCTTTCGACGAGAGACCGGAGCTGATCGCCATGCTCCGAAGTGATTGAAACAGGAAAGATTTATGCAAAACGCCTTTCAGGACGTGGTCAAGACCGCTCAAACATTGCTGGATCGGCACGTGAAGAAGACTGGTGACGAAGTGACACCAGATCTCATCGAGCGCCAGCTGACAAAACTTGAAATCATCATGGAAGATGCCTTCGAGACTGTTGACAGGAATGAGGTCGTGCTCGAGCTCATTCGTCGTTTCAGTCGCAGCGCTGGCAAGAGCGCCACCTTGCAGAGCGGGGAAGATCATCAACCTTGGCTCAATGCCGACCGGAAGAAGGGCTGGAAGTACTGGCCTCGATATGCTGAGCACTTGGAGGAAACGTTGCCGTTGTCGGCCGTAGAAGGACTCGACGCTGCGACTGACGACATCCTCGGAAACCTCGAGGATCCGAAGAGGCCTGGAGCTTGGGATAGACGTGGCCTTGTCGTTGGGCACGTCCAGTCGGGGAAGACCGGCAACTATACGGGTCTCATCTGCAAGGCGGCGGATGCCGGATACAAGATCGTCATCGTGCTTGCCGGCCTTCATAACAACCTTCGAGCACAGACGCAGATCCGCCTAGATGAAGGCTTCCTCGGCTATGCCACTCTCGTCAACGTAGAAGAGCTTCCTCGGGTTGGTGTCGGGCTACTGGACACTGATCAGAGCTACCGACCGAACTGTGCGACAAACCGTAGCGACCGAGGTGATTTTACGAAGCATCGAGCCAACAGTCTTGCGATCAGTCCAGAGGAAAAACCGTGGCTGTTTGTAGTGAAGAAGAACAAGACGGTGCTGGAGCGCCTCCAGTACTGGATAGACAATCACGCATGGGATACTGAGGATCCGAATACCAAACGCAAGCTCGTGTCCAAGTTGCCACTGTTGATAATTGACGACGAATCTGATCATGGTTCGGTGGATACAGGCGAGAAGCCAGTGGACGATTTCGGTAACGTCGATACGGAGCATGATCCTACGACGATAAACCGACTGATCCGTCAAATCCTTCATTCTTTCACGCGCAAGGCGTACGTCGGATATACTGCGACACCTTTTGCAAACATCTTCATCCATAGCCAGGGGCAGACTGAGCAGCATGGACCGGATCTCTTCCCTTCGGCATTCATCAGCAGCTTAGCAGCACCCAGCAACTATGTCGGACCCGGTCGCGTTTTCGGAACAAGTAACTCCATACCGGAAGAGCTTCCCTTGGTCCGTGCGCTTGCTGAGGAGGAGTACTCCGAGTGGATGCCTCAACGGCACAAAAACGGGTACAGGCCGACAATCGGAGGTGAGCCAAGGCTTCCTGAAAGCATGAAAGAAGCGATCCGTTCGTTCGTCTACGCCTGTGCAGTGCGAAAATTGCGTGGCCAAGGTGCAAAACACTCCTCGATGCTCATCCACGTCTCGAGGTTCACTTCGGTGCAAGGAGAAGTGGTCGCCCAAGTTAGTGAGTATGTTCGCCTGCTTAAACGCCGCTGGTCACGGGGAATACAACTCGAAGAGACCGAGAAGCTGATGCGGGCCGAGTACGAGGGAGACTTCATGCATGGTATGAATACGATAAGTCGCGTATTTTCTTACGAGGCGGACAATCTGGTCGTAGGATGGCATCAACTTCGGGAAGTGCTCCCCGAAGTGCTCGAGGACATCGAGGTTCGCGAGATCAACGGTTCCGCCAAGGAGGCGCTCGACTATGCCGAAAATGACAGTACCGGTTTGAAGGTCATCGCGGTCGGAGGTGACAAGCTGGCCCGCGGCCTCACCCTGGAGGGACTATGCACTAGCTATTTCCTGCGCACGGCGCGAATGTACGACACTTTGATGCAGATGGGGCGCTGGTTCGGCTATCGCGATGGCTACCTCGACGTCTGCAGGCTCTACACCACTGAGGACATGGTGAAATGGTTCGGACACATTGCGGATGCCGCTGAAGAGCTACGGCAGGAATTCGACAACATGGCTGCTCAGGGCGCGACCCCGCGCGAATTCGGATTGCGTGTGAAATCACACTCTTCGATGACGATCACGTCGCGCGCCAAAATGAAGAGCGCCAAACCTGTGTTCCTGACTTTTTCAGGCGATCTACTACAGACAATTACATTCTCGAAAGATGAAGACGTTCTCAAGCGGAACCTTGATGCAGGGGACAGGTTCGTCCGCTCGCTCGGAGGGGGACAGGATCTGGCAGGAATGCCTGACTTTCACACCGGAAACAGACACTGGACAGGCCGCTGGTGGCGTGGGGTGCCAGCGGAAAAGGTCATCGACTTCTTGCGCTCCTATGAGACGCACCCGTCGGCCTTTCGGGTGGTGTCTCCGCTGATCGCTGATTTTATTCGCGCAGTGAACACCGATGGAGAACTCGAAGAGTGGACCGTGGCCGTGGTCGGTGCTGGCGGTGCTCCAAAGTCCGAAGCCTTGGGAGAGCACTCGGTAGGCATGCTACAGCGGAGCTTCACTGGAAAGGAAGACGGAAGACACTCCATCAAAACACTCATCTCCTCTTGGGATCAGGCAATTGGCCTTACCGAGGCTGAATGGAATGCAGCAATGGAGCATACTCGCCGAACTTGGCAGCAAGACGCCGAACGAGGGCAGCAGAAAGCAGAGCCGGACGAACCCAGAGGCGCCGCAATCCGCCACGTCCTCGGCCCCAAGGGAGCGGATTATGGTCTGAAACCCACTGGAAATCGTGGATTGCTCACTCTCTATCTGATTGATCCAATGCGCAGCAGCAATTACTCACTGACCGATTGCCCGCCGATACTCGCTTGGGCCATCAGTTTCCCAGGCAGTACATCCCGCAAGACTGTCAGCAATGCCGACTACATGGCGAACTCTGTCGCGTGGGGGGAGATCAATGCAGACGTGGACTGAACGTGGTCTTGACCAGATCTGGGGAGCACTCTTTCCGGTTGGGACGGATGCGTCATGGCGGATTAACGTACTTGCCGTACTGCCTCATGCTCAACTTCTCGCGGGGCGCATCGCTCCCGGAGACCGTGAGGCAATCCTCGTCAAGATTCCTCCTCGCCTGATACCGGCGGGATTGAAATTGCCCAAGGGTACGGGCTTCGATGTCATGCGAGTGGCAGAGAAGGAATTGGAGAGCGGTGAGCCCATGCTGGCGCTTGTGCGCTCCCCTGAAGGCGCTAATGAACTCTTCTCCATGATGGCTGTCGACGTGCTTCGTCATGTGGAAGCCAAAGGAAACGGCTCTTCGAAATCGCTTCTTGAGGCCTTTCTCAGCAGGGTCGCCGACTGGCAGAAGTTCATGTCCGCAGATCGCTCCAAGCCCCTGTCTCCGGAGAAGCAGGCAGGGCTCCAAGGCGAGTTGGAGTTCCTCAAACGCCTGATGGAGCAAATGGGTAACGCCCAAGCCGCACTGGACACTTGGCAAGGTCCATTCAAGGCAGCACAGGATTTTCACGTCGGAAGTGGTGCCGTCGAGATCAAGTCGACTGCTTCCATTCGCGGCTTTCGTGCCAAAATCAACAGTGTCGAGCAACTGGACACCAATCGGCTACCCATGTTCCTGATGGGCGTGCAGTTCGTGGAGGACCCTGAGGGTCAGTCCTTGAAACAACTGGTGGATTACCTGCGAAAAAAGATAGGCCAGAGTGGTAGCGGGAAACTTTTTGAGGCCATTCTTTTCGCTTGCCGATACTTCGATGAGCACGCGGCCTCATACGACCGCCCCCTGACGGTAGTCGAGCTTTCCTGCTTCCCGGTAGAAGAGGATTTTCCGTGCCTCCGGCGGAACAAATTGCCCCTTCAGGTCACTTCCGCAACCTATGATCTCGACGTGGCGACGATCAAGACTGCGCGCTGTACTGTCGAAGAGATGCTCGAAAAACTTGGAGTAGACCAATAGTGGAACTGGAGAAATTTCATACCGAGTTCTTGGAACGGGTTCGTGGCATCGTGGATGAGCGTCTGCGTGATCCGGAGAGTGAATTTCCTTCCGAGGAACTGGTTTTCGCCGAGACTGTCATGGATGACATCGGCGAAGCAGGCATAACGGAACAGCCGGAAGTGGCACATTGGTCTGGCAAGGTCGGGAATGCAAATCTCCGTCTGTCGGGTTACAGCATCTCTGACGACCAGACGCGGATCGATCTCTTCGTCAGTCACTTCCTAGGCAGTCCGGAAGTCTCCGAGATCTCCGACTCGGACATCAAGCTGGTTGCCAAACTGGCGGTCAACTTCGCGCTAACCTGCGCACGGGGAAAGCTACTTCAGAAACTGGATCCATCCAGCGAGATCATCGGTCTTGTCGAGATTCTGGAGAAGGAATGGGCCGAGCTGGACCAGTTCCGGATCTTCGTCCTGACCGATGGCCGTACGAAATCCAAGCGTCTGAAACCGCAGGACGTCGAAGGTCGACTGTTGCAGGTCGAGGTGATGGATATAGAGCGCCTCTTCCGCCATTCCTCGGGCAAGGTCCGAGATGAAATCGTCGTGAACTTCGAGCAAGTACTCAAGGCGCCTCTCCCGTGTGTTCACGTGCCCGATGCAGAGCTCGACTACGACTATGCTTTGGCAGCTATTCCCGGAGAGGTCATTCGGGCTCTCTACGAGCGGTACAATACGCTTCTTTTAGAGGCGAACGTGCGTTCGTTTCTTGGTGCGCGAGGCAAGGTGAACAAGGGCATCGCCACGACATTGGCTGGAGAGCCGGGGCACTTCATGGCCTTCAACAATGGTTTGGTCGTTGTTTGCGATGAAGCGGAACTGATCCAGCGGGCAGATGGTACGACTGGAATTGCTCGCATCAGTGGGCTTCAGATAGTGAATGGGGGGCAGACGACCTCTTCGATCTACTTCGCGACTAGAGACAACAAGGACATCGACCTGTCCAAGGTCCGTGTTCCCGCCAAGATCATCATCCTCAAGAATGATGACGAGAACGGTCGAGAGCACCTGATCTCGAACATCTCGCGCTATGCAAACAGCCAGAACGCCGTGAAAAACTCGGACCTCTCAGCCAATCGCTCGATCCACGTTCAGCTCGAGAAGTTGGCAAACGATACTTGGTGTCCGGATGGGACGGGCCGCTGGTTCTACGAGCGGGCGGCTGGCAGCTATCAGGTCGAGCTATTGCGTCGCGGGAGAACCCCGGCGCAGAAGCGTGCCTTCCAAGAGGAAATACCGACGCGACGCAGACTGACGAAGAATGACGTGGCCAAGTATCATGAGGCATGGCGTGGGAAGCCGTCTCAAGTTGCCCTAGGAGGTGAAAAGAATTTTGCCGCCTTCATGTCAGCCTTGGACGAGGATTCGGGTATCGTTCCCGAACCGCTGAACGACAGGTGGTACAAGGAGCTGATCGCGAAGGTACTGCTCTTCAAGGCTATCGAGCAGATGATCAAGAGAAAGGAGGCCAAGAGCATCTTCCACCAAGGCTATGTGAATGTGACCGCCTACACGGTGGCACTCGTTGCCCAGCAGTTGGGGCAACGCCTCGACCTGGAACAGATCTGGAACCGGCAGGGGGTCTCCTCCCAATTGCTTGAAGTCTGCTGGAACTGTGCTGTCGAAGTAAACTCAGCTTTCGAGAAACTGGGCGGTGGCCGACAGTTCTCCGAGACGGCAAAGCGTCCTGAATTTTGGGCCAAGGTGAAGTCCCTGCAGGTGAAAGTGCCGGACAAGAGCTTTCCTGAGCTGATGTGAGCAAGATGACATGGCGGGCGCGTTCTCGCCGCGTCACCGACTGACGATATCCCTGACTACCCTTGCGATCTGAAGTGCTAGGAACGGCGGTACTGCATTGCCAACCTGATGGAACTGGTCGCCGCGGCTACCCATAAATAGATAATTGTCCGGGAAACTTTGCAGCC
>NZQO01000107.1 GCA_002693605.1 Flavobacteriaceae bacterium
CCCGCCGGTCTGGTTCGACTCGCCCAAGGCGACATGGGACCATGTGCTCGGCACCGACCACCTGGGGCGCGATATGCTCTCGCGTCTGATGTATGGCGCGCGGATCTCGCTGCTCATCGGGTTCTCGGCGATGTTGATCTCGGGCGTGATCGGCACCGTGCTCGGCGTCTGCGCCGGCTATTTCGGCGGCCGCGTCGATATGGTGATCAACTTCATCATCACCACCCGGCTGTCGATGCCGGTGGTCCTTGTGGCCCTCGCGGTGGTGAGCATCGTCGGCTCGTCGCTCACCGTGGTGATCCTGGTGCTCGGGTTTCTGATCTGGGACCGCTTTGCCGTGGTCATGCGCAGCGCGACGCAACAGGTGCGCCAGTTGGATTTCGTGGCCTCGGCCCGCGCGCTGGGCAGTTCGACACCGCGCATCCTCTTTGTCGAGGTGCTGCCCAATATCTCGAACCATATCATCGTGATCGCCACGCTCGAGATGGCCCATGCCATCCTGCTCGAGGCGGCGCTCTCCTTCCTCGGTCTGGGGGTGCAACCGCCGGCGCCGAGCTGGGGCTTGATGATCTCGGACGCCAAGGGGCTCATGTTCTTTGATGGCTGGCTCATCGCCGTTCCCGGCACCGCGCTGTTCATGCTGGTGCTGGCGATCAACCTCGTCGGCGACGGGCTGCGCGATGTGACCGCACCGGAGGATCGGAACTGATGGAGGCGCAGATGACACAGCAAGCTGAGGGCGACGCAATGACCGAGACAGCCAAGCCGGTTCTTTCCATCCGCAACCTGACCGTCGCACTGCCGGTGCATATCGAACGCGCCAATGCGGTCGAAAACCTGAGCTTTGACGTCCGCCCCAAGGAAATCCTCTGCGTGGTGGGCGAATCCGGCTCGGGCAAATCGATCACTTCACTGGCGACCATGGGGCTCTTGTCGTCGAGCCTGAAAGTCACCAGCGGCGAGATCGAATTCGAAGGCCGCAATGTCCTGGATCTCGATCCGAATGAACATAACGCCCTGCGCGGCGACCGCATGGCGATGATCTTCCAAGAGCCGATGACCGCGCTCAACCCCGCCTATCCGGTGGGCGAACAGATCGAAGAGGTGTTCCGTGTTCACCGCGCCTACGGCAAGGCCGAGCGGCGCAAGCGCACGCTGAAACTGCTGGAAGAGGTGCATCTGCCCGATCCCGAACGGCTCTTTGGCTCTTACCCGCATCAGCTCTCGGGCGGGCAGCGGCAGCGCATCATGATCGCCATGGCGCTGGCTCTGGACCCCAAGCTGCTGATCGCGGATGAACCGACCACCGCGCTCGACGTGACCACGCAGGCGCAGATCCTCAAGCTGCTCAAACAGCTCAACGCCCGTCATGACGCAGGCATCATGTTCATCACCCATGATTTTGGCGTGGTGGCCGAGATCGCCGACCGCGTGGTGGTCATGCGGCAGGGCGAGATCGTCGAACAGGGCACCGCGGACGAGGTTCTCAACAACCCGCAGCACGCCTATACCCGCGCCCTGATCGACGCCGTACCGCGCCGTATGGAAGAGAGCGAGGATGTCGCCTCGGAAAACCCCGTGGTGATCGACGTGCAAGGGCTGAAAAAGACCTTTCACACCGCCGGCACGCTCTTCAAGAAGAGCCGCACGGTCCATGCGGTCAAGGACATCTCCTTTCAGGTCCGCCGTGGTGAAACCCTTGGCATCGTGGGCGAATCCGGCTCCGGCAAGACGACGCTGGTGCGCTGCCTGATGCGGCTGATCGACCCTGACAGTGGCAAGATCGACATCTCCGGCGTCGATTTCGCCAGCCAGAGCTCGGCCGAGCTGCGCAAGCACCGGCAAGACATCCAGATCGTCTTTCAGGACCCCTACGGCTCGCTCAACCCGCGCCGCACCATCGGCAGCCAGCTGATCCAAGGCGCGGTGAATTTCGGCGTCCCGCGCGAAGAGGCCTGGCGGCGGGTCTATGAGCTGCTGGAAATCGTCCGGATGCCGAAATACTCGGTGCACCGCTACCCGAGCCAGTTTTCCGGCGGCCAGCGGCAACGGCTCTGCATCGCGCGGGCGCTGGTGGTCAATCCGAAGGTGCTCATCGCGGATGAGGCGGTGTCGGCGCTCGACGTGTCGATCCAGCGCGAAGTGCTGAAACTGATCAACGACATCCGCGACCGGCTTGGCCTCACCGTCATCTTCATCACCCATGATCTGCGCGTGGCCGCTCAGGTCTGCGACGAGGTGCTGGTGATGAAACATGGCGAGGTGGTCGAACGCGGCGGCGTCAGTCAGATCTTCAACGCGCCGCAGAATGACTACACCAAGGCCCTGATCGCCGCCCAGCCGGGGCAGGCGTGGGAAATCCCCGAGATGGCAGAGTTTTCCGCCGCACAGGCCGAGCTGGATGAGGCCGCCGGGCAATGACCGAGACGCTCTATGATTTCATCATTGTCGGCGCCGGGTCCACGGGCTGCGTTCTGGCCAACCGGCTGAGCGCCAAACCGGGGCTGAAGGTGCTGCTGCTCGAGGCCGGGCCCAAGGACCGCAACCCGTGGATTCACATTCCCATCGGCTACTATCGGACCATGGATGATGCCCGGATCAACTGGCACTATCAGACCGACGCCGTGCCGCAATCCGCCGGGCGCGCCTTTGACTGGCCGCGCGGCAAGGTGCTCGGCGGTTGCAGCTCGATCAACGGGCTGGTCTATGCCCGCGGTCAGGCCGAGGATTTCGACCATTGGCGCCAGCTCGGCAATGTCGGCTGGAGCTTTGCCGATGTGCTGCCCTATTTCCGCCGGGCCGAAGGCGCCTCCATCGACCAGATCGACGAAGAATTCCACGGCCGCGACGGACCGCTCGGCGTCAGCCGGGCGAGCGCTAATCCGCTCTGCGATGCCTATATCGCCGCCGCCGCGCAGGCCGGTATCCCGACCAACCCCGATTACAACGGCCGCAGCCAGGAGGGTGCCGGCTATTTTCAGGTGACCACCCGCAACGGGCTGCGCAGCAGCGCCGCCACCGCCTATCTCAAACCCGCCCGCGCCCGCGACAATCTGCATGTGCAGACCGATACGATGGTCCGCCGCCTGATCCTCGAGGGCCGTCGCGTCACCGGTGTCGAGGTCGAACATCGCGGCGAGATCAAGCTGCTGAAAGCGGGCCGCGAAGTCCTGCTCGCCGCCGGTGCCATCAACTCGCCCCAGATCCTGCAGCTTTCGGGCATCGGCGATGGCGACCTGCTGCGCGACCGGGGCGTCGATGTGGCGCATGATCTCCCCGAGGTGGGCGAGAACCTGCAAGATCACTACACCTGCCGCAGCACCTACCGCTGTTCGCAGCCGGTGACCGTCAATGACGAGGTCAAAAGCTGGCCGCGCAAAGTGGCAACCGCCCTGCGCTGGCTCAAGGATCGCTCGGGGCCGATGTCGCTCTCTGCCGGTCAGGTCGGGGTCTTTGCCAAGACCCGCCCCGACTGCGCCACCCCGGATGTGCAGTTCCACTTCCTGCGCTACAGCGCCCAGAAACGCGGCCGGCAGCTTGACCCGTTTTCCGGCTTCACCGTCACCATGTGCCAGCTCCGCCCCGAGAGCCGCGGCCATGTGCGCATCTCTGCGCCGGACCACCGTCAGAAACCCGCGATCCAGCCCAATTACCTCGACACCGAAACAGACCGCGCCACCATGGTTGCCGGGATGAAGCTGGTGCGCAAAGTCGCGGCCCAGCCGGCGCTCGCCGATTATGTCAGCGCCGAGATCCTGCCGGGCCAAGAGGTGCAGGATGACGCGGCCCTCCTGGACTATGTGCGCGCCAATGGCTCGTCGATCTTTCACCCAAGCTCCACCTGCCGGATGGGCAGCGACAGCGCCGCCGTGGTCGATCCGCGGCTGCGGGTGCAGGGCCTCTCGGGGCTCAGGGTGGCCGATGCCTCGATCATGCCGACGCTGGTCTCGGCCAACACCAATGCCGCCTGCATCATGATCGGTGAAAAAGCCGCCGACATGATCCTCGAGGACATCGCCTGACATGAAACTCACACGAACACAGACGCGAGAAGACGGATGAAGCTTAAGGATATCAAGACCTTCGTGGTCGGCAATACATCGATCCACCGCGGCGGGCCCTATTGGGTCTTTGTCAAGGTGACGACCGACACGGGCATCGTGGGCTATGGCGAAATCTACGGCGTGGCCTTTCATCCCAAGGCGCTGACCGCGATGATCGACGATCTCTTTGACCGTCATTTCACCGGGGCCGACCCGTTCAAGATCGAACGCCACTTCCGCCATGTCTATTCCGCCGGGTTCTCGCAGCGCCCCGATCCCACCGTCATGGGCATTTTCAGCGGCATCGAAATGGCGCTCTGGGACATCATCGGCAAGGCGCTGGACAAGCCGGTTTACGAGCTGCTCGGCGGTCAGGTCCATGAGCGGCTGCGCAGCTATACCTATCTCAACGCCCCGCCCGAGGCCGCGTCGAACAAAGAGGTCTATGACGACCCCGACGCCGCCGCCGAACGGGCCCTGGAATATCTGGCGCAGGGGTTCACCGCGCTCAAATTCGACCCCGCACGCCCCTATACCGCCTTTGATCCGCGCCAGCTGTCGATGGAAACGCTCGACTTTGCCGACCGCTACACCGCCCGGGTGCGCGAAGCGGTGGGCGCGCGCTGTGACATCCTGATCGGCACCCATGGCGAGATGTCGCCCTCGGGCGCGCTGCGCCTCGCCCGGCGGCTCGAGCCGCATGACCCGCTCTGGTTCGAAGAGCCGACGCCGCCCGACAATATCGCGGGCATGGCGCGGGTGGCCGCAGGCACCCGCATCCCGGTCGCCACCGGCGAGCGGCTGACCACCAAATATGAATTTGCCGACCTGCTGCGGCAGGACGCAGCCTCGATCCTGCAGATGAACCTGGGCCGGGTTGGCGGGCTTCTGGAGGCCAAGAAGATCGCCTCGATGGGCGAGGCCTTCCATGCCCAGATCGCGCCGCATCTCTTCTGCGGACCGATCGTCGGCGCCGCCAATATTCAGCTTTCGGCCTGCAGCCCCAACTTCCTGATCATGGAAGGCATCGAACAATGGGGCGGCTTCCATGCCGAGATCCTCACCACGCCGATCCGCTGGGAAGAGGGCTATATCATCCCGCCCACGGCGCCCGGTCTGGGGGTCGAGCTCAACGAAGCGGTGGCCGAGGCCCATCCCTATGACGGCACGCGGCTGCAGCTGCGGATGGGGGATGAGCCGGCATGAGCGATTTCAAGAACGGAGACAGCACCATGAAGAACCCATTTTCTCTCGACGGCAAGGTCGCCATCGTGACCGGCGGCAGCAAGGGCATCGGCCTGTCGATTGCCCACCACCTTGCCGCGATGGGTGCCAAGGTCGCCATCGCCAGCCGCAAGATCGAGGCCTGCGAGGCAGCGGTCCAGGAAATCAAGGACGCGGGCGGCGAGGCCATGGCCGTGGCCTGCAACATCTCGCGCCGCGACGAGTGCGAAGCCCTGGTCGCCAAGACCCACGAGGCCTGGGGGCGGATCGACATCTTCGTCGCCAATGCCGCGGTCAACCCGGTCTATGGCCCGCTGGCCGAACTCTCGGACGAGGCCTTTGACAAGGTCATGACCTCGAATGTCCACAGCGCCATCTGGTTCGCCAATGCCGCCATGCCGCATATGGCCGAGGCGGGCGGCGGGGCCTTTATCATCGTCTCCTCCATCGGCGGTCTGCGCGGCTCGGCCACGCTCGGCGCCTATGGCATCTCGAAAACCGCAGATGTCGGCGTCACCCGCTCGCTGGCGGTGGAATGGGGGCCCAAGAACATCACCGTGAACTGCATCATGCCGGGTCTGGTGAAAACCGATTTCGCCCGCGCGCTGTGGGAAAACGAAACACTTCGCGACGACCGCATCGCCCGCACGCCGGTCCGGCGTCTGGGCGAGCCCGAAGACATCGGCGGCGTCGCCACCTTTCTGGCCGGACCCTCGGCCAGGTTCATCACTGGGGAGGTTATCGTCGTGGACGGAGGGACGACAATCGTAGGCCCGTAACGGCCGCGCCGATCTGAAAAACCGAACATCGCCGTGAAGGTGTTGCGACGGCCCAATTTGGGCCGACGATCTCCTGCGGCCTGAAGACTGGCTCTGCGCCAGAGAAAAATGGAGTAAAATCAATGGATTTCGACCCGAGCCCGAAGGTGCAAGACCTCAGCAAGCGGCTGAATGACTTCATGGAAGAGCACATTTATCCCAATCAGGATCTCTACGCCCGCCAGCTTCAGGAGATGGGCTATGGCGTGGAGAGCTGGGAAAACTGGGGCGCCGTGCCGATCATCGAAGAGCTCAAGCCCAAAGCCCGCGAGGCCGGGTTGTGGAACCTCTTCCTGCCCGAGAGCCGTCGCGGCGGCGGGCTGACCAATCTGGAATACGCGCCGCTGTGCGAAATCATGGGCCGCGCGCCCTGGTCCGCCGAAGTGTTCAACTGCTCGGCGCCCGACACGGGCAATATGGAGACGCTCGAACGGTTCGGCACGGACGCGCAGAAAAAGGAATGGATGGAGCCGCTGCTGGCGGGGGAGATCCGCTCCTGTTTCTCGATGACCGAACCCGATGTCGCCTCGTCGGATGCGCGCAACATCAGCCTGACGATCAAACGCGATGGCGATGAGTATGTGATCAACGGCCGCAAATGGTGGACCTCCGGGTCGGGCGACAAGCGCTGCAAACTGTTCATCGTCATGGGCAAGACCGATCCCGAGGCCGAACCCTACCGCCAGCAGAGCATGATCCTCGTGCCGCGCGACACGCCCGGCCTGACGATCAAGCGGATGATCCCGGTCTTTGGCTTCTCGGATGCGCCGCACGGCCATGGCGAGATCATCTACGACAATGTGCGGGTGCCCGCGTCGAACATCCTGCTCGGCGAAGGCCGCGGCTTCGAGATCGCCCAAGGCCGGCTTGGGCCGGGACGCATTCATCACTGCATGCGGATGATCGGTCAGGCCGAGGTGGCGCTCGAAAAGATGTGCAAACGCGCGCTCGAACGCCGCCCCTTCGGCAAGCCGCTCTCGGATCAGGGCGTCACCCGCGAACGCATCGCGCAATCGCGCATCCTGATCGATCAGGCCCGGCTGCTGACGCTGAAGGCTGCCGACCGGATGGACAAGGTCGGCAACAAAGAGGCCCGCAAAGAGATCGGCATGATCAAGGTCGTCGCGCCGAACATGGCCGCGCAGGTGATCGACTGGGCGATTCAGGCCCATGGCGCCGCCGGTGTCTCGAATGATTTCGGCCTGTCCTACGCCTATGCCCGCGCCCGCGCCATCCGGCTCGCCGATGGGCCGGACGAGGTCCACCAGAACCAGATCGCGCGGTTGGAACTGCGCAAATACCAGACTGAGGAGCGTTGAGATGTCCATACCTGAAACACTCGGATTTGTCGGCCTCGGCCAGATGGGCGAACCCATGGCCGCCTTCATCGCCAAGG
>NZQO01000108.1 GCA_002693605.1 Flavobacteriaceae bacterium
AAAACAGTTATTACCTCGATTTAATTGAGGGGCACATTCTGCAACCCCTTACCATTACTGCCATTGAAAAGAACGGCTTTCAGGAATATATGAAATCGCAAGGGAAGTTGGGCGGCCAGAACAAAGTGCCCAGACTGTCCAACGACCGGAAAATTGCCGATGCGCTGCTTCGTTTCAAAGCGTAAAATAAACCTTATCTTTACCCGCAATGAGCAAACCGAAATCACATACCAGAACCCGCGCCCAGGAGAGCACGGGGGCCATTGAGCGACTCTACATTACCATGCGGCACCTTTTTAACCGCGGGTTTTATAAACCGATGGGCATTTCGGGCGAGACCCTTCGGCAATCTTTGCTAATTCTTCGCCCCGAAATTTACGGATCCATTTCCGAGGAAAAAATAGAGCTTCAAGGCCTGCTGTACGTGATGGACCGCCTCCCGTACGGAATTGAGGAATGCCGGTACATTAACCTCACGAGCGATGAGGGCTACAAGAATTCACATTTTGAAACCATCGTGCCGCTGAAGCGCCGTAGGAATTGCTACCGCATCGATGCAGAGCAAATGAATATTGAGATTACACGCGGCCGTTCCGAAATTTATGATATATTAACCCACCTTACGTTTTTGTACATAGAATCTCACAAGATCATGAAACGCGTGGTCATCAATGAGAAGGGGTCTGTTATTCGAGATTGGAAGAAGTTGGAGGAGGCCATCCTGAAAAAAGGGAAGTTGAAGCAAGAAGAAAAGGAGATTGCCCTTACCCATACGGCAAATTTCCTGGGCCGTACCTTTGAGGAAGTAACGGAAGTCTATCCATATTTCGCCGGTAAGAAGGACCCGGATCGATTTCTGAATATTATCTACTTTCTGGGGAAATTGGCAATTGAGGAGGTAGTGCAGAGCCAAAAGCGCATCATTACCTTCAGTCCGGTGCTTCGCGAGCGCCTTGGCCACCACATCCACGGTGAGAAATGGGCCATGCGCATCAAGAAAACGCTGGAGGAAAACGAGTTACTGGAACGACCATTGCACATAATCAGCGCAAATATGCACAGCGTTATGAACACGCTGTATGCTCCCGCGGCACTGGCTTCAGAATATAAGAAATTGGGCGCGTTCAAGGTTTACGAAGCGCTAAGCGATGCCACCAATAGCAAGCTGCGGGACCGCGTAATGCAAACCGCGTTGAAAAACGGCATGTGGTTCGTCGAGGATAGCAGCGGCACCAATATTGACGTGCAGATTATCGATACCGCTAGGGTACCAAAGTCTGATATTATTGGCGACAGAAATGAACCGGACGCAGAAGCCCCGGTGATTTTGGTGATGGACTATGCCTTTGGCGAGCAGGCATACGAAACTATGGACGAGCTGCTGAAGCCCTACGAAACCACAGCGGGTAGAAACCAGCTTATGAACGTAGCCTCGGTTTCCATTATGGGTAAGGCCGGCATTCTGGAAGGAGGCAAGGGAGATATTATGATACCTTCGGCTCACGTATTTGAGGGCACGGCCGATAATTATCCGTTCGAGAATGAATTGTCGCTTGCAGATTTTGCCGATAGCGGTGTCCATCTGTGCAGCGGAACGATGATTACCGTATTGGGCACATCGCTCCAAAACAGGGATTTGCTTAGGTTTTTCCACGCTTCTACCTGGAATGTGATTGGTCTGGAAATGGAAGGTGCGCATTACCAAAAGGCCATACAGGCCGCAGCACGAATTCGCGGCAGCATAAGTTCGAATGTAAAGGTAAGATACGCTTATTACGCATCAGACAACCCGTTGGAAACTGGAAGTACGCTAGCCTCGGGCGGATTGGGCACGAGTGGTGTGAAACCGACTTATTTAATTACCGAAAAGATGTTAAAACAGATTTTAGAATAACCTAAAAAAATATTTTGAATCGCAATAAAGTCTTAGTTACCGGGGGCGCAGGGTTTATCGGTTCCAATTACGTCACGTATATGGCCGAAAAGTCAGATGATACGATTATCGTGTTGGATAAGCTTACCTACGCCGGAAATCTAAAGAATTTGGAAGGTGTCCTAGACCTGAAAAATGTGATTTTTGTTAAGGGTGACATCTGCGATGCCGAATTGGTAAATAGACTGTTCCAGGAATATCAATTTAACCAGGTGGTCCATTTTGCCGCCGAAAGTCACGTAGATAATTCCATTACCGGGCCTAAGGCTTTCATCGATACCAATATCGTAGGAACCTTTCAGTTGCTGCAGGCGGCCTACAGCTTGTGGATGCGCGGTCCGCAACAACTTCTCAATGAATTTAACGAGGCGCGGTTTCTTCACGTTTCAACAGATGAGGTTTACGGAACCCTGGGTAGCACCGGACTTTTTACTGAGGAAACGCCCTATGCGCCCAACAGTCCGTATAGCGCTTCCAAGGCATCGTCAGATTTTATCGTTCGCAGTTACTTCCATACCTACGGGTTACCGGTGGTAACCACGAATTGCTCAAACAATTACGGTCCGCAGCAACACCAGGAAAAACTTATTCCCACAATCATCAGAAAGGCGCTTTCGGGAGAAGCCATTCCCATCTACGGTGATGGGAAGAACGTGCGCGATTGGCTGTACGTACTTGACCATTGCAAGGGAATTGAATTGGCACTGAATACCGGCCGCATTGGCGAGACCTATAATATTGGCGGGCGCAACGAGCGGGAAAACCTGTATATTGCGCAAACCATCTGTGCCATTTTGGATAGGTTGAAGCCTAAGGACACTTCGTATAGCGACCAAATTGCCTTTGTGACCGATAGGCCGGGGCACGATTTCAGGTATGCAATCGATGCCTCTAAGATAGAGAACGAGCTAGGATGGCGAGCAGCCGAAAATTTTGAAAGTGGAATTGAGAAAACCGTTTCTTGGTACCTAGAAAATAGCGACAGATTATGAAAGGAATCATACTAGCCGGCGGTTCGGGCACCCGATTGCACCCATTGACCCTTGCGGTGAGCAAGCAGTTAATGCCAGTGTACGACAAGCCCATGATTTACTACCCGTTATCTACCTTGATGTATAGCGGCATTCGCGAGATACTTATAATTTCCACGCCAGAGGATCTTCCCTTATTCGAAAAATTATTGGGCGACGGAAAAAAATACGGCTGTTCCTTTCAATACGCCGTACAGGAAGAGCCCAAGGGCTTGGCCGAAGCTTTCATCATCGGAAAGGATTTTATTGGCAGCGACAAGGTAGCGCTCATTTTGGGCGACAACATTTTTTACGGTTCCGGGTTGAAGGAGCTGCTACAGGCTAACAATAATCCGGACGGGGGCATCATTTATGCATATCACGTGCATGACCCCGAGCGGTATGGCGTGGTGGCGTTTGATAAGGAGGGGAAAGCACTTTCCATAGAGGAAAAACCAGAAAAACCTAAATCGAACTACGCGGTGCCGGGCATTTACTTTTACGACAATACCGTAGTGGACATTGCCTCAAATATTTCGCCCAGCGCACGGGGCGAGCTGGAGATAACCGATGTAAACAACGTTTACCTCTCGCAGGGAAAATTGAGTGTGAGCATACTCGATAAGGGGACCGCGTGGCTCGATACGGGTACCTTCGCCTCCCTCATGCAGGCCGCACAGTTTGTAGAGGTAATCGAGGAACGGCAGGGACTGAAAATTGGTGCTATTGAAGAGGCCGCATACGAAATGGGCTATATTACGAAAGACCAACTTATTTCCCTTGCAAAACCGTTACTTAAAAGCGGCTATGGTAAACATTTAATGCAACTAGAGTAATGCTCGAAAAAATTGACACCCCCTTATCCGATTGTTTTTTGCTGAAGCCCCTTATTTTCAAAGATGCCCGCGGTATTTTCTTCGAATCGTTTAACCAAGCGCGCTTTGAGGCGGTTACAGGACTATCCGTTAACTTCGTACAGGACAACCAATCGGTTAGCAGCTACGGGGTGCTTCGTGGACTGCATTTCCAGACCGGAGCGAGCGCCCAGGCGAAGCTGGTGCGCGTTGCACGGGGGAAGGTGTTGGACATCGTGGTAGACCTGC
Source organism: Flavobacteriaceae bacterium (assembly GCA_002693605.1). Taxonomy (GTDB): domain Bacteria; phylum Bacteroidota; class Bacteroidia; order Flavobacteriales; family Flavobacteriaceae; genus NZQO01. The sequence goes on from NZQO01000108.1 coordinate 4,047, forward strand.
GTAAGGAATCCGAAACTTTCGGGCAACATTTTTCGGTCGTACTGGACGACCAAGAGCACATACAGTTGTTCGTGCCCCGTGGGTTCGCCCATGGCTTCATAACCCTTTCCGAAACTTCCGTTTTCGCCTACAAGTGCGATAACTACTACGACATGGCTTCGGAAGGAGGTATTCGTTTCGACGACGCAACCTTACGCTTGGATTGGCATCTGCCTACCGAAGTGATTACCATTTCAGAAAAAGACCGACAGCTTCCTTCGTTCAAGGAGGTCATTTCATGAGGAAAATACTAATAACAGGTTCCAACGGACAATTGGCAAGATGCATCGCAGATGCAGCGGTGCGCTTTCCGCAATTTGCGTTTACCTTCTTAGATAAATCTGAATTGGACATCACCGATGCGGCTGCGGTGGGAGCGTATTTCCGAGGCAATTCGTATTATGCCTGCATCAACACGGCTGCCTATACCAATGTGGAAAAGGCAGAAAGCGAACCCGAGCGCGCCTATGCCGTAAATGCAGAAGGTGTGCGAAATTTGGCCGTGAACTGCGCGGAATACGATGTGCTTCTGCTCCACGTTAGTACCGATTATGTTTTTGATGGTCGGAAGAAAGTTTCCTATGTGGAAACCGATGCGACAAACCCGTTAAATGTATATGGCGCTTCAAAATTAAAGGGAGAAAAGTACGTTACTGAAAGTGGAGCAAGGCATTACATCGTGCGAACCTCGTGGTTGTACTCCCAGTACGGGCATAATTTTTACAATACCATTGTCAAGCACGCCAGCGCGGGACGCGATTTGACCATTACCACCGAGCAAACGGGGACGCCAACAAATGCGAACGATTTGGCACAGGCCCTGCTGCAGATAGTACAGGATGAAAGTGCGGATTATGGCGTATATCACTTTAGCAATGAGGGAAGCGCCACCTGGTACGATTTTGCCAATGCAATTTTGGATGCACATCCACAATTTAAGGAGGTAACCCTTGCCAAAACAAGCCATTATCCTACATTTGCAGCGCGGCCGAAAAATAGTGTTTTGGAAACTGATAAAATCAAGCGACCGTTTAAGATAGCCCCCCTAAATTGGGAGGAAAGTTTGAGGATGTTAATTAATTCTACTTATGGAAAAGAATAGAAACGACGAAATCGATTTGTTTTTCGTTTACAACAAGGTAAAACAAGGGTACAAAAACTTCTTGGTTTCCATTTATCGATGGTCAGCCTATTTCTTGCGAAACTGGATTGCCCTTTCTGTGGTTATCATTTCTGGGATACTCATAGGGTATTGGATGGAGTCTAAGGCAGAGTCAGAAAAGCAAACTACCCTCATAGTACAGCTTAATTTCGACAGCGTCAACTACGTGTACAATGCCGTCGCACAGTTGAAGAAAAAAATTAACGAGCAAGATAAGCAAGCACTTTTCGAGCTTGAAACCTACTATGACGATATTTTTAAGATCAAGGAAATAGAAATTGAACCGGTACCGAATATCCTAGATATTATAGAGGAAACCGATCCAAACAATAGGAATATTGAAATATTACTAGATCAGTCTAAGTACGAGGAAGACCTGCTCCTTTCAGAAATGTTCATACCCGAGTATAAAATCCATAAGATTTCAATAGTTACCGCCGGAAATGCATCGATGCGATCTATCGAGGCGATGCTTAGCTACCTTAACAATAACATTACCTTCAACGAAATTAAGGAAATCACCATTGAGAATACACAAATGGAGGTGCAGGCAAGCCAACAGAATATAAATGCAATCGACTCTATTTTGAAGGTATATGGCACCGAATTGAGCACGACTTCAAACAGTAACCAGATTTACTTGAATACTGCTAACAACGGGAACATTCATTTACTTACGCAGGAAAAAATCAGCTTGGTAAATGAAATTCAGAAATTGAAAACCGAACTGGTAAAGTATGACGACGGCATCGTGTCTGTACTCAATAAACCAATGTTGGAAAAAAAGGGGTCGCTACTTGATAGAAAAGCAATTATAATGCCCATTGTTTTTGTGTTTTTCTTTGTCCTTATCACGCTGTTTATCGCTTTCGTGAGAAGAGTAAGAACGTTAAGCGAGACGGCACGTTAATTACTGAGTATGGCTCTAATTAAGATGACGTTTTAAGGCCAATATATTTTATATTTAAAGAATTGACAACATGACCAAAAAGCCAAAGGTTGTCGTAATGGGGCTTGGCTACATAGGCCTACCTACGGCGGCGCTAATAGCAAGTAAGGGAATTTCCGTAACGGGGGTTGATGTACACCAAAACGTAATTGATACAATAAACAGGGGCGAGATCCATATCGTGGAACCGGATTTGGATGGCTTGGTGCATCATGTCGTAAAAGAGGGATATCTAAAGGCTTCAAAACAACCCGTACGGGCCGATGTTTATTTAATCGCGGTACCAACACCTTTTAAAGATGAGCACGTGCCTGATCTCTCCTATGTAGAGGCTGCGGTAACTAAGCTACTGCCAACATTGGCACCGAATGCCCTAGTCATTGTAGAGTCAACCAGTCCTGTTGGGACTACACAAAAGGTTTATGATATTATCGTAAGCGCCAGGCCCGAACTTAAGGGAAAAATACACACTGCCTATTGTCCTGAAAGAGTGCTTCCCGGAAACATAATCTATGAACTTGAACATAACGACCGTGCTATTGGTGGTTTAGATTATACGAGCACTAAAAAAGCCGTAGCCTTTTATCAGCATTTTGTTAAGGGGGATCTTCACGAAACCAATGCCAGGACTGCTGAAATGTGTAAGCTAGTGGAAAATTCATCTCGAGACGTTCAAATTGCCTTTGCCAACGAGTTGTCGATGATATGCGACAGGGCTGAAATTGATGTTTGGGAACTTATTGCATTGGCAAATAGGCATCCTCGGGTAAACATACTCCAGCCCGGTACGGGCGTAGGTGGCCACTGTATTGCCGTAGATCCGTGGTTCATCGTTTCGGAGTTCCCGGAAGAAAGTAAGATAATTCGCTCTGCAAGAACCATAAATAATTATAAAACACTGTGGGTTATCGAGAAAATCATTAACGAAACCTTGCGCTATTCCCAAGAATACGGCGAAGAACCCATTGTGGCGTGTATGGGGTTGGCCTTCAAACCCAATATCGATGATTTGAGGGAATCGCCCGCCCTGACCGTAGCCGATGCGTTACGGGATAAGGGAATTTCCACATTGAGGGTGGAACCTAACCTTAAACAAGAGGATTTAACGCCGTACCAAGAAGCGGTTGATAAAGCCAATATAATCGTATATCTCGTAGCGCATAAGGACTTTTATTCAATACGCACCGATAAACAGGTGCTGGACTTTTGCGGAATATCCAAGAACTGAAGTTACTGTAGTAGTAGATCCGGATTGCCGTTGAGGTGCCACGTCTAAAGCAGAAGTGGCCAATATTGTATTTAAATGAAGAAAACTGCCACACTGTGAACCTGCTGAACAAAAATTATATCATATATGGTAGCTCCATTCTCTTCAGCAGGGGCCTTGAGTACTTGGTTCTTTTCTATGCTGCCTATTCCCTTACCAAACCCGATTACGGTGAGCTAGAATTTTACAAGAGAGTCATTGAGGTAGGCGCATCCCTAATCGCATTTGGCTTTCCCGCCTTATTAATGAGCTATACGCGCAGCAAGGCGAGCAAGATCAACTTCCTTGTTTTGTCTCTGTTAGTTGTATTTCTTATTTCGCTAGTGGTTGCATTGGTATTAGCGCCCACACCTTGGATTATTTTAGTGGTTCCCTTTATTTTCTACGCCGTGTTTTTTACGGGGGGAATTAGCCACTCCTACTTCTTGGTAAAGGAAGGAAGCAATTATGCCTCTATTTTTAAGGGTGCAACCGCATTACTCTTCTATCTTATAGTGTTTATCTCTATCTATTATTACGATGTTTCGGGCTACGCATTTGTATATGTAAACTATCTTCTATTTCCCATTCTGGCCTTTTTCCTCTATTGGAAATTAGCCAGGGAGCACATAGAAATTCTACAACTGAAGCGGTACTGGAGCCTGTTCAAAAAACTGTTGGGAAGCTCTTTCTCATT
>NZQO01000109.1 GCA_002693605.1 Flavobacteriaceae bacterium
TTAATGAATGCGGATTTGTCAGCTTAACGATTTTGCTTGTTAAGAAAACTAATTTACTTCTTTTCTATTAAACCCGCCATTTGCGATATACGTTGTTATGCAGCGGTTTTCTCAAAACTTAATTCTGTCAGGATCTTGTCTATTTGAAAAGAAGGATAGTATTTCTATCGAATCCTCGTTTAACCGATAATATAAATTATTAAACCTTGCTACAACAGCTCTTCTTATATTTTTCTTCTTTTTGGAAATTTGAAATAGCTCTGGATTTTTAGAAATTAATTCTATTGTATGATCTAATTCTTGAGAGAAATTTTTCAATTCTCTCTCAGTCCAATTTTCTTCTAAATATTCTATTGTATTTTCTAATTCGGATAGAGCGTGGTTAGTCCACAGAATTTTATAACCACTTTTCATATAACTTCTTCGCTTCGGAATGAGATTTTAATTTTCCGGAATCAGAGTCTTGAATTCCTTTTTCGATAGATTTTCTTTCTTCTTTAGAAATTTCTTTCCACCAGTCCGTTTTCTCATTCTCTCGTAATTTCATTACTTTTTCAATAATGGACTCGTCGTTCAGAGTTGATAACCATTGAATTAATTCTATCTTCTTATTTTGAATATTTATATCCATAACTCAAATTTACAATTTTGATATTAATTTCTTTTGTTCTTTTCGCGATCTTTTTGACTGCTGCATAACGCTAAGGCTATAAATCGTAGGGCCTTCAAAGTGAATAGTTGTCAGCCGTGGTAAAGAAACTACAAAGTACTGAACTTGCCAAATCTACTGCACGCCCTATGATTTATAGCTACTGTTATATGGAGTTTTTTTGTTCGTCCGTCATTGTAAGTTAGTCCGAAATGAGCTCAAAGCACATCATTGTCAGCCGGTAAAATCTGGACTAAAAGTTATTATTAGTTAGTCCGAAATGACTGAAAATCGCATTATTGTCAGCCGGTACAATCGTGATTAAAGTTATAAAATCAGTTACAGTTCGACGTTGTCCTGGTTATTCTAATTGATAGATAAAAAAGTGATGAAGAGTCAGCCTTGATGAAGCATTACCGTGTTACATCAGTTCTTCTCCTACGAAACAGTGACTAAGTCGATAATCTGTAACTTATTGATATTTTCTTGTTAAAATGACGAAATTCCTAAATTCCATATAACGGGCAGCGTATAAGGCTCGTGGATGCGTAGCATACACAGGAGAGCCGATTGAGCTGCGCCTCGATGTGCCTTATGCGTTGTTAGGTGGCAGTTGCCCAGCGTTTAGCTATAATTGCCAAATAGACCACTACGTTTCCCGATACGTAGCCATACGCTGCCCGTTAGGTAGAATAGAGTGTAACAATAGAAATTTTAAAAATTATGCAAATAAACTTTTATCATTAGTTTGAACCAAAACTCAAAGAATATCAATTCTTTCTATTTCCAACTATAACTTTTGATGTGTCTAGTAGTTGGCAATATATGTATTATACTATTGATTTATCATTGTTCTTTTGGACAGTGGAAATAGTAATCACTAAAGAAACAAAGTGATTTTTAAAGTTTCGTTACACGTCACTCGATGGGCTATTCTACCTAACGTGTTTGTGTATGATTTCGTTGCGTGGGTCAGCACGTATTTTAGCAAATAAAAACCGAATAGAAAATCCGCGAGGATTTTCGTAAGTAGGCTAGAAGTAGCAATAAATTATATACGGTGTTGTGCTTTCGTTATTTTTTTGATTCTACAAATACCTTATTCATCCAATCAGAAAAATCTTTGGAAAATGCGAATCCCACTTCATTCCAATAATCTTCAAAACCTGGTGAGTTCAATGCTGCAACTATAAATTTTGCATAGTTGTCCCAGTGATTATTCGGCATTAGACTTAATTTGTAATGATGAAAATATGTTTCAGCGTGAAGCAATAACATCATATGATTCCATTTTCTGAATTCTATATCTCCGTCTGACAATTCTTTCTCTTGCATTACTTTTGCCCATCGGTCAGAATGTTCGGCTCTAAATTTAGTGAGTTCTAATGCGAATTCAGACAATGAGTGTCTCGCGGCAGCTCTGTTTACTCGGGTACTTTGTCTAACTTGTTTAGCCAAGTATACGAGCGTTACAACAACAGCAATAGACGCTAAAATTTCACTTATTAAAACTATTTTTTCTAGGTTCATTTCTAATATTTCAATTTTCGGTCATAATGAAGCACAACGGGTTTGTATAAGAACAGTAGGGCTGATTTGCACGCTATCCATTCGGTTGAACCACAAGCCGAATTTTTAAATTTTACTTATTATTTTTTTTTGTCAATAAGCCAAATTTAAAAATTTGGCGGACTCGCAAATATGCCTTAACTTCGATTAAGCAACTCATTAGCTATGAGCTATATACGTTGTTGTGCGCTGGCTTTTTACGTTCTGTTTATTGATTAATTTATTGTAAATTAAGTTGCCAAGAAACACCAAATTTATCTTCCACAAAACTGAACTTTTGACAGAAACCATAATTGTCTATCGGCATCATAACTTTTCCGTTTTCTGATAGCTTTTCAAAAAACTTTTTAAGTTCTTCATCGCTTTCACATTCTACCCAATTAGAAACTCCAGGCGTAAAATCCCATTCGTGTTTTATAGGGCTATCACTACAAATAAATTCTTTTCCATTCAATTTAAACGTTGCTTTCATAATAGTTCCATCTTTTGCTGATCCATCTTTTCCATATCGCTGAACGTCAATAATTTCAGAATTGTCGAATAATTCTACGCAAAAGTTCATTGCTTCTTCAGCATTATTTTCTTGGAATGTTAGAAATGTGCTTATTTGAGTTTTCATTTTAGGCTTATCTTTATTAATAATCGTTTTCAGGCTATCATTTTCAGACTGTAATTTGTCAATTTGTTGAACCTTATTTTTGTCCGTGTTATATTCCGAGCAACCAACCAATATTAAGGTTAAAATTATTAATCTTATCGGTTTTTTCATTTCAGCACGAGGTTTTTTTTAGCTTGCGCACAACGTTCCGTGTATGGTGTCGTAGCATCCCGTAGGGTGCTATGCACTATACACATTGTTGTGTTTTCGTGCTTTATTTTCATTTTGTTTTTCAGCGTTGGGAAAGACACACTCTTTGACAAGTTTTGGCTCGTGCGGTTGGAATTATGTGCGACTTGGCAATGTGTGTGGCTATTATGCATTGAAACCAGCATCTTCTAATCGAGATAAATGTCTTTTAATATTTTTTTCGTGAAAATCATTTAAAGCTTTAAGGCCATAAGCAAAATCTGCAACGTATTGTAATTCTTTCGCTGATAACACTTTCGCTTTAGTGTCCCACACTACCATTTTCGTGAGTAAATCCGAACTGATTTTATTGTTCGATTCAACTACTGGTAAACTTGCAGCTTCTGAAACTTTAACTTCATCAAAGAAATTTGGAGAACCTGCCAGAATGTTTTCAATGATTTTTATAGCATCCCTTCTTTGGTTTTCAGACAATACCTTATTCAAACGTAGAGAAGATTGAATATTAATTGCTCTGTCTTTTAGGTGTTGAGTCATGTTCTCAATTTCTGAGCCTATTTTGCTTATTTCGAGCCATTTGCTAATCGGTATGGATTTTACAAAATCTATTTCAGCTTGAACTAGTTGATTTTCCACTTCATCTTCCGTTATTCTTTTTCTTTTTTCAGACGATTTATTTTCTAGGTCAGTTTTCAAACTTTCTAGGTCAATATTAAAATCCTCATTCTTTATTGCATTCCAACATTCTTCTTTTTTTGCCCACTCGCCATATAAAGAGCCGGGTGCTCTATTTTTGATATAATCTTCAATTTTAGACATCACCTCATGGAGCTTGCTTTTAAGAATATCGCTCAAGGATTGTTGTTTCCAGATTTTGTATAGGTCAAGTTTATAGTCCAATTTTAAACTTAGCCAAGCTATAGAATAGGGGACTGTTATATATCGCATGTCACCAATTGCATTAGGTTTTACGCCATAAATTTTTTCAGCATTTTTAAATAATAATGCCTTTGCAATTAAATCCTCAAACCAAATGTTGTCAGGTTTGAAACTGAAATTATAATTTAGGAATTGAGCATAATTTTTTTGACTTCCCCTAACAACGATATGCGGTCCAATTACTAATTTTTTCCCGTAATAAATCTCTTCATAAGCATTAATATATTTTGCCAACAACTCTTTAGTAAACATTTGAACTCGAGGGTTCTGCTTGTCAAATTGTTTCCGTTTTGATGGGGTTATTCCAAATCGATTTCTATCATTTTTATACTGACCTCTTGAACGCTCAAAAAACCAACGTGTTTGAGTTGTTTCCCCTGAAACCGGAGGTGCCCAAATTGTTCTTGACAGTTTTTCAATCAGTACGTGATTTTCTCTATTCGAACTTAAATCTGAAGCTGAAACCCTATTTTGAGTATTTGCATATTCTGCTATACGACCAACAATTTCTGAAAAATTGTCCCTGTTTTTTACAATCGTCAGTTTTACAGGAACAAACACATTGCTAATATCTATTTTATCTTTTTTCCAAGTGTGATATACAGATGCTGTTGTTTGACCGCCATTTACAATTTGAAAATCTTTTACTAGGGCAATTGCTTTTCCTTGATTGTTGGGTAAACCTGTTATGCTAACCTCTTCGGCAGTAGCAGCAATACCATTATTAAAGGCCATAAACATATGTTGCTCTTTCAAAATAGTGTTACGGATTCCTTTATTTATTTTTCCAGTAAATTGAAGAAATGAACGAACATTTTGCTCAAGCAGTCTAGCTCCGTATTGCTCATAAATATCAGCTAAAGCAAGACCTGGAATAATTGCAAGCCAAGATTGATAATCTGAATTTTCCGTTTCATTCACAATACAAGGTACTTTGTAGCCTGATTGTTCAAAGTTTATTTCAATTGGAACTCTTGATTGATCCGAAAGATTGAAAAGATAATTAATATCTATTGTTCTATAAAAAACGGTGTAACCTGCAACAGTATCCGAAGTTTTCAAATCAGCCTTTATTTCACCATTAGTAATTAAAAATATATTTACACGGGTTAAATATTCTTTAACTTCTGGAACATTAGCCAAAGTTTGAGCCAAGTCAAATATTTCTGAACTTTCCTCAATATCATTTACGTAATCTTTATAAATAGCGTTTCTGAAAAATTTTACTGCTCTTTCAATAGCCTTGTCAGCATCACCTTTAGTAATACTTTGAATATTTGAATCACCATTATATATGGTTACAAATAAATCCAGTGTTTCGTAATTTTCATAAAGTGAATAGCCATTGATCTTATGCTCAACACCTCTTTTGCTAATCTTTTCATCAAAACAAACTCGATAGTTTTCTGTCTCGCCAGCATCTGATAAGAAGGACAATGCTAATTCTGTAAAAACCTGCTCTGGATTTGTTCCTTCTTCTTCTGAAATTAGGTTTGATTTAATTTCTTCTTGAACATCTATATAAAATTTCTGTAATTCCTTATTTTCCATAAAAATGCTATTGTATTTCAATCAAAAGAGTTTCTTGGGTAATTCTCCATTCCTCTGATTCTGACAGGACAATGGAATATTTAACATCACCGACACCAATTGGAATTTGGTTTTCAGTTATTCTAGGGAAATTTCCAGAAACACGATAAAGATTTTCTTGTCTAATTGTATAACCTTTTTCTTCGTATAAAGGTCTATGCGTTTCGTAATATCCAGATTCTAATAGTTTTAGTTTAAATAAATTGGAAGCCATTGTATTGTCATTCAACAATCCCGAAACTTCATCAATAATTGAATTCAAAGATTCTCCATTTCCAACTCTTATGTCGAGTGAAAGATGGTACAGGAATATTTTTTCAATGATGGAATCATCCAATTGTCTTTCGCTAGTAATATGAATTTTTTGATGATTATTACCGTGGGTAGTTTTGACTTCAACTGCCCAATTTGAATACTGAAAGTCTTGTATTGATTTTTCAGGGCCAAGCCAGGATTTAAGGCAGTAATTTTTATCTGATGTATTATTCAAGAAAAAACGTAAAAAATAAATTTCACCGTAAAGACCTCTTTGTGCTTCATCTGATAATCCTTGCTTGCCAACTTTTTCAAATAAGGATTGCCATTTCGCCAAACGTTCTAACAATTTTTCTACTAAAGTTTGCTCCGTTGTTACTTCTGACACTCCAAAAATCAAATCTTCACATAGGGTAGAAAAAATGTCTTTGTGCTGTTTGTTAAGTAATAGAATGAGTAAGAATTTCTTTGATTTATCTCTTTCATCCGGCAGTGTTTCTATCTTGATGTCTTTGAGTTTGTTCCATTGATTTTCGTCAAAAGAGAATGAGACACTTATTCTAAATGCAATACACCGCAGTTTTTCTGGAGCTTTTAAAGCAACAAACACATCAGGCAAAACTTCTGCGGAATATCGCTTATAAAGCAATCCTGAGTGACTGAAATTATCACCCTCTAAACCGAACCATATATTTTCAATCTTCGTCATTTCCATAATCTTCGTCTTCTTCATTATCCTGTTCTTGATTGAATTGTGGCAACAATTCTTCATTAACAGCATATGATACTGGTGCGTTGTAATTACTTTTTGGGAAACTTATGGCATAACCAACAAATGGATTAATTCCTTTATCCATCGGATATTTCCAGAGACTTTCATCTGGGTCAAGCAAATAGAGAATGAGAAGTGGCTTTTTAGGGTCTCGTAAACTATTTCTTACTTCTAATCCATTAGGGTATTGAGGCACTCCTAGTTTCTTTCTCTTTTTAATTGTCAATTCCATAGCATCCGCATATTCCTCTGGAGTGAAATCAATAAATTCATCCTTTGGACTGATTATGTGAGACTTTCTCAAATAATAAATTTCAGAACTGTCAGATAAGGATTCATCTTCTTTTCTTACCCATTGACCAATTTCAATATTATTGCCAGAGATAATGAATTTTGAGCTTTTGGATTTGGGTTTTGACATAAGAGCAACACGCCAATCTGTTAATTCACCATTTCTTAATTGTGTGGTAATGAATTGAATTAATTTTCTAGGCTCAGCTTTTTTAAGGTTTTCCACAGATTGCATTCCTTCAAAAAAGTTGATAACTTGCTCTGCAGGTATATCATACCATACAAAAGCATTTGGCTTTGGGACAAAATGTGGCGGTAAAGTTTCTATAAATTCTTGTGTGTTTTTGAAATTATTGTCAATCACAGAAATATTCTTCTTAAATTCATAAGATTCAACTAATCTCCCAGCCCAAGAAATTTGAACAGTAATTGCTGAACGCATTTTATTCGTTGCGGAAATTTGAAGTACACCGGGGTGTGTTCTTACTTTTAAAGCATATTGCTCAGGGGTAGAACCTGCCACATCTGTCATATAATCAAATTCTTCTCTAAGTTCTTCAGATGCTTGGGTAATATGGCAAAACCATTCATTCAACTCTCTACTGGTAAACAAACGGCATAAATCTACATATCCACCTCTATATCCAAACCAACGTCCCATTTGCATCAAAGTGTCATACATTCTTGATGCTCGTAAGTAGTAACTTATAGAAAGACCTTCTAAAGTCAATCCTCTGGAAAGCTTATTCCCACCTACTGCGATAACTGATAGTCCATTTTTATGGTCAAAATAGTCAAGGGCTTCACCAGAACCACCATGGATTGATTTCACTTCAATTCGTGCAGCAGCATCATTCAAATGTTGTAATACATCACACCATTGATGGACTTGAATTTGAGAGTCCAAATTTTTGAGTTCGGAATCTAAAATTTGTTGGGATACTGTTACAAAAGACCTATATCCATTTTCGTCTTGTTCAAATGTTGATTTAAACTCATCTAAAATAACTGAATCATTTTGGTCAATGCCTCTTCTGTAATATATAAATTGATTAGACACAAGTTCCGCAATATGATCTTGCCAAAGCACAAACCTTGACACGTGAATAAGCATTGAGTTATGAACTATAGTTTGACCTCTTAACCTTCTTATGGCACAAGTAATTATAAAGCAGCGAATTGCTATTTTTAAAGATTCGGGTAGCGAAGATGGTTTTTGGTCATCCTTTTTATGTCTATCGGGAACAAAATCGCTGTAATCATTGATTCTATTGACAATAGGAAGAACTGTATTGGAAGCTTCGTCTTCTTCCAATGGACTAAAACCAAAAACTTTTTCAGGGCCTATGTAATTTGAAGGTGCTGGAATATTCTTTATAAAGTTTCTTGGGAATAAGTTTTGGTCATCCAATGGAATAAAAATATTAGCGAATGGTGTGGCAGTATAACCGACATAAGCATTCTTACTAAAGAGATTAAGTATTTGAGTAATCCATCCGTTAATAGAACTTTGCCTTTCAGGATCGTTCGAAATATTAATGGAAGCGTTATCTGCCTCATCATCGATAAGTAAAAGGGATTTGTTCCGAATTACACGCACCAATCCGCTATCTTCATTAGCTTGTGCTCCCAACCATTGATAAATTCTACGAAGCACGTGCGGATTCTTTTTTATAACCGCAACAATAGGTTCAGAAGTGTTAAAGTTTAAACCTAATGCATTTGCAGCACCTTGCGTAAAGTCTCCCTTCTCAATGCTTGAAGTTAGAGAATGGGCTACTATAGGAGAGCCAAAGTAAGGGTCACCAACTCCAATCTGAATACTTCTTTGGTCAAATGCTCTGGTGTGTTGTGTGTCAAACCCTAAAAAACTTTCGTCAATTCTTATTTGTGTTTGGCTTCTGAGATTGTTATGAATTCCAGCTAAAACGATAATTAAACCAAAACCTGCATCAGCGGCTTTACAGATAAGCCCTGTATAATTAGCGGTTTTACCAGATTGCACTTGTCCAACTACTAATCCCTTTTTGTTAATTGTAGCTTTAAGTGAAGGGGCGAAAAAGTTGTCAAGGATGCTGGAATATTGAATCTAAATGAAATTCAATAAAATCTTTTTTTGGATAATATTTTGGAGGAAGTGATATTGCTTTATTCGCAAGGTGCGAAAAATATTGCTGATAGTAAGGTTTGTTTATATTCTGCTTCAACTTTTCGGAAATAATTATTGAGTAATCTAAATTTATTCCAATCAGGCCCTTATCAAAAGCCTTATCATATAAAGACGAAAGGCAAATGCCATTTTCAGGATTTAATCTTTCTTTTTCATTTTTGGACCAAGGAACTATGTGACTAGCTACAAGCAATTCAGGCATATCAATTCCAGAAATGGCACATTTACTGGAATAATTTGCGAGAACGATTTGACGAAAAACGTGTTGATTTACTCGAACTTTGACCTCTCTTATTTTGGATTCCCCAACTAGATTTTCAGTACCAATAAGTATATCAGCATACTTATTATCGATTGGATTTAATTCTCTATTTGCAAGAATATTTTCACTTTCAAAAAGTAATTCATCTTTGTTATCAATAAATTCTTGCCAAATTGGTTCAACTTGTTTTTTGCCTCCAGGCAAACCACCAATACCTCTATTTTGATGATAAGGGTCAACACTCGCAAAATTCACTAAACGCATTGCAATTGAACTTGGAGTTCTTTCAATAATATTTGCTAAATGAATTACTTCTGGCGTTCTGGAATGCATTTTCCCAAAAGGCAACTTCAGATATAAATTCAAGGCGAGTATTAATTCTTCCCTAGTCCAATTTCGTCTTTTCATAGACTTACAAATTTTCCGTTTTCAAAATACTGCAAGTCAGTGCAGCCAAATTCACTTCCCAATAAATCCAATGGCTCGAATGAATCATTTCTTGAAGCGATTCCTTCAAAATAGATATTTCTATCACCATCAAGTAATCTAAACTTGAATTTGAACTTTACTGAGATTTCCTTCATCTGACTAATAATAAAATCTTTCGGGAATTCACTTGCAAGAAAAGGGGCGATATGTGTTATTCTGTAATACATTAGGTTAAATATTATGCAGCCGTTCTGTTTGCACCCTCTTTTTCACCTTCGAAATAATAGTCGTCAGGAAATGATTGTAGGCGAGCTGCTTCTCTTACACTAAGGGATCTATTTTGTTTACTATCAGGATGAATATAATAATGTCCATCTTTAGCAATATGAGCAACAACAGTTTGTGAGTATGGTAAATCCGCTGCTACAACTTTAAATCTGTCAAAAAATGAAGTACGATTTTGATGCGTTTTTAGTATTTCGGGTAAATCATTGTAGTTCAGACGCTCTTGTTTTTTCTCCCATTTCTGAACAGCGATTTTATAAATTTCCTTGTCTTGTTCTCTATGTGGTCGTGCAACGTGTTGGGTTAAAATGTCAATCCCATTGCGTAAGGCGTGAGATTTGAGGTAGTCGGTTGTTTCTGTTCTGTACTTCAAAAATTTGTCTGCACCCTCTCCAGCTTTTATAACTGGCAAATCATTTAATAAATCTTTAACTAAATAATTACTTTCAGTTCCAATCTCTTCTAAGTTTGGAATATTAACCTTTCTATTTTTTTGCCAACCAAGAATGACAATTCGTTTTCTATTTTGCAATACTCCAAAGTTTTTTGCTTCAAGGGTGTGCAGTTTTATTTGATAGCCTTTTTTGTTAAAAACCTTCGCCATTTCTTCGAGATAGTGACCACCTTTAGCAGATTTTAATCCCAATACGTTTTCAAATACAAACATTTTCGGCTTATACTTTTCCAAATATTCAGCATACTGAATAAAGAGATAATTCCTTGGATCACCTTCCATTTTAGTTTTCGACCGTGACCTCCCAACCAATGAATAGGCTTGGCAAGGTGGTCCACCAATAATCAAATCAACTTTTTGAGTTCCTAAGCATTTATCTATTTGATTTTGTATTTCCTTATTGTGTTCATCTCCGATTGGTGCATTGATAACAGATTCTAAAACCTCATTAGGTACGCTTTTATAAAGCTCCTCACGAGTAATTTCTCCCTTGAGATATGATATGTATATTTTATTTTTCTTATTAGATTTTAAATAATGATATGCAGCACGAGTTTTTAACGTGTTGCATGCAGATTTTTCGATTTCAACGTGGGCAATAGGTTCAAAACCAGCTTGGATAAATCCTTCTGAAAGCCCGCCTGCTCCCGCAAATAAGTCTATGAAATTCATCTTTTTACTCATGATGTTGAGGCTTATTTGATATGATTAATTCTTTAACATCTATGTCTAATATATTTGCTATTTCCATTAGTATTTCAAGTCTTGGCTGTTGTCTATTCTGTACATATCCATTTACCATATTGTAACTTTTTCCAAGTTTCTCGGCTAGCCAAGTTTGTTTTATTCCTTTGTCTTCAAGCACTTCTTTTATTCGGTTCATGTCCGTCTAAATTTAAGGAGCTAAAATAACCCAAAATTTCCGTTTATATTGTTTTTCAATATACTTTTAGTTCGTTTTCTTGTTGGTCTGTCCTAGCGTTGGCAAAAAATAGCTCTTTTGGTTTTTTAGCGTTTGCCTGTGTGTGGGCAAAAACCAAATGTGCTATTTGTACGGTGGCTCTGTTTTCGCATGAAACACAACGGTTTTGCATATGGCGCGTTGCCGATTCTTAGCTAATTTAACAAAAACGCCCGAACGTTTCCCATATTTTTGCTTTTCGGAAAATATACGGAGCCGGGCAATGTGTTATATGCGTTGTTACCTTACGTGGCGCAGCACCGGCCTATCGGTTTTCACTACCATCGCCAATCCGCCGCTTGCGTTTCGGCCTTGAGTTAATTGAAAAGATCCGAACCTCTCCCTGGGCAATTACTTTTCCAATGTCGGTCCAGGTGTTTCGAATTGGGAACTTGCCGCGACTCAAATCCGATTCGACGGACGGTTGTTTAGAAGCTGGCTTCTTGAAACAGGGGAGAAAGTTTAACAAAGTGCCAGAGTCCGCCGAAGGCGTTTATTTTTTCTTGCGCCATTTAAGGTAACGGTTTGCATATGGCTTGTGGCGGGTTCCAAGCACTTTCCTGTCCACCGAAATCCAGGCTGGCTACGGAGCGAAAACCTTGTTAGCAGACGTTCACACGCCATAAGCTATATGCGTTGTTGGCAGTAGTTATTTTCTTTCACATTCCTTTTTTATCGATTCATTCATAAGTTGAAATCCATCTTTAGTTTTATCCAGCACTTTACTCATTAATGCAACTAAAATTCCACTGAAATTTTCCCCGTGAATGAACCTTGTTTGATTTTCACCAAGTGATTCCAATTTAAAGAAATGTTCTCCATCAAAAATCCCATTGATTATCAGTTTTCCCTTCCACCTAAATTCCCTATTCTTTTCCAGAATCAATATTTTGGGTCTAAAGGTCATTCCATTTCCGTCAGGTGGCTTGATAGAAACTGTTAGCTGATTTCCTACTTTTTGATCACCACTTATTGATTTTATAAATGGATTCCACTTGGGATGATTTTCAAAATCCATTAGAGCATTCCAAACCTTTGAAATGTCCGAGTTAATTAAAATTTCAGTTTGAATAGTTTTCACTTGTTCGTTTTTTAAATTACTGCCAACGTTTAGTATAACCGCAGTTACGGGATAAAATTTAATGTTTTTCGGATAAGCACCGACGGTAGCAATTACGCGTGGATTCGGACGCAGTCGAATCCGCCGTAATTGCGGTTATACATTGTTGTGCAACGTATTTATATTTTCCGTTTCAATTTTTTAAAACAGTATTTATAATCAAATATTTTATCCAAATCGCAAATCAGTTCTTTGGCTTTCTTTTTCTCAAAAACAGGAACAAAACAACTTATAATTCCGAAATTTTTTGTTTTAAAAAACAATTCCAGATATAATTCAGTTTCAGTCGGTTTGAATATTTTGTCAGAACTTAAATCAGCGTATTCATTTTCAATTTCCACATACAATTTGTCCAATAGATTATGCTTTTTTAGAATTCCGATAACTTGCTCATTTTTTTTCGTATTTGATACGATGTCTATACACGGATTTAATTCGATATTCTCAACAATTGCGTCTTTTGTAATTCCAATATAAAAGTCAGAGTTTGGCAAAATCAGATTTGTATTTAAAGATTCGGACGAGTTTTCCAATTCCGCCAGAATTTTTTTATAATCCATAGTCTTTTGAGAAAAGGACTGATTAAAAGTCAGAAATAATATTGTATAAATTAA
>NZQO01000110.1 GCA_002693605.1 Flavobacteriaceae bacterium
TAAAGGGCAAGGGCGTAACGACGGGCATATCGGCGGCAGATAGGGCAAAAACCATTCGCTCCCTTATCGATTCTGAAACGAAGCCACACGACTTAAGTAGGCCGGGGCATATTTTTCCGCTGAAGGCCAGGGAAGGAGGCGTCTTGCGCCGTACGGGGCATACCGAAGCCGCCATCGATTTTGCACGCCTGGCGGGCTTGAAACCGGCCGGGGTTATCGTTGAAATCATGAACGAGGACGGTACCATGGCCCGTTTGCCGCAGCTCCTCTCGGTAGCCAAGAAATTCGACTTAAAATTGGTTTCC
This sequence comes from Flavobacteriaceae bacterium, assembly GCA_002693605.1. Taxonomy (GTDB): domain Bacteria; phylum Bacteroidota; class Bacteroidia; order Flavobacteriales; family Flavobacteriaceae; genus NZQO01. The sequence continues at coordinate 306 of NZQO01000110.1, forward strand.
ATTGAGGACCTCGTTGCCTATAGAATGGAGCACGATTCCCTAATTGAGAAGAAGGAAGATTTCGATATTACCACCAAGTTCGGGAAATTTCGACTTCGCGCCTACAAGCAAACTACCAACGACCAGGTGCATATAGCCCTTTCTAGGGGCCACTGGAAAACTGACGAACCCGTTTTGGTTCGGGTAAATTCAACCTTGGTCAACAACGATATTTTGGGCACGCTTACCAATAACGCAGAGCAGAAACTGGACGATATGTTCAGGGTAGTCAACGAAGCGGGAAAAGGTGCCATCGTCTTCATAAACCAGCAAAGTGGCTCGTTCAATTTGCTGAATAGGCTGAAAGAACTAAAGGCAAACCAGTCTGATAGCGAAGTTGCAAAGGCCCCCAGAATAGCGATGGACGCGAAGGACTTTGGAATTGGCGCGCAAATCTTGCACGATCTGGGAATCCATAAAATAAAGCTCATGTCTAATAGTGAGCGTACCAAGCGCGTAGGTATGATAGGTTATGGCCTAGAAATTACCGAATATGTAACGTACTAATTACAGCGCTTTTTCGATAGCTTGTTTCATTTTCCCGGCACGGTCCCGCACTTCGGCCTCGCTCCACCCAATCTTTACCAAGCTTGAAATGGTTCGGCCCATCCAATGGTCGCTCTTGGAAAAATCGGTTTGGTTAAGGTTCTGCATTTGGGCCTTTATTTCGGCGGGGAGATTTCCAAGGCTTTTCAAATTCCGCAGGTGTTCCCACCCGTTAATATAGTGCCAGTTGTTGGTGTACCAGTAAAAGCATGCATCTACCCCCGCCTCGGTTAGCGATTTATGCGCTCTTTGTGCCACCTCTTCGGAAGGAAGGAAAAAATTTATGAAGGAATAGTTTTCGACACCTCCCTCTGGTACCCGGCGAAATGTAACGCCGTCGATTTCAGACAAGGCTTCCCGAAGTATGCTATAATTGCGTTTCTGAGTTCTGAGAATGCCGTCCAATTTCTCCAATTGGGCTAGGCCCACCGCCGCATGCAGTTCAGAAATTCGGAAGTTATACCCTAGATGGGGATGCCTTTCGGCTCCGCGATCGTTACCACTATGGTCGTGACCATGATCTTGATATTGGTCGGCATTCGCGGCGTACGCATCAAAATTGGTGATTACCGCGCCCCCCTCGCCGGCTGTTATCGTCTTTACAAAATCAAAGGAGAAACAACCTAGGTCGCCGTAACTACCCAGGGGTTTTCCTTCAAAAGTGCCGCCAATGGCCTGGCAGGCGTCTTCGAGAAGTAGGAGATCGTGCTGGTCACAGATGTTTCTCAAGGCGGCTAGGTCTGCCATCGAACCGCACATATGCACCGGCATTACGCACTTGGTCCTTGACGTGATAGCTGCGCGCACCGCCTCGGGGTCTAGGGTTAGGGTATCGTCTATATCGACCAACACCGGAACGGCGCCCAATATCATAATCGATTCGAAACTTGCCACGAAGGTAAAAGTGGGCATGATTACCTCATCGCCCGCTCCTACTCCGGCCGCAGCAAGCGCAACGGTAAGCGCCGCGGTACCGCTAGACACCATTTGACAATGCCTAGACTGCATTCTTTCGGCAAAGGCCGCCTCAAACTCCTTGGCCTTCCAATGGTTGTTTCGCAACGTGTCAAATCCATATCGCATGAGGATACCGGTTTCCAAGACTTCGTTTACCTGCTTGCGCTCCTCGGCGCCAAAAAATTCAAATCCGGGCATAAATACTGTATTTTAATTGGTGTTAGGTTGTACAAATGTAATTGTTGGTAAGTGATTGGACAACTAATATGCTAGTGAAGCTGATGGTCAAAAAGTAATCAAGGATATGTTAGCACGACGTTTTCTACACCGCGGCGCACCTTCTTCATTTCAGAAAAGAAATCATCTTCTGCCCGATAACCCATGGCAATGACGACCACCGATCGCAGTCCCTTTTCCCTCAGGTTTAGATATTCATCGTACTGTTCCGGCTCGAAGCCCTCAATGGGGCAAGTGTCGATTTCCTCGAGAGCACACACAGTGAGCAGGTTGCCGAGGGCTATGTATGCCTGTTTTTCCATCCATTGCTGGATTTCCTCTGGATTCTTTTCCGAAAAACTATCGACTAAAAATTTCTCGAATGGCTTTAGGATGGCCCTGGGAGTATTACGCGTTGTTTCTACGCGATTGAAATAATTCTTTATAAAAGAACTGTCCAAGGTATTTTCAACACAAAGGACGAGCACGTGCGAGGCATCGGCCACCTGTCGCTGCTCCATGGTGAGGGGCACCAACGCTTCCTTCACGCTTTTCTTTTCAATTACCATCATTCGCAAGGGCTGCAGGCCGTACGAGGTGGCGGTAAGGTTGAAGGCCTCCTTGATTATGTCGAGTTTTTCATCGGGAATTCGTCTTTCTGGATCGAACTTCTTGGTTGCATAGCGCCAGGAAAGGGTATCGATAACTGTATCTTTCATTATGCAAATTTAGATACAAAGGTAAAAAATGAAATCTGGAAGCCGATACTTATTGTAACGATACATTGGTATGGTAATATAGCGAACGTTTATACCTCGTATTTAGGGAACTAGAAAAGTACCGAAAGATTGGAGTCATTTAATTGACTAATTTATTTTAAAAATGAAAAAAGCGTGTTATATTTGCATCCGCAAACGGAGAAATGGCAGAGTGGTCGAATGCGGCAGTCTTGAAAACTGTTGAGGGTCACACCTCCGGGGGTTCGAATCCCTCTTTCTCCGCTGAAAGGCCCGTAAACAGTAATGTTTACGGGCCTTCGCATTTTTAGGAGGTCCATCTAATGTATTAACTATTCCCGTTTTCAGTTCCCGAAATTGTATTTGCTAATTTAATGAGAGTTTCATTAAACCAACTTGTGCTCTGATTTTCGGTGCTTTTGAGAGGCGGCTCATTGTACCCCCAGTTCCAACAGAACCCAATTGTGAGATACCGGATGTTATAAAATCGCTTGGTATTAGTATATTTACCTCAGGAGAAATTCTTTCTATGGAAAGATAGGACTATTTCAGAATAAAATTTACAGGATGCTTTCGAACAGCCAAAAAGAGTATAAATCTGCAATTACCCAACCAAATTTGCACTTCGCGATGCTGCTTGGGTTATTTTTGAATTCGCTATTCAACGCATAAGATTAAGTTAAAAATCAGTTCTTTTGTTGCTGAACTAAAAAAACTGTATAAATTTGCACCACTAATGGATTACAAACTTACTGAAAGACAAAAGGAATTGATAGAGAGTTTTGGCGTAGCACAGGAAGAAATGGGCCTTTCGCCCGCCTCGGCCCGTGTCAATGCACTTCTAACAATTTCGGATAAGGTAGAGCTTTCCTTTGATGAAATCCGGGAGGCACTCGAAATTAGCAAGAGCGCCACGAGCAATGCAATTAATACCCTGCTTATGCTTAACCGCATAGGCTACAAGACGAAACTGGGCGACCGCAAGCGCTATTTCTATTCAAAGATGGGACAATGGCAGGAGGCGTTTATGCAAAGTATGAAAGGTTTAACAAGCTATAACCTACTGCTTAAGGACATCCTGGAAAACAGGACTTCCTCCACCGAAGAATTTAACGCACAGCTAAAAGAGCTCACCGAGTTTATTGAATACTACCAGAAAGAAAGTATTAAAATTATTGAAAACTGGAAGAAGTAACGATTTTTATTTGCCCCAATAGTTCTTTTAATTCTGAACAAACTAAAAAAATTTAAACTAGGAATGGCGAATGTCTTCCGTTGTTATGTTGGTAAAAGCGCTATTGCGCATATATAAAACAATGGGAACTCATTCCATAAGGATCTTAAAAAGAAGTTACGATTAATTAAAAAGTGGTTCTGTGCCTTTCAGTTCCTCTCATCTTTGAGATGGGTCTAATTGTTGGTTAATTGGTTGGCAGGAAGGCATAAGGACCACTATTATATAACACATACCTGTTTTACTACAAAGAAGGGACAAAATCAAAACTCGAAGTGAGTATAATCGACAATTTCTCCGAAGCTTATCTTGAACGGGTTTTTATGTACGTTGATGCACTGGTGGAAAGCTCCAACACAGAGGTAATATTCAAGGTATCGCCCACGGCGAAGGAGCAATTCAACCGTACCTTAGCTACCCGGCATTTGCAACCCGTCTATACTTATTTTATAAACGAGAACATCGCGTAGCATGATTTCGTTCTGGAACACACATAAAGAAGCCATCATTTTTACCATAGCCGTAATTGGCCTCGTACTATTGCTGCGCTACCTCACCAAGTTGCTCCGCGCTTGGCTAGAGCGTCGCTTTAGAAAAAGAAACCCACAGGAGGAGCCGACGACCATTCACCTCGTGCAACGAATCTTAAACGCCCTGTGGATCGTACTGGGTATCATGGCACTGGGCTTCCTATTTATAGATGAAGAACAGCACCAGGCTGCTTCCGAAAATTTTTATATTGTACTTTATCTTGGTTTTGTAGCCGTACTTACGCTAGTGCTCGCTTCACTTACCCAAACGTGGTTTAAACAATCCATTACCCAAAAAATTAACCAGCACCAAGACCCTACAACCTATAAGTTTATACGGTATCTCGCCATTTTTGGCGTTTACTTTTTGGGTGGCCTATTGGCTATCCTCGCCTTTCCGTCGTTGCGGGGCGTAGCACAAACGGCCCTTGGGGGTGCCGGTGTCATCGCGGTAATTGCGGGAGTGGCCTCACAGGAAGCCTTATCGAACCTCGTCGGCGGTATCTTTATCATTACGTTCAAACCGTTTAAGATTGGCGATATTATCAAGGTAGACGAATCGATGGTGGGCACCGTCACAGATATTACCCTGCGCCATACCATTATTAGGAATTATAAAAATAAAATGATCGTCATTCCAAATTCTATCATCAACAAGGAAAAGCTTATCAATTATGATCTTGGCGAACGCATGTGCTGCCAGTGGGTTGAGGTGGCGATTTCCTATGACAGCGATATTAATCTGGCCAAGCACATTATGCGCGAAGAATGCGAGGACCACCCCAACTTGGTAGACAACCGCAGCGAGTTAGATAAGTACCATAACGTAAAGAAGGTAATTGTACGGGTTATCAGCCTGGACGATTCCTCCGTGACGCTTAGGGCGTGGGCGTGGGCCGCTAATTTCGGGGATGCCTTCGAGATGAAATGTGACCTATACGAAAGCATCAAGAAACGATTCGACAAGGAAGGTATTTCAATACCTTTACCGCATAGAACGATGGTTTTCAAAGAGGACCAACTTGAAAAACTTAAGAGTAAGTTGGCCCATTCAGAAATCGAAAACTAAGACATAGCCCCGGGGGATTCTTTCCGTTCGCCTATTTCCAAAATCTTATAAAATCAAAATGATAAAAATCGAACAGATCAATGAAAGGGAAATTTACCTTTTTACCATTACCGATGACCTAGACCAACATTCAGTTAAACAATTTACCGAGTTTCTTCAAGCGAAGTCACGCGAGGGTACCAAAATAAAATTGGCGGGGGTAATTGAGAGTATTCCAGGGTTCAAAAATTTCAGGGCTTTTATGGACACCGTAAAAATGAAATCAAGAGCCGTAGGACTTATCGAAAAATATGCCGTGTTGAGCGATAAGGATTGGCTGGAGCATATTGTTCCCGTAGCTGATTTCCTAGTGCCGGGAATACCCATACAGCATTTTGAGCTACACGAACGCGCCGCCGCTATCGACTGGCTTGCCGGTACAAATACGAACAACTAAAAAGCAATAATGTACAAAATAAGCATAGCACTTTCACTGCTCATTTTCCTAATCGTTAGCCCGGTATTGGCCCAGGAAACCCAAAATGAAGCTAAAACTGCCGATTCCCTTCGGCAACGGGCCACGATGGGCATCAAGGAAAAATTTCCGAGAACGCGTGTCTTCAATATAGAATACGGGCAGAGCCTGCAGCGTGACTTCAGCTCTGAATTGTTCGACGAGAATTTTCAGGAAGGCGAGATTACAACACAGCGTAACCTCAACGTTTCGGCAAACATCCCTATTTACAGAACAATGAAGTGGAGCTTGACCGGCTCTCTTAACTACCAATTTAACGAATTTGAATTCGACAATATCAAAACTACCGAGGTCACGGTATTTGAACAGAACGGTGTGGTCAATTTCCACAATTTCTCGACCGCACTGAGCTCCACGTACTTCTCCACCTTATTCAAGAAACCCGTTATTTACAACGCGTCATTGATTGTAGATGGTAACGATAAGGGTCTTGAACGGATCAAGGGGCTCGTAGGCCTATCATTCATCTTGATGCGGAGCGAGCGCACTACTATTACCCTGGGCGCCATTGTATTTGTAGACCCTACCTCACAGATTCCATTTTTTCCTACCTTTTCCTACAACCATAGGTTCAAGAACTCGAAATGGGAAGTAGATTTTATCCTTCCGCAGCACTTATTACTTAGGCGACCCCTTGGCGAAAATGGACGAATTTCGGTGGGTAGCAACTTTGGCAGCACCGGATTTTATGTGAATGTAGATGCTCCAAATTTTGCCGAAACCTTTGAATATAGCCAGCTGGAAATTAGATCAGGGGTTATATACGAGCACCGTTTCAGCAATTTCCTAATCGGTACGTTCCAAGGCGGGCTTCAGCATTTCATAAGCAACCGTTTAACCGAAAAAGCAGAGCCCACCAGCGATTTTATCTATAAAAATGATCAAGACGCGACGGGCTACTTCCAGGTGGGGATTTCAATAGATCCCTTCGCCAAGAAGCAATAGCGGCCAATCCATACCTCAAGAGAACCCCATCGTCAAGGTCGTGGTTCTTTTTATGTCTAGTTAATCCTTATTTTAAATATTATAAGTTAACCTACATCTTCATAGTATTTTCGGGTTGGTAACATTGGTTACTGACTCGCACCTTTGCGGCACCGTACATTTGCATCGTAATTAAATGAACTATGAAACTACGATTGAAATTGTTAACGCTGTCACTGTTTTCCCTTACGCTACAACTAAGGGCACAGAACATTGTTCCTATCTCGCAGGATGAAGTAATGGAAGTGGTCCAGCGCAATAGTGCCACGTTAAAAATTGCCGAGCAGAAATTTTTGCAGGCAAGGGCTGATTATAGGCAGAGCAATGCTGTTTTTCTTCCAAATATCTCTGCCAGCCACACCGGAATTGCAACGACCAATCCGCTAGCGGCGTTCGGCGTGAAATTGAATCAGCAAATCGTTACCCAACGCGATTTTAATCCAGATTTTCTGAACAATCCCTCACAAATCGAAAACTATACCACACGGGTTGAATTTCAGCAACCGTTGGTAAATATGGACGGTTTGTACCAGCGCAAGGCTGCCAGTGCTACTATGCAAGCAGTTTCCTACCAAAAGGAAAGAACCGCCCACGCCCTGGCCCTAGAAGTTCGAAAGGCTTATATGCAATTGCAGTTAGCGTATAAAGGGGTGGATGTCATGGAGAAAACCCTAAAAACCGTACTGGAAAATAAACGTATTTCTGAAGATCGCCTAGCGGAAGGCTATTTGCAGCCAGCCGATTTGCTGAATGTGGAAGTGCGTGTTGCCGAAGTCAGGAACCAGTTGCAAAGCGCCAAGAGCCAAGTACAGAACGCATCGAACTTTCTCTCCTATTTAATAGGCACATCGCAGGAAGTGCTTTACCGCCCGTCAGATAGTCTCTATGTAATTGAAATTGTCTCGGAAATTGACCCACGTGTGCCGGAAAATCGCCCAGACCTAAAGGCACAGAGCTTGGCTACCAATGCCCGCGAGTCGATGGTAAAGGCGAGCAAGATGGAATTTCTTCCCGAGTTAAATGCATTCGGAAGCTATGAGCTTCATGATGATGCCGCATTTCAGGGCGCGGCGGGCGGCTATTTAGTGGGTGCGCAGCTTAGCTGGAATTTATTCCAGGGGTCCAAGCGCCTCGGAAAGGTACAGAAAGCCCAGGCCGAGCTTCAGCAATCAAAACTTGAATACGACGATTACCTGGCTAAGAGCCAACTAGAACTAAACCAGGCCCAGCGCTATTTAATGGACACCAAGCAGAAGTTGGAGCTAGCGGAATTGGCGGTAGGACATTCCGCCGAATTGCTTCGCATTCGCACCAATCGGTACAAGGAAGGGCTAGAAAAAACGGCCGACTTGCTCTTGGCCGAAACACAATTGGCGCAAAAGCAATTGGAACTCTATCAAACCATCTACGAATACAATTACGCCCAGGCAGTTATCGAATTCTTAACTAAAAAATAAGCACGCCTTTCAATGGCTCGTATTTCTCTAAAAAGAAAATAAAATATACAATTATGAAGAAAATAAACACCCTCCCCGCCCTTCTACTAGTTAGTATGATGGTTATTGGTTGTGGTAACAACGAGGCTAAAGAAACCTCTCAAACTACCTCACCCATTGAGGTTACCGTCGCCCATGTTTCTGAAAATGGAACGGCAGCGGGAATGACCGTAAGTGGCAAGGTCCAGGCCGAACAGAGCGCACAGCTTAGTACGCGGGCCATGGGCAATGTAACGACAGTCAATGCCCAGGTGGGAGCGACCGTAACCAAGGGAACGCTCTTGGTAGCACTCAACAGCACAGACCTCCAGGCGCGCGGTGCACAGGGAAAGGCCAACTTGGCAGAAGCCACGGCAGCTTACAAAGATGCCGAAAAGGAATATGCGCGGTTCACGAACCTATATTCGCAAAATAGTGCGTCCAGAAAGGAACTCGACGACAGGGAGGTGCAGTTCCAGATGGCCCAGGCACGGCTAGAGGCTGCGAGACAACTGAATAATGAAGTACGCTCTCAATACACCTATACAAATATTACCGCCCCATTTACCGGTGTCGTCACCTCTGTTTCGGTCCAGGAAGGAGATTTGGCCTCACCTGGGCAGCCACTGGTCACGATGGAATCCCCAACGCAGTATGAAGTGATTGCCATGGTTCCAGAAGCCGTAATCTCGGAAATTGAAAAAGGTATGGAAGTAACGGTTTACATCAAGGCATTGAACAATTCACTTAAAGGAAAAGTTTCAGAAATTAGCACCTCTTCGAATGCCACGGGCGGTCAGTACTTGGTGACAGTTACATTGCCCTCGACGGAAGATTCAACCTTCAGCGGAATGTACGCATCGGTTCTATTTCCCATCGAGCGAAAAAATGCTTCCGAAACAATCCTTATTCCAAAGAGCGCCTTGGTGCATCAAGGTCAGTTAACCGGAGTCTATACCGTAAGCCAAGAAGGAAAGGCGTTGTTGCGGTGGCTTCGGTTGGGGAAAACCTATGGCGAGCAGATTGAGGTGCTTTCGGGCATTTCGGCCGGCGAACAGTACATCGTAGCTTCCAACGGGAGACTATATAACGGGGCAACTATTGCCTTAAAATAAAAGCAAGATGAAAGAAGGAATTGCAGGCAAGATAGCCAAGGTTTTTATACAATCGAAACTCACGGTATTGCTAATGATCGTTTTTATGGTCATTGGGGTATACAGTTCATTTTTGATTCCGAGGGAAGAGGAACCGCAGATTGATGTTCCCATGGCCGATATTTTCGTGGGTTATCCCGGAGCCAGTCCTCAGGAGGTTGAATCGCGCGTGGTGAAGCCACTCGAGCAGCTCGTTTCGAACATCCCCGGGGTGGAATATGTGTATGCCACCGCGATGAACGAGCAGGCAATGGTAATCGTTCAGTTTTACGTCGGGGAAGATATTGAACGCTCCTACGTCAAGCTCTATAACGAAATCTATAAGCATATGGACCAAATGCCCACCGGTATCTCACAGCCCTTGGTAAAAACCAGGGCGATTGACGATGTGCCTATGCTGGGCCTGACCCTGTGGAGCGAGACGTATGATGATTACCAACTAAGGCAAGTGGCGGATGAACTCGAGACCGAAATCAAGAAAATTGAGGATGTTGCCATAACCCATAAAATTGGAGGCAGAGAGCGCCAGCTTCGGGTGGTGCTAGACAAGGAAAAGCTCGCGGCCAGCGGTCTCGACTTTCTGCAGGTAGCATCTATGATTAAGGCCAACAATGCACAGGCCACGGCCGGTAGCTTTACCACGGCCGACACCGAGTTTGTGGTTTCCACGGGTTCGTTTTTGGAATCGGTTGTCGATGTTGAAAATCTCGTTGTGGGTGTAAACCAAGGCAATCCCGTTTATTTGAAACAGGTTGCGCAGGTAATTGACGGCCCGGAAATTCCGAATACCTACGCGAATTTCGGATTTGGCTCCGGAAGCGAGAAGGCAGCGGTCTTTCCTTCGGAATATCCCGCCGTGACACTGTCCGTCGCTAAGCGAAAGGGCGCCGATGCGATGACAATTTCAGAAAAGATAATTGAGAAGGTAGGGCATCTGCAACGCACCTTGCTGCCAGACGAGGTCCACGTGGAAGTTACTCGTAACTACGGCGAAACTGCCTCAAATAAAGTTTCGGAATTGCTATGGCACCTGATAGGTTCCATATTCGCGGTAACCCTAGTGGTGATGCTGGCAATGGGCTGGCGTGGCGGCCTCGTGGTATTTCTCTCGGTGCCCATCACGTTTGCACTAACCTTGTTGAGTTACTATATTTTAGATTATACACTTAACCGCATTACGCTCTTCGCCCTAGTATTTGTAACGGGTATCGTGGTGGACGATTCAATTATAATTGCCGAAAATATGCACCGGCATTTCAAGATGAAACGCCTTCCCTTTAAGGATGCCGCACTATACGCCATTAACGAGGTGGGAAACCCCACGATACTGGCAACGTTCACGGTAATAGCATCGGTTTTGCCGATGGCGTTCGTCTCGGGACTTATGGGGCCCTATATGGCGCCGATGCCCATTGGCGCGTCTATTGCCATGATCCTCTCGCTATTCGTGGCCCTTACCATCACGCCATATCTGGGTTTTCTTTTCCTCCGGGAAAAAGATAAAAAATCTGGAACAGCGAAACCGCAAAAAGCACTCGAGGAAACTGCCATTTATAAAATTTACGAGAAACTGGAGCGTCCCCTTCTGGAAAATAAATCAAGGCGTCGATGGTTCCTGGCCGGCACGTTTTTGCTCTTATTAGTAACGATGGGGCTTTTCTTCACAAAATCGGTAGCGGTAAAAATGCTTCCATTCGATAATAAGAATGAATTCCAGGTAGTAATCGATATGCCCGAGGGTACTACCTTAGAGCGCACTGCGGTCGTTGCCAAGGAAATTTCGCAATACCTCGCCTCGCGGCCCGAAGTGGTAAACTACCAAAGTTACGTAGGTGTGGCAGCGCCCATAACCTTCAACGGTTTGGTGCGGCACTACGATTTGCGCGGCGGTAGTAACGTGGCAGACATTCAGGTGAATTTGTTAGGAAAGGATGACCGAAGTGCGCAAAGCCATGATATAGCCAAATTAGTACGTCCCGGTATTCAAAATATCGCGTCGAAATTTAATGCCAACGTAAAAATTGTGGAAGTACCGCCAGGACCGCCCGTTCTTTCTACGATTGTAGCAGAAATTTATGGCCCAGATTACGACAGGCAAATTGAAATTGCCAATGAGGTCCAGAATATCCTGAAAAGTACTGCCGATGTGGTGGACGTAGACTGGATGGTCGAGGCCGACCAAACCGAATACAAGTTCGAGGTAGACAGAGATAAGGCAATGCGCTACGGAATAAGCCCGCAACAGGTGGTACAGACCATGAACCTGGCCCTTTCCGATCGATCCGTAACTATGCTCTATGATGAATCGGCTTCGTCGCAAATAGGGATCGTATTGGCATTGGCCGAGCAGGAAAAATCGAGCCTACAGGATATAGCACAGCTACAGATAGCCACAAATCAAGGAACGATGGTACCCATTGTTGACATCGTGGACATTATAGAGGTGGAAAGGCCAAAGAGTATTTATCGTAAGAACCAAAAGCGTGTAGTTTACGTAATGGCCGATATGGCCGGAGCGCTAGAGAGTCCTGCCTACGCCATCTTGGGAATGGAGGAAAAACTGAAGCAAATAGAACTCCCGGCCGGGTATGGCATCAACGAAATGTACTTGGGCCAGCCAGACCAGGAAGATGATTTTACAGTAAAATGGGACGGAGAATGGCAAATTACCCTAGAGGTATTCCGGGACCTGGGCATCGCATTTCTGGGTGCCATCATTTTAATATACATGCTCATCGTAGGCTGGTTCCAGAATTTTAAGGCGCCAATCGTAATGATGGTGGCCATCCCACTTTCGCTCATCGGAATCATCCTGGGCCACTGGATTATGAACGCTTATTTCACTGCCACTTCATTCATCGGAATGATCGCCCTGGCAGGAATTATGGTCCGAAATTCGGTATTGCTCATCGATTTTATCAATTTGAGGGTAGCGGAGGGCATTCCGCTAAAACAGGCGACCATTGAGGCGGGGGCCGTAAGGACCACCCCAATTTTGCTAACCGCGGGCACGGTGGTAATAGGCGCGTTCGTGATCCTATTCGACCCCATTTTTCAGGGGTTGGCCATTTCGCTCATGGGCGGTACCATCGTTTCGACGATCTTCACATTGTTGGTGGTGCCGTTGGTTTATTACCTAATTGAAAGAAAAACTTACAAGTAACTTGAATTCAAGGAATTAGCGCACCGCTTCTAATTTCAGAAATTTTCTCAACAATTAAATTAGTTAACCATAAATTAAATACTATGTTATCAACTTATTTTAGAATAATCGTCGGTAGTTTTATCCTGCTTAGCGTCATTCTTACCGTTTACGTAAACCAACAATGGATGTGGTTTACCGTCTTCATAGGGGTCAATTTAATCCAGTCGGCATTTACGAAGTGGTGCCTATTGGAGGTAATCCTGGTAAAATTGGGCGTCAAACGGCAGAATGCAGCTACTTGCGCCGCACCCATGTCAAGAACGAAATAATAGCGTATTGAACAAAATTCGAAACGGCACCAAACGTGCCGTTTCATAGATATACTAGTTTGTAGGTGACAAATATCATTTTAAAGGACTTAACAGTCCTTTATTTTTGCGTGCAAATCAACAACGCATGCAAGCTTCACTCGTTCAAAAATACAATGTCGCCGGGCCGCGCTATACGAGCTATCCCACGGTGCCGTACTGGGATACCGATGCTTTTTTGGCTTCAGAATATACCAAGACATTGCAACGCAGCTTTTCGGAGAGCAATGCGACTGAAGGCATAAGCCTATACATCCACCTTCCTTTCTGCGAGAGCCTGTGCACCTTTTGTGGCTGCAACAAGCGTATTACGAAAAACCATGGGGTAGAGGTCCCGTACCTAACCTCGGTACTAGCCGAATGGGAGCTCTATTGCCAAATGTTTCCCGCAAGACCGGTTATTAAGGAACTACATCTTGGCGGAGGCACGCCCACCTTTTTTTCGGCGGAAAATTTAAAAACATTACTCAACGGCATTTTTGAGCTGGCAGATAAGGCAACAGCCGCCGAGCTTAGCTTTGAGGGACACCCCAATAACACCACCCGCGAACATTTAACAATGTTGGCCTCCTTGGGATTTAACAGGGTTAGCTATGGAGTGCAGGATTATAACGAAACGGTGCAACGCGCCATTCATCGCATTCAGCCCTTCGAGCACGTAAAAATGGCTACTGAAAACGCCAGGGACGCAGGATATACGTCGGTTGGCCACGATATTATTTTCGGCTTGCCGTTCCAGACCAAAGAGCATATTGCCCATACCATAGAACGTACTACGCAGCTTATGCCGGATCGTATTGCCTTTTACAGTTATGCCCACGTCCCGTGGATTAAGGGCAACGGCCAACGCGGTTTTAAGGAAGCAGACCTGCCCACCGCTTCCGAAAAGCGCGCGCAGTACGAATTGGGGAAAAAACTGCTCTTGGAGGCGGGCTATGTTGAAATTGGAATGGACCATTTTGCGCTCCCAAGCGATTCGCTCTACCAGGCGGTAGAACGAAAGTCCATACACCGAAACTTTATGGGCTACACGGCCTCCAAAACACAGATGATGATTGGGCTAGGCGTCTCTGCCATTGGCGACAGTTGGTACGGCTTTGGGCAAAACGTAAAAACCGTAGCGCAATATCAACAACTCGTGGCCGAAGGTAAACTCCCAATTTATAGGGGGCATTTGCTTTCGGAAGAAGATCTGGTAATTAGAACGCATATCCTGAACTTAATGTGCCAGTTAAAAACATCCTGGCCCACCACGAATGCGTGGTTTGACGAGTTGCCCGATACCCTTATTAAGCTGAAGGAAATGGAAACCGACGGACTCATCGTGATGGACACAAAATCTATTGCCATTACCGAAAAAGGACGCCCTTACGTGCGCAACGTATGCATGGCCTTCGATTTACTGCTACAACGCAAGCAACCTGAAACACAATTATTTTCAATGACCATCTAGGTCCTAAAATACTTCATATCATGAGCATTACAGAAGAAAAAACCATTGCCGAGATTGTTTCAAAAAACATAAAGGCATCGCACGTATTCAAGAAATACGGGATCGATTTTTGCTGTGGCGGCGGGATAACCGTTGAAAAAGCCTGTACCAAGAAAGGGATAGACCCCATAATGGTGCTAGAAGAGTTACGGCATTTTGACATCGAGATCGAAAAACAATACGACTACAACACCTGGTCGTTGGACGTACTTGTTGACCACATTATAACGGTGCATCATTTGTACGTTGAAGAGAATATACCGCTATTGTTGCAGTATGCCGAGAAAGTTTCCAAGGTACACGGCCACCATTATACCGAAACGGTAGAGGTTTTCAACCTATTTAAAATCGTTGCCGCAGACCTTGCCGCACATATGAAAAAGGAAGAATTGATTTTGTTTCCCTTTATCAAGAAAATGGTTATCGCCCAGGAAGAAGGTATAAACCTAGATGTGCCGCACTTTGCCGAGGTGGCCAATCCCATCGCGATGATGGAAGACGAGCATGAAACTGCCGGCAATATTTTCAAGGAAATTGCGCGGCTAACCTCAAACTACACCCCACCAGCGGGAGCCTGCAATACCTTTAGGGCATTGTACGATAAACTGGCCGAATTTGAATCCGATCTGCACCTGCATATACACCTGGAGAACAACATATTGCACCCCAAGGCATTAAAATTGGAGAAAGAACTTCGTAAATAGGATTATTTAAAATTGGTTTTAAGCAGAAAAGGGGAGACTGGAAATACCAGTGCTCCCTTTTCTTTTGAAAGGAAAAAAGTATTGTTTGTAGCGGGTATTTTATATTTTCCCTGAAGTTACGCTACTTTTAGTTTTTAGGAAATAGAGTTTTCGTTCGGTACTGCCCTACTCCTTCTTGCTTCCGCCGGTCACCATTTTATACACGACCACCGAAAGAATTACCACGACGGCCACGAACACGCCAATCATAAAGGTGCCGTTGCCCCAATCTACTAATGGTATAACGATATTGCTCATAATTTATATTTTATGGATTATGGTTTAAAGTTGAAAGTTCGGTCGCGGGCATTTCGCATTCGTACTGCGCCCCGGCAGTTTCTACCACGGGTTTTGGCGATACATAGGCAATGCCCAGCCCTAGCCCGCGAACTATGAAAAGGCAGCCTATTATGACCACCAGAATGGGAAGGGACTTCCTGATTCGCTGTCGCAACTGTGCATTCAGGAAGTTTCCGAGGTAAATCGCCGTGGTCATCAGTGGTACCGTACCGGCGCCAAAAAGGGCCATATACATACTTCCTTCAGCAGCACTGCCAGTGGCCAAGGCGCCAAATACCGCCATGTACACCAGTCCGCACGGTAAAAATCCGTTAAGGAAACCAATGGTCAGGAACGTATCTGGTGATTTCTTTTTAAGCGCTAGCCCCAGTTCCGATTTCACTTTTGAAATGAGGCGGAAAATAGGTTTGGAAAAATTATATTTCTGAAAAGTGCGCTGCGGAATGACCACTACCGCAATCATCAAAATTCCCACGCCAATAGTCAAGTATTGCTGCATTCCGAAGAGATAAAAGCTCTTGCCCAGCAGGCCAAACAACAGTCCTATGATGGCGTATGCCATAAGCCTACCGGCGTGGTACAGGAAAATCTGCCCGGTTTTACGTAGCGGGTTTTTATGGTCTACCGGTAGTAAAAAGGCAATGGGGCCGCACATTCCCACGCAGTGAAAACTGCCCAAAAGTCCGAATATGAAAGCCGATAGCAACATTGTTTGGTGTTATGGTATTAATACACGATTTCGTCCCGGTACAGGAAGGCGGTTCCCTCCTGTTCCCATTCTATGGTAATGTTCCAACGACCGCCCAGTAGGCGGTCATCGGGAATTAGCAATGTCGTGCCGGAAATTTCCAACGGAAGCTGGAAGTCCAACTGCTTATTTGAAGGACGGTAGAGAAACACCGTCCCAATTACTTCCTGTGTAACCACCTCCTGCGGAAAGTTTAGCAACCAGCCTCCGGCTGTCTTCTTTCCAATAATGGCGCCCGTTAAAAGCTTTAGGTTTTCCTCGGCATCAATTTCGGTCTGGTAGGCGAGGTCCTTCTGATAATATTCCTCGACCACCAAATCGTAGTCGTAATGGCTATCGGTACTCATCTTGATCACGAAAAACAAGATGAAGGCTATGAAGAGCACGATTCCAATGGTAATTCCGGTACCCCAGTTAATTTTCATATTTGTGTTTTTAAGTTGTACACTTTATTTTTTTCTGATCGCAATGGTTACGCCTACCGCGCTATTTGTAACTTCTGGGCCCCAGGAAGGAGGTGGTGGTGGTTTCAATAAGCGCTTCGCCACTGTACAA
>NZQO01000111.1 GCA_002693605.1 Flavobacteriaceae bacterium
GGTTTCAACACTATACGTACTGAATGGTGGCATTTCGCCTATAACGAATATTGGAAATACCCCATACAGAACCAACCGCTACCTTGCGATTAGTTTTCTGACTTGGTGCGGAATGGCGTGTCCAGATCATTTCGCAACCTCAACGGAATATCTTCGGCGTTGCCATATAGTTTCAGTTCGCGAATATCGGCAGGCAAGTTGAAACCGGCTTTGGTAAGCGCAACTTTCACCTCTTGGATAATTAATCCGCGGAGAACCCGGGAGGCCCTACGATAATCTACCGTGTGTACCCAAAATAGTACTTTTAAGTTTACGGTGCTGGCGGCCAGTTCATTTTCGATAACAAAATTCTCATGCGTATCGTCATGAACGACTTCTTTATTAGTATCCAAGATTTCCTGGATTAGGATTTTAGCGCTTTCAATGTCGTCTTCGTACGAGATTCCCACGACAAAATCTACCCTATAAAACCCGTCGGCTGTATAATTTTCTACGGGCTTTGTCAACACATCGCTATTGGGGATGTAGATATCACGACCATCAGTAGTTTTAATGTGCGAATATCTGAACGAGAGCGCTTTTACCCTTCCGAAGTGCCCATCCACCATAATAGTATCGTTAATACCGAAGGGTCGGTTAAACGCAAGAATAATTCCTGCCAGAAAATTTTTACCGATATCTTGAAAAGCGAACCCCAATATAATGGCTGCACCGCCGGCGGCGGTTAAAACCCCTGTGGCAACCCCACTGAGGCCGGCGACATCGAGAGCCACCATAATGGCTATTAAAATCAGGATTATCTTTACGGCTTGCACGAGAAATTTGGCCATAAGGGGGTCTTCAGCTTTCCTCATTATTCGCCTTCGCACCACGCTCGTAATCAGCTGCGCTATGAGCACACCGGCTACTACTACAAAGATACCCATCGCTATGCGGGGCAATATGGTTAGAAAATGATCGTAATAATTTTCAACCGAACTCGCAATTTTGTCTGATGCGGTTATTTCCTCCTGTATAAATAGCATATGTTCCTATTATTCGGTTACCGGATTTCCGTGAATGTCCAGCAACACCACTTCCTTGCCGAATTTTTTAACTTCTTCCAACTGGGTGGCCTTATCTCCTACCACCACGTAGACCATTTCAGATTCATCTATATAGGTGTCTATGGTACTTTTGAAATCATCGAGCTCCATATTCAACAAAGCCCGTTGCTCGGCGTCGATATAATCTTCAGCCCGGTTGAATTTTTCGATCTGCGTCAAAATTCTCAACTTATCATTGAGCGATTCATACGCCCTGGTATTTTCCTTAACGATTTTGTTTTGGGTCAGGGCTACGTCTTCCGGGGTAAAGCCTGGGCCATATGTTTGTACCATATCTCTGATAATTTCCAGCGAGGGCAAGGTAGCATTTGCTCGCACGCTACTGGTAATGGTGAATGGCGCCTTGGCGCTAACCTCCGGTATATAGCTATAGGCCCCGTAGGTGTACCCCTTTTCAATCCGTAAGGTTTGGAATAGCCTACCGCTAGAGCCGCCGCCCAATATCTCGTTGGCAAAATCTAATTTGGAGGCATCTTCGTGCGTGGCAGACAGCGCAGGTGCACCAATGTAGAGGACCGATTGCTTTGCGTTTGGCACATCGATAAAATAAAGTTTCCCCTTGGCCGAACTTGCCGTAACGGTTTGTGCGGGCAGATCAACTTTCTTTCCTTCCCAGTTTGTCACTAAGGAAGAAATAGCTTGCTTCACTGCATTCTCATCGATCGCCCCAACCACTTTTAGGGCAGCACCTTGAGGAGAAATATTGTCGTAAAATGACTTTACGTCCTGCAATGTTATATTTCCCACGGTTTCCAAAGTGCCGTCTGTGGGAATGGCATGTGAGTGGTCCTTGCCATACACCAATTTGTTGAAATTGATAGCCGCTATTGCCTGCGGATTCGCCTCGCGTCCCTTCAAATTAGTACGCAGCTCTTGATGTAGACGTTCAAATTCTTCGGAATCCCAACGCGGCTTAAGTATCATTTCCTCTACCAGCTCCATCGTTTCGGGAAAGTTGCGTGCGAGGGTATTACCTGAGATAACAAGTTCTTCTAGGCCCGCCCTTATCGATATTGACGATCCTAGTAACCCGATGGCTTCCTCCAGTTCGGCGGGCGACTTCAGTGCCGTTCCCTCATTCATCAAATCGGCTGTCAGTACGGCCAATCCCGCCTTACCTTCAGGATCGAGCATGTGGCCGCCGGGAATTCGCAGTTCAAAGCTTACCAACGGAAGTTCGTTGTTCTCTATACCAAGCAAGTGTAGACCATTGGAGAGTTGTGCTTGCCATACGTCGGGCATGGAGAACAAAGGCGCTTCTCCAAAGGCAGGTTCGGAACGGTCGTATTTACTTGGTGTTTTTTCATACTGTGCCTCTTCCCCTTGGCCAACCTCTTCATTTTCCTTCATAGCCGTAATTTCCTCTTCCCAAACGGTGGCTTTTTCGGCACCTTCTACCGCAAGTGTGGGAGATTCCTTGGGCACAACACTTGTCATTACATACGGCTGTCTCTTAATGTATTTGTTGTAGACGCGCATTACGTCCTCCCGGGAAATTTCCTGGTACATCTTTGCCCGCTTGGTAATGTAACCAGGATCATTTCCGAATTCGTTATCCTGCACCAGTTGAAAGGCCTTATTTAAAACCGTTGACACGCCATAATACAATTGGGTTTCCAACTCGGCCTTTATTCGTTTTAGCTCGGCATCGGTAAATCCGGTACGTTCGAAATTATCCAATCCTTCGGCTATCGCCATTTGCACCGCATCGAGGTCGACCCCCTCATTGGCCCGCACGCGAATTATAAATTCGCCGGCAAGTTCCATACTGTTGTTATAGGCACTAACCCCGGGCGCCAATTTATATTTTTCGACCACGGTCTCATACAAGGGCGCTTTTCTACTGCCCGAAAGCAATTGGGCAAGAACAGAGAGAGCGTATTCGTCTTCATTATAGGAGGCAATTGTAGGATATACACGGCGCAACTCGGGTAGCTTGGCAAAGTTGTCTTCAAAATAGAGTGACTTGGTACTGGAAAGTGAAACGGGCATAGGCGACAAGGCCTTTACGGCCGGACCGCTCGGAATTTCACCGAACCATCGTTTTACGAGCTCCTTTGTTTCAACAATATCAATGTCACCGGCAATAACCAACGATGCATTTGCCGCGCCATAATATTGGTTGTAAAACTCAGTCACGTCCTCTAGGGTTGCAGCTTGCAAATCGGGCAGCGAGCCAATTACCGTCCAGCTGTACGGATGCCCTTCAGGATATAGATTTTTTCTGATAATTTCATCGGTATAGCCGTAGGGCGCATTGTCAACCCGTTGTCGCTTTTCGTTTTTCACTACTTGCTTTTCACGCTCGAGGGCAGATTCGGTCACGGTATTGATCATATACCCAAACCGGTCGCTGTCAATCCACAGAATTTTCTCGAAGGCATCCTTTGGGACTACCTCGTAGTAAACGGTACCATCGCTCCAAGTACCCCCGTTTCGGCTACCGCCCCATTCCGGAATCATCTTGCGGTTGGCGCCCACGGGAACGTTTTCAGAATCGTTGAACGACATATGCTCAAAAAAGTGCGCAAAACCTGTCTTGCCGGGCTTCTCGCGATTGGAGCCTACATGCATCATCGTGGCCACGGCTACTATAGGTTCACTGTCATCTACATGTAAGATGACCTCTAGGCCATTGTCAAGGACAAATTTTTCATAGTCAATTGAAAATTCATCGGTCGCATCTTGCGCGACACTAATCTGAAAGCAAAAAAAGATGGGGATACAGAGTTTCAATCTGGGAAAATTCATAGCAACGGTATTAAATGAAAGTTGAAATTTGAAATGGAATGTTTACGGTATTCGTGTGTAAAATCATCCTTAAAAATAATAAATCCTTTTCGTGAAACTGTATCTTTGCCTAAAATTTTTCACGTTTGGAACTTTCGGTCAAGACATTTCGAATTATTAGTGCCCTGGAGGCTATCTCGTTCTTGGTACTCCTTTTAATAGCAATGCCGCTGAAGTACATCTGGCAGATGCCTCAGATGGTTCAAGTGGTGGGTATGGCCCATGGGGTTTTATTTATCGTGTACCTTATAGGGGCTTATTTTATGAAGGAAAAATTAAATTGGTCATGGGGTACCCTGTTAATTGTAATGGTATGCTCTGTCTTGCCCTTAGGCCCTTTCTACGCCGAACGTAAATACCTACCATGAATGAAGAAACCATAAAATATTATGTCTGCTGGTTGCAGGAATATTTTATTGCCCAAGGTATGAATTCCGATTGGGCTATTCTTATCAACACACTCATTAATACTGCTATCATTGCAGTAACGGTGGTAGTACTGGATATTTTTGTTCGGAAATTTATCGTACAAGCCTTCAAGGCGTTCAGCGACAAGACGGTTACTACTTTCGACGACTTCTTGGTACGGAGCAATTTTCCTAGGTTCGTGGCACATTTTATACCGGTCATGATAATCTGGTTTTTTATTCCCTTTGTATTTAGCGAATACCCTACAGCCCAAATTCTATTGCTAAAGGGAATTGATGTGTATATAATTATCCTCTCTGCCCTAATATTCAGAAGCATCCTTCGCACAACGCGAAATTACCTCGAGCACAAGCCAAAATTTCACGACAAACCTCTTGAAAGCTACGTGCAGGTATTAATGATCTTCGCTTGGGGCATTGCCGTATTTCTCATAATCAATCTCCTTACGGGTTATTCCATCTTGAGTGTGACAACCCTTGGGGCGGCCTCGGCGGTCCTATTACTTATCTTTAAAGATACCATTCTTGGTTTCGTGGCGAGCATACAAGTGTCGGTAAACGATATCGTGCGCATTGGCGACTGGATTACATTTAGTAAATACGGTGCAGACGGGTACGTTACTGAAATTAGCCTGGCCACGGTAACGGTACAAAATTTTGACCATACCTTTACCACCATCCCTACCTATAGCCTGATTGCAGATTCGTTCCAAAACTGGCGGGGCATGCAGGATTCTGCGGGTCGCCGTATAAAGCGGTCGCTATATATTAAGCAGAATAGCATCAAGTTCTTAACTGCGGAAGAAATAGAAGAACTTCGGAAAATTCAACTTATTGCCCCGTATATCGAGCACCGTGAACGCGATGTGAAGAAGTACAACAGCCAGACCGAGGCAGACAAGTCGTTGCTTATTAACGGAAGGAACCAAACCAACCTGGGAATTTTTAGAAAATATGCCGATGCATTCCTGCACGAGAATCCGGCCATAAACAAGGACCTGTTCTTAATGGTTCGACACCTGGCACCGACCGATAGGGGAATTCCCATCGAGATTTTCTGTTTTAGCTACGACAAGCGCTGGGAAAATTATGAGCACATTCAGGCCGATATTTTCGACCACCTAATAGCTGCGGTTCCGTACTTCGGGTTAGAATTGTTCGAGCTGCCCTCAGGAAAGGACGTTTCCCAAATTTCACATAAATTTTCGCAAGTCTCAGAGTAATGGGGTACCTTTAGGTTTCAACCAACCAAACCTAAATGAAATTACGGCCCATACTCCACATCTTTGCGATTATCGCAATTGTACTTACCCTCATCCCCTTCATAGCTGTCGATTATTGGTGGATTCGCATATTCGATTTTCCGCACATACAGTTAACCATTTTAACCTTTACAGCGCTCGTGGTTTATTTCATGCGGTTTCGCATAAATCAGCCCCGCGATTATATATTTGTTGTCGCACTCGCGGCATGTTTCGTATATCAAGTGCTAAAAATCTATCCCTATACTGCTCTGGCGCCATTAGAGGTAATGGACGCGACGGAAGTTTCCGAAGAGCGTAAAATTTCGCTTTATACGGCGAACGTACTTCAAAAGAATGAAAAAAAACAGGCCCTTATCGACGATATTCTTGAAAAGGCCCCAGACTTAATTCTCCTACTCGAAACCAATACCGAATGGATGCGGACGGTTTCTCAAAAACTACCACGGGAATATGCGCACAAGGTTGAGATTCCACTAGATAACACTTACGGAATGTTGCTATATTCGAAATTACCTTTAATAAACCCCGAAGCGTTCTATATGGTGAAAGAAGACATTCCGTCCATACGTTCAAAGGTCGTTCTGCGAACCGGCGACACCATCCAGCTGTTCACATTGCACCCTACCCCCCCGATGCCGCAGCACAATCCAAAATCTTCAGACCGGGATGCCGAGATGATGAAAACCGCCAATTTAAGCCGGGAGTCGCACTATCCGGTTATCGTTTTGGGAGATTTGAACGATGTCGCATGGTCTAACACTACCAAGCTCTTCCAAAATGTGGGCGAACTTCTGGACCTCCGCAAAGGCCGCGGATTTTACAATACATTTAATGCTAAAAACGCGCTCATGCGTTGGCCTTTAGATCATATTTTTGTTTCTGAAGAGTTTCGGGTAGTAAAATTCGGACTCGGCGCCTCGATACATTCTGACCACTATCCTGCCTTTGCCGTGCTCAATTTTGAACCCGAAGGCGCAGCCGAACAGCGACCCCCTAGGCCAAGTGACGCTCAATTAAAGGATGCCAAGGAACAAGCTTCAGGAGTTCAGGAGGTGATTATCGATTTTTAATTAGTGCGAACTTCCTAAGCGGTCTTTGACGTATTCTACTCTCTTTTTTCCGTGGGGATGCGGCTTGCCTTCATCATTCAGACTTACCATTATTATTTTTTCAATAGTAATGATACGCTCGCGCGTCATCTTATTTCGTACTTCACAAGCAAGGGTGAGCGACGATTTTCCGAAACTGGTAACCTCCAGGCCAATTTCTATGATATCGCCTTGCCTTGCAGCACTTTGGAAGTTTATTTCGCTCATGAATTTGGTAACAATTCGAGGGTTTTCCAACTGGATAATCGTGTACAAGGCGGCCTCTTCATCAATCCACTCCAATAGGCGTCCTCCAAACAGGGTTCCGTTGGGGTTCAAGTCTTCAGGTTTAATCCATTTTCTGGTGTGAAATCTCATAGGGTTTGTTCTTTTAACTATTTAAGAATCGGTTTTAAAATCAACCAGAAATACGCTCTGGTAAACGGTAAAGATACTCATTTCCGAAAATGTTAAATTGGAAGAAAATCTGTTATCGTTTGTAACATCCGAAGTCAAAAAGTGTCTTACCTTTACGTAAATCTAAAAATTTAAACATGAAAACCATTAAAACACTATTAATTGCAGTTTTGGTATTGGCCTGCGCCCCTTTAACGGCACAAACTGCTGATGAGATTATTGCTAATTATTTCGAGAACACCGGTGGCAAGGATGCCTGGGGTGAGTTAGACGGCGTTCACATTGCCGGTAGCGTTAGCGCACAAGGCATGGAAATTCCAGTAGATGTCTACCAAATGAAAGATGGAAGACAAATGGTAAAGATTAGCTTACAGGGGCAGGAAATGACCCAAATGGCTTTCGATGGCGAGACCATGTGGACCACCAATTTCATGACCATGGAAGCCGAAAAGAGCGATACCGAAATGACCAATAATATGAAGCAACAGGCCACCAAGGACTTTCCTTCACCATTTTTCAACTATAAGGACAAAGGCTACCAAGTAGAGCTTATGGGGACCGAAACTATGGAAGGTACCGAAACTTTTAAGCTGAAACTAGTTCAGGATCCAATTATGGTTGACGGTAAGGAGGAACAAAATATCTCCTACCACTATTTCGATACCGAAAATTTCGTTCCTATCGCTAGTGAGTCTGAAATTAAGGCTGGCCCAATGAAAGGGCAGATGAGCAAGAACACGATGAGCGACTACCAAGAAGTGAACGGATTGTACTTCCCTTTTGATATGGGAATGAGCGGCCAAAACATCATCATTAAGGAAATTACCCTTAACCCAGAAGTTACGCCCGCGATGTTCGCCTTCCCCGAAAAGGCAGCGACAATGGACGAAGACAAGAACTAAGTTTTCTTACAATTTTCAAAATTCCCTGCCCTGTCAGGGAATTTTATTTAGCACCCTTTGCTAATTCTATTTTAAATGAAAAACCGACAAAAGAAACAACCATGAAACATTTGTTAGTAGCCTTAATTGCGGCAGCCGTTCTGCCCATTACCGCACTCGCCCAAGAGGAGGTTTCCCTTAAGGGGAAAGAGCTTTTTGGCGATATGCGCGCGCGCCATATTGGGCCCGCACTTATGAGTGGCCGTATAAACGACCTGGAAATGCACCCCACCAATAGCCGCATATTGTATGCTGGTACGGCCGGCGGCGGGGTGTGGAAGAGTAATGATGGAGGCGCCACGTTTTCTCCAATTTTTGACGACCACGCACAATCTATCGGCGTCGTGGCATTAGACCCCGCAAATCCAGACCAAAATATTTGGGTAGGAACCGGCGAAACCTGGACTCGTAATTCCGTTTCCATCGGTGACGGGCTATACCACTCCACCGACGGAGGGAATAACTGGACTGAAATTGAAGGGTTCGAAAAGAGTGAGCGCATAGCTTCCATAGCCATCAATCCCAGCAATACCAGCGAGGTGTATGTGGGAGTCCTTGGCGCCCTGTGGGGCGATAGCGAAGATCGTGGTGTCTACAAAACTAGCGACGGCGGTAAAACCTGGGACAAAATTTTATATGTGGGCCCATCAACCGGTGCGGCAGACGTAATTATGGATCCCGAAAATCCCAACGTGCTCTACGCCTCTATGTGGCAATTTAGAAGAACCGGTTGGGGTTTCAACTCGGGAGGTGAAAACAGCGCATTATATAAATCCACCGATGCTGGCCAAACGTGGAACAAAATCCATAATGGATTTCCCAAAGGGGAATTAGGACGAATTGCGGTGGCGGTAGCCCCGAGTGACAATAATATTCTGTACGCCGTACTGGAAACGGAAGACAAAAGTAAAAATGGGTTGTGGAAATCGACCAACGCCGGCCAAAGTTGGGAGCACCTCAATAACGATTTCGGACTTACCGTGCGTCCGTTCTACTTTTCACGAGTCACGATCGACCCTAGAAATCCTGATATCGTGGTCAAGGGAGGATTAAACGGTTCTATTAGTCGCGATGGCGGAAAAACCTTTAAATCGTTAGGACAAATGCATAGCGATATCCATGACATCACGTTTCATATAAACGATAGCGATGTTATGTATGCGGGTACCGATGGCGGCGTATATCGTTCCTGGAACGGCGGCACTACTTTCGAGATAGTTGAAAACCTTCCCCTCTCGCAGTTTTACCATATAAGTGTGGATGATGCCGAGCCATATAATGTATATGGTGGTCTCCAAGACAACGGAAGCTGGTGGGGCCCCTCCTCCTCGCCCGGTGGTGTAGAGGCCCGCGATTGGAACAGTGTTGGTGCTGGTGACGGCTTTAGAGTGCTGAAGCACCCCACCAAAAATATTATTTATTCTGAAATGCAAGGCGCCGAGAATGTATGGCGGTACGATGTAGATAAAAACAGAACCAAGACCATACAACCCTTGCCCAAGAAAGGAGACCCAGAATTACGCTTTAACTGGAACGCGCCTATGGCGGTTAGTCATCACGTACCGGATCGCTTTTACATGGGAAGTCAGTTCGTGCACCGAAGTGACGATATGGGCGATAGTTGGGAGATCATTTCACCAGATTTGACCACAAATGATGCCTCAAAGCAGGACCAATCTAAATCGGGGGGACTCTCAGTAGACAATAGTGGCGCGGAAAACCACACGACCATTTTCACCATTGCAGAGTCGCCACTAGATAAGGATATTCTTTGGGTTGGAACCGACGACGGAAATGTGCAGGTAACCACCAACGGCGGCAAGACGTGGACCAACGTAACCGAGAACTTAAAAGGTATCCCAGACAATACTTGGGTATACCATATTGAAGCCAGCGTGCATGGAAAAGGTACTGCCTATGCGGTGTTTGACGGTCACACGATGGGCGATATGCAACCGTATGCCTTAAAAACTACCGATTATGGAAAGACCTGGACGAATATTATTAGCGACGATATTCAGAAAAATGCCTTTGTTCGTAACATTCAGGAAGATTACGAAAACGAAGATTTATTGTTCCTAGGTACCGAAATGGGCCTATATGTAACCATAGACGGAGGTTCAAACTGGTCACATTTCACCAATAACATGCCACCCGTCGCGGTACATTTTGTCGATTTGCACAAGGGTACAAACGATTTGGTAATGGGTACCCACGGGCGTGGCGTTATCATTATCGATGATATCAGTCCATTACGTGAGCTAGACCAGGAAATTTTAAAGAAAGATGTACATTTCTTCGAGACCCAACCATTTGTTATGGCCGAGGAAAGTGGTTTTGGAACCAGTTTTGGTAACGAAACACAATTTGTTGGCGGCAACAAGCCAAATACGGCGCGTATCGTTTACTATCTTCAGAAACGACATACCTTCGGAAAAATGACGATGGAAGTACAAGATATGGAAGGCAATAAAATTGCCACCTTGAGCCCAGGTAAATCCAAAGGGATTAACGTGGTAAATTGGAGCTATAACACCAAGGTCCCGAAAATGGCGGAAGGCAAAACCCTTTCCTTTGGCGGATTTACGGCGCCGCGTGTAGCTGCGGGAAAATACAAGATCGTTATGACCAAGGGCAAGGATACTTATGAACACGTTGTGGAATTAAAATACGACGAGTCTGCACTCACCACCTTGGCCGAACGTAAGAAGCAAGAGGAGCTAACGCAAACCTTGTTTAATATGGTAGAAGAATTGGCCTATATGGTTTACGAGATAGGCGAAACCCAGGACAAGGCCAACGAGGTTATCGAAAACCATCCGAAGGGCAAGAAGCAAGCGGAAAAACTATATACCGCGCTAGAAAATCTTCGGGCTGAATTGGTAATTACTACAGGTGACAATTACGTAGCCGCTGCCGAACCGGAACTTCGCGAACGTATGGGCGAACTGTACAGCAACGTTGCAGGAAGTTACGACCAAGTTTCTGGCGCGCAATTGCAGAATTTCGAGCTTATCTCGCAGGAATTTGAGGATGCCAAAAAACGTTATGCCTCCATAATGGATAAGGAAGGAAAAAAATTCATGAATTTCCTTGAAAAAAACAATCTAGAAAAACCGTCGATAGAATCGAAGGAAGAATTTTTAGCTGACGACTAGTCCAAACTAAAGTTTAATTACAAACCCGTCACCTTCCGTGGCGGGTTTTTTATTTATTGATATAGACGGTCTTGCGGTTAACGAATTCACGTATTCCGTGTTCGCTAAGCTCGCGGCCATAGCCACTTTCCTTGACGCCCCCAAAGGGCAACCTCGGGTCGCTTTTTACCAATTCGTTAATAAATACGGCTCCTTCAGTAAATTTGTAGGCCAACTTCTCAATCGCTTCAACATCTTTGGTAAAGATTGAAACGCCCAATCCAAATTTCGAATCGTTCGATAATCCAACGGCATCCTCTAAAGAATTGAAGGTAGTGACCGACAAGGCAGGCCCAAAGGTTTCTTCCTTAAACATAACCATATCTGAGGTGACCGCACTCACCACGGTAGGTTCAAAATATGCATTGTGCCGCTTTCCCCCTATTTCCAACTTGGCCCCGGCCTTCATAGTTTCTGAAACCTGATTTTCAAGGTCTTCTGCAAGATCTATTCGCGCCATCGTTCCAATAAATGTGTCTTCTTCCATAGGGTCGCCACTTTTTAGCTCGCGAACCTTAACGACGAGGCGTTCCAAGAACTCTGCAGCGATAGATTCCTGAAGCAATAAGCGTTTTCCAGCGATACAGCTCTGTCCGGAATTTTGAAAGCGAGCTTGCACGCAAATATCCAACGTTCGCTCCATATCGCAGTCCTCTAGTACTATGAGCGCATTGTTACCGCCCAGTTCCAAAACGGTTTTTTTAATTTGGGCACCTGCCGTGGCGGCCACCGCCCCTCCCGCCGGCCCGCTTCCGGTAAGGGTTACGGCCTTAATAATTGGGTTCTCAATTACGTATTCTACAGCATCGCTTCCAATAAGAAGCGTTGTGAAACAATGCTCTGGAAATCCGACACGCTTAAAGACCTTTTCGATATTCAGGGCATTTCCGAAGACATTTGAGGCATGCTTGAGTACGGCGATATTTCCCGCCATTAGTGCGGGGGCTGCGAATCGAAACACCTGCCAAAACGGATAGTTCCACGGCATTATGGCCAAGACAACGCCCAAAGGCTCGTAACTGACGTAACTTTTGTGCGCATCGGTTTCAATTAGCTCGTTTGCCAAATGGTCTTCGGCCTGCTGGGCGTAATATTCGCAGACCCACGCGCATTTCTCCACTTCGGCCCTACTTTGCGAAATGGGCTTGCCCATTTCCTGCGTTATGGTCGTAGCGTATTCGTCGCTATTCTCTCTCAATTCGGAAGCGGCCGCCATCATCAATTTCTTCCGTTTGGCAAAGTGGGTCTCGCGCCAGGAATGATATCGCGCTTCGGCCTTTTCCAACTTCGACTTAATTTCGGTTTTGGTGAGGGTCTTGTAGGTGGCTATTTCTGCACCGGTATAGGGATTCGTAGAGGTCTTCTGCGCCATTTTTTCTTTTAAATGTAGCGAAAAGCCCATATACCCCGGGAATGATTAAGATGATTTTAACGGGAAGATTGTTGACAACCGTGTGCATAACTTAACGGGGCAATGTCCTGTAGAACACTCTCAATTTCTAACTTTAGTAAAACCCGCATCTTATGGAAAATAGAGACACTGCCCTACTGCAATTGCGCCCTTCCATTCCTTCAGCGCGCCTGCATCCCGAAATGGGAAACGATGAGTTTTTTCAGAATAATACCTTGAGACCCGTAACCAAGCTACAGAACGATTTGCTGGTTGCGGCCTTTAGAAA
>NZQO01000112.1 GCA_002693605.1 Flavobacteriaceae bacterium
AGAGCCCGAGCCACGGTCCTGCAACTATCGAGACCAACCCAGCCGACCCTATTGCCTCTCCTTTGGGGTGGCATGACGTAGATGGCGTACCCGGTGCCGAGTACACCATAACACGCGGAAATAACGTATATGCGCAGGAAGATAGAGATGACAATAACGGTACGGGCGCCTCTCCCGATGGCGGTGTAAACTTGGTTTTCGATTTCGAATATAATTTTAACACCAACCCTGCCAATATGGTAGATGCTGTTACGGTAAACCTTTTCTATTGGAACAACATCATGCACGATGTTTGGTACCAATACGGTTTTGACGAAGCCAGCGGGAACTTCCAGGAAAACAACTACGGTAACGGCGCGTTGGGAAGCGACTCGGTAAATGCCGACGCCCAGGACGGTGGTGGAACCAACAACGCGAACTTTAGTACTCCGCCAGATGGTTTCAACCCAAGAATGCAAATGTACCTTTGGTCGGCTTCCGGTCCTGCCGGGAAACCATTTACCGTAAACAACGGTCCGTTGGCGGGCGAGTACACCGCCGTTCCTGCAACCTTTGGTAGCCCTCTGCCCGAAACTCCAATTACCGAGGACCTAGTATTGGTTGAGGATAGCGACGTAGGTATTTCGACCGATCCTAACGATGCTTGCGATCCTATCCTAAACGGGGTAGACCTAACCGGTAAAATTGCCGTTATTCGTCGTGGCGAGTGTGAATTCGGATTTAAGGTACTTAGCGCAGAAAACGCCGGAGCCATTGCAGTTATCATGGTTAACAATGTGGCCTCCGCTCCAATTGCAATGGGTCCTGGAGATAACGGCGGAAGCGTTACAATTCCTTCGGTAATGGTAACACAGGCCGATGGTGAGGCTATTATTGCCGCTCTTGAGAACAATGAGACTATTAACGGTTCCTTATTCGAAACCGGACCTTACGCGATCGATGGTGACCTGGACAACGGCATTATCGCCCACGAATACGGACACGGAATCTCGAACCGTCTTACAGGCGGACCAAATAATACCAACTGTCTTGGCAATGCCGAGCAAATGGGCGAGGGCTGGAGCGATTGGTTTGGCCTAATGCTTACTATGGAACCTGGCGATTTGCCCGAGGACAGAAGAGGTATTGGTACCTATGCCACTGGCCAACCCACCACCGGAACCGGTATTAGAAACGCGCCTTACAGCACAGATTTTGGCATCAACGGATTTACCTATGCCGACACCAACAGTGGTGCTATTTCCCAACCGCACGGAATTGGATTTGTATGGGCCACCATGCTGTGGGACCTTACCTGGGCACTGATTGATGAGTACGGATTCGACGAGGATGTTTATTACGGAACCGGCGGAAACAACATCGCAATGCAACTGGTAATAGACGGTATCAAGCTACAAAACTGTAGCCCCGGATTTGTGGATGGAAGAGACGCTATCTTGATGGCCGATGAACTTAACAACAATGGAGCTAACAAATGTTTGATCTGGAAGGTCTTCGCAGATCGCGGACTAGGGTTTAGCGCCTCTCAGGGAAGTTCATTCAACCGTACTGACCAATCGGAAGCATTCGATCTTCCGCAGGAATGTGAATTCTTAGGAACTGGCGATGCCGGAAGCTTGGAAGAGAAACTTGTAATTTATCCAAACCCGAGCAACGGAATCATCAACATTGATACCCGCACTGCATTGGGTGACGCACAGATTGCAATCTACGACTTGAACGGAAGAGAAGTACTTACCACCCAAGTGGAGTTGAACAATACCGCTTCGGTAAATGCCTCTAACCTATCGCAAGGGGTGTACCTAATGAAGATTGAAGCTGAAAACTATACACATACTGCTAAGTTGATTATCAACTAAGTTTAGTATTAAGTAGAATTGAGAAGGGGTTGCCAATGGCAACCCCTTTTTTTTTAAAGATATTTCAGAATAGTTTGCCGTATCCTCTCAGTGGAGATTCCGGCCAGGTCCTGAAGCTGGTCGACCGTTCCGTGCTCCATAAATTCGTCTGGCACGCCCATAACCTCAATGGTGTTAGTATAGCCGTGCTTGGCAGCGAATGCTGTTACAGTAGTTCCCAAACCGCCTACCACGGTGCCTTCCTCCAGGGTAATTACCGTTTGGCAGGTCTTGAAAACGCGATGCAACAGCGCTTCATCTATAGGTTTCAGAAATCGCATATCATACAGGCCAATTGTTCCGTCAAAATCGAGTTCGGCTAGGGCCTTTTCGGCATTTTTGTAGATGGTGCCAAGCGTTAGAACCGCAATCCTGTTTCCTTCCCGAAGCGTAACTGCCTTTCCTATCTCTATTTCAGAGAAGGGAATTTCCCACGTTTCCACCGTGCCCCGACCCCTTGGGTAGCGTATGGCTATGGGAAGGTTTAGTCCCAACTGTGCCGTGTAAAGGATATTCCGAAGCTCAAGTACATCGCGTGGCGAAAAGATGATGAGATTGGGAACGCAGTTCAAGTACGCCAAATCAAAAACTCCGTGATGGGTCGCACCGTCTTCCCCCACGAGCCCAGCACGATCAAGGCAAAAGATAACCGGTAGACTTTGCAGGCACACATCGTGTATAATCTGATCATACGCCCGTTGCAGAAATGTAGAATAAATAGCGCAAAAAACGTGTAAACCTTGGGTGGCCATTCCGGCGGCGAGCGTAACGGCGTGCTGTTCGGCAATACCTACGTCGAACGCCCGTTCGGGAAAGCGCTTCATCATATACTTAAGGGAGCTTCCGGTAGGCATGGCCGGTGTTATGCCAATGATATTGGGGTTAGTCTCGGCCAGTGTCACAAGTGTCTTGCCAAATACATCTTGGTATTTTGGCGGTAGATTGGTTTCCGAAGAAGGTGCCAAGTCGCCAGTCTCAGCATCGAATTTGCCGGGTGCGTGGTACCGTACCTGATCGGTTTCGGCTTGTTTCAATCCTTTTCCCTTCGTTGTAATCACGTGTAGCAATTTAGGGCCATCCAGATTCTTGAGGCGTTTCAGTTCCCGTATCAAGGTGGGTAGATCGTGCCCATCTATAGGTCCGGTGTAGGCAAAATTAAGGGCCTCGAACACGGTGTGGGTATCGGGAGCCCCCGCTAGGGTAGCTTTGGTGAGATATTCCTTTAGGGCACCTACACTAGGGTCGATCCCTATGGCATTATCGTTTAAAATGACCAACAGGTTTGTATTGGTAACCCCAGCATGGTTCAGGGCCTCGAAGGCCATTCCACTGGCGATGGAGGCGTCGCCCACAACGGCAATGTGCTGTCTTGATACATTATTTTGCAACCGGGCAGCTATGGCCATTCCCAATGCGGCAGAGATTGCCGTGCTACTGTGGCCCGTTCCGAAGGTGTCGTACACGCTTTCTTCGCGCTTCGGAAATCCGCTAATACCGCCCAATTGCCTATTGGTATGAAAAATCTCCCTGCGGCCCGTAATAATCTTATGCCCGTACGCCTGATGGCCGACGTCCCACACCAATAAATCGCTTGGGGTATCGAACACGTAGTGTAGCGCGAGCGTGAGTTCGGTCACCCCGAGACTTGCCCCGAGATGCCCTTCCTTTACGGCTACCACATTTATGATAAATTCGCGTAGCTCTGCCGCTATCCGAGGTAATTCGGACTCCGGAATTTTCCGAAGATCGGCTGGGGTTTGTATGGTATTCAAGAGAGATTTCACAGGGGCAAAGGTAAGAAAGCAGATGCTATGGTAGCGCAAGCTAGGTACTATTTCGTAACTTTGGAAGAACCTAAAGAACCGATTGCGTGATAAAAGAGACCCTTACAGTATCCTTGATACAGACCGAACTTCATTGGGAAAATCCCGAGGCGAACCGACGCCATTTTGCCGATAAAATTGACGAAATTACAGAGCATACCGACCTAATTGTCTTGCCCGAAATGTTCACTACCGGGTTCTCGATGAACGCAAAGGCGCTCGCCGAGCCCACCCAGGGCACCACGTTACAATGGATGCAGGTACTAGCCAAAAAGAGGAACGTGGCCATAACCGGAAGCGTAATCGTTACCGAGGGCGGGCACTATTATAACCGGTTGTTTTTCGTATTTCCAGACGGGAGCCATGAAATCTATGACAAAAAGCACACCTTCACCCTGGCAGGAGAGCATAAGGTCTACAGTGCGGGTACCAAGCGCCTAACCTTACAGTACCTGGGGTGGAACATTTGCCCACTCGTGTGCTATGACCTTCGTTTTCCCGTTTGGGCACGAAATACGGACGATTACGATGTGCTGCTCTATGTGGCCAATTGGCCAGAGAAGCGGGTTGCAGCCTGGGATGCGCTACTCAAGGCGCGCGCCATCGAGAACATGTGCTACTGCATTGGAGTGAACCGAATAGGGAACGATGGCAACGGCCATCCATATGTGGGCCATTCGGCCGTGTATGATGTGTTGGGACATTCCTTGGCGGGGGCGGCCATGGAAGGCGATAAAACGAGTACGTTTGTGCTAGACCGCGCGCACATTACCGATCTTCGGGAACAGCTTCGGTTTCTGATGGATCGCGATTCCTTTCAGTTAACCTAAACGTTTCGTTCAAGTCCCAGTTAGCCCGTACTTCAAGGGGCGCGGGATAGTAAATGATTTCTTCCGGTTGCCGTCCCTCCAAGTACCAGCCGGTATCCCATCGCGCATTTTCATTGGTATCGAAGATAACGCGCACATAGTATTGCGCTGGAGTCAGGTATTCGAATAAAATCGGCTTATTTTCAGAAAGCACCCGTTGGGCTATCAAGTTGAATTTGGTATCGACCAGCTGCACTATTACGGGAAATGCCGCTATGTTAGATAACGAGAGGCGCAGCGTGCCGTAGTCGGCAAGTGCCCTGGTTTGCACTCGATACTGAAGCGTATCGTTCGTTGCTCCGAAAAAGTCTATAAGTGCGCCGGGAAGCAACGACACATTGTATGCCTGGGACGGTTCTTTTTGAAACGCGATTCGCACTTGGTTGAATTTCTCGCGCAAGGTCGCGCGAAAAGGTACGCTCACCGAATCGCCCCGAATAACCGTAATATTCGATTCATTTACCGAAGTAAGCGGAATGTTTGCCTGTAGTCGCAACGTATCGGTAGGTATCTGCACGCCCGCGTTTACGGCTGAAATTTCCAGCGAATCCCGGTACAGCTCCTTCATCCGCACGGACACGGTATCGCGTAAGTCGCCATTCGCAATAGCAAGTACTAGCGAATCGGCAACGACATTGGGCTTGAACCAATAATGGAGTGTATCCTTAGTCGCCTCGCGATAGCTAGTGTGCCGGAAATCGGGGGGAACATCGCTCAGCATTGCCAACGTAAGGTTTTCCGCATCGCCCTCGTAACCTAGTGCGATATGTTGCTTGCCCGCCAATCTGGGGTTGCCTGGCTTAAAAGAAGATGTTTCCTTGAACAGATTCAGCGTATAGGTGCTGTCCGTTGGAAGGGTAATGCTTGAATTCGCAAACGCAATTTTATCGGTTTTTGGTTGAAAGGTATAATTTTTTGCTTCATCCTTTAGTGCTACGAGCAAGTAGGTGCCAGCTTTCAGGTTGGTAAACTGAAAGGTGTCGGCATCGTCCTTTACCCGTGTAACATAGGTTGGTTTCTGGGTGTAGACCATCGAGTCGGTCACCCCTTCCGTTATTTCGTACAAGGCTACCGTTGTAGGGTTTTCCGGCCGGGGCCGTTCCACATCGCGAATACTGCCAGACAGGGTCAAGCTATCAATATAGGGGCCGGTAGAAAACACATACTTATAATCTTCAAACGGAATGCTCTCGTTGTTATCCACAATGCTATTTCCGAAGCTAATGGAGTAGGTGGTATTTTCAAGAAGCGTATCCTGAATACTGATCTTAAGTGTCTTGCTAGTACTAAGAGGGGTAATTACAGGAGGGTACTCCATGGGCGGCGAAATGAGCAGGTTTTTTTGGAGCTCCTCCAACTTTATGTACTCATTGAACACGATGCGTATTTCATTAGCATCAAAATTGGTGCTGAAATTTTCGGGAACGGTGCGCACTATGTTTGGGGCAATGGTGTCCTTGGCCCCGCCCGAGGGACTTCCTTTCTTGGCGCACTGGGTACTAACTGCTATAAGCAGGAGCAGGGCCACGAAATATGGAAGTCGTTGTTTCACGAGCGCAAAAATAGAGAATCTTTTTATGCCATTGCCATCGTGGCAACGCTTAGTTTAATGTTGGGTGCCGTAAATAACTGCTGTGCGCAACTTTCAATGGTGGCGCCGGTAGTAACGATATCGTCTACAAGAAGGAGGTGCATTCCCGCGATAGTAGCCGCATCCTTTAACTGGAAGACTGAATCGCGGTCTGAGCGCATCAAGCGGTTCTTGAATACCTGCGAGTTCGATTTCGATACCTTTAACAATATATCGTCGCGATAGGGCACTTGGAGCGCGGCTGCCAGTTCACGCCCGAATTTTTCTACTTGGTTGTAGCCGCGTTTTCGCAATCGCTGCTTGTGCAACGGCACGGGCAGTACCATTTCTACTTCCTTGTAACTGGGAGCACTGGCCAGCTCTGCACCCAGCCATGCACCAAGAAAACTTCCAATCTCCTCGCGCCCCTTATATTTGAGGGAATGCAGGAGCTTCTGCGTAACTCCCTTTTTCTGGAAATAGAGCAAGGCGGTGGCTTGCTCGATGTGAAATCTTCCGTAGAAAATATCCTTCATGGCAGTACTCCCGCTTATATGGTGGCACGCCAACGGAAGCTGGTGCCTACACTGCGCACAAAGCACCCGCTCTGATGGCATTAAGAGCGTTTGGCAGCCCGAGCAAACCTTTGGAAACAAAAGGTTTAACATTTTTTTGTAATTTTTACCATTTCGTAAACGTTTCCTGTCAATTTCCGTGCTTACTTTAGCACCCTAAACAATTTATACTTAACCATTATGACAACCGAGGGAAACAGCACTAAATTTAAGATATTAATAGGTGTTCTATCTGTTCTCTTAATAGCTTTGGCTGTTTATACCGTCACATTGTACAATGATAGTAAAAATACCGTTACAGGTCTAGAGCAGCAAAAAGAAGAGATTGAAGAGGAATTGGAAGACCTAATCGCCAATTACGATGAGGTAATACAGGATAACGAACTGAAAGACAAAGAGTTGCTTGCGGCTCGCGAGCGAATTACCATATTGCTAGATTCCGTCAAGGGAGCCGAAGCCAACGTAGCCTTAATTAGACGTTACAAGGCCGAAATAGACCGGTTGAAGGACGAAAGGCGTATGCTCTTCCGGAGGGCAGATAGTCTCATTGCAGCCAACGAGCGTCTGGCACTCGAGCGCGACAGTACCAATGTTATGCTAAATGAAACGATCAAGGTGGTCGATTCCGTCAGTGAGGAAAACGTAAATCTTTCCGAAACCGTTCGAAAAGGATCGATCGTAAACGCCGTCGACCTTCGCGGCGAGGCCGTGATTGTTCGAAACAGTGGGAAGGTAGTCGATACGCGCAGGAGCAGCCGTGCCGATAAGGTAAGGGCGTGCTTTACGCTTACGCCCAACCCAATTGCCAAAAGAGGAGACAGGACTCTATACGTACAGGTTATCAACCCGAAAAATAACCTCCTCGGAAAAAAGGGAATCTTGGAGTTTGAAAACGGCTTGCTGAATTACAGTGAAACCACCAATGTTTTTTACGAAAACGAAGAATTGGACGTGTGTGTTCTCGTCGACGCCCTGGAGGACGACCTCATAGAGGGCCGCTATATTATAAATGTGTTTGATGGGGCAAAGCAAATAGCCTCCACGACGATGGAACTGAAATAGGAAACTTTCAGAAAAAAAGAAAAGCCGCTGCGACGTTATCGTAGCGGTTTTTTTACTTTTGTGCCTATGGCAAACAACAATGACGATCAGTTCAAAAAAGTAATCTCTCACGCCAAGGAATATGGCTACATATTCGCTTCCAGCGAGATTTACGATGGCCTAAGCGCCGTATACGACTATGCCCAGAATGGCGTAGAGCTCAAAAAAAATATACGTGAATATTGGTGGCGCAGTATGGTGTACCTTAACCAGAACATTGTGGGTATAGACGCCGCCATCCTAATGCACCCAACCACCTGGAAGGCCTCGGGCCACGTCGATGCGTTCAACGATCCACTTATCGATAACAAAGATTCCAAAAAGCGGTACCGAGCCGATGTCCTGATTGAGGACTATGCCGAGAAACTCGAGCAGAAGGCACAAAAGGAAATCGATAAGGCGAAAGCGCGTTTTGGCGATGCGTTTGACGAGCAACAATTCGTTACCACCCACCCGCGGGTAGTTCGTTATCGCGAGCACCAGAGGGAGATTCTAGCCCGATTGGCCCGCTCGTTGGAAGCCGAGGACCTGGCCGATGTAAAATCCCTTATCGAAGAGCTGGAAATAAGCGATCCCGACACCGGGAGCAAGAACTGGACCGAGGTTCGGCAGTTTAACCTCATGTTCGGCACCAAATTGGGCGCTTCGGCCGATAGCGCCACGAGCCTGTACCTGAGACCGGAAACCGCACAAGGAATCTTCGTTAACTTCCTGAACGTGCAGAAAACCGGCCGCATGAAAATTCCCTTCGGAATTGCGCAAACTGGAAAGGCCTTCCGAAATGAAATCGTAGCCCGGCAATTTATATTCCGCATGCGCGAATTCGAGCAAATGGAAATGCAATTTTTCGTGCGTCCGGGCGAAGAGCTCACCTGGTACGAACACTGGAAGGAAGCGCGCCTTAAATGGCACCTGTCGCTAGGGATGGGCGAGGAGAACTACCGTTTCCACGACCATGAGAAATTGGCGCACTATGCCAATGCCGCGGCCGATATCGAATTTAAATTCCCCTTCGGGTTTAAAGAATTAGAGGGTATCCACTCCCGTACCGATTTCGATTTGAAGGCCCACGAGAAATTCAGCGGAAAGAAACTGCAGTTTTTCGATCCGGAGATGAACGAAAATTATGTTCCGTACGTGGTCGAAACTTCCATTGGGCTGGACCGTATGTTCCTAGCCGTGCTTAGCACCGCGCTTCAAGAGGAAGAATTGGAGAACGGTAGCACTAGAACAGTCTTGAAAATACCATCTATACTTGCACCGGTCAAGGCTGCCGTCTTGCCATTGGTGAAGAAGGATGGCCTGCCCGAGATTGCTCAGGCAATTATCGATGACTTGCAATGGGACTTCAACGTAGCCTACGACGAGAAGGATGCCGTTGGTAGGAGATACCGACGCCAAGATGCTGCCGGTACGCCATTTTGCATTACGGTAGATCACCAAACCAAAGACGATAATACTGTGACTATCCGATTTAGGGATAGTATGGAACAGCGTCGTATCGCGATTTCAGAAATTTCAGAAACGATAGGTGAAAGTATTTCCTTCAAGAAGTGGCTTTCGTAACCTATTGTATTTAAATTATTTAGAAGCTTGCCATAATTGGCAAGCTTTTCTTTTTTAAGTAGCTGACAATGCGTACTTTTAACATGTCTTTAAGTATTCTAACTAATCCTATACCTATGAAAATCAATGTTTACATTACAGTACTGTTGCTCTTGCTGGGCGCGACCCTTACCGCGCAAGTAATCCCACAGGGCAATTCAGAGGTGGAGATTGGTACCGCTACCAATTTTTACGTGACCCAACCCTTGCGGTCCTATCCGCAAGTGATGCCGCAAGATGTGCCGCACCGTATCGTGCCCCGCGGTGAGCTAAGTGAAAAACGACAAAAGAAAGCCGATTTTCTGAACTCGGCCGGCGAGAGCCCGTCGCAAGTTGACCCGTTAATTCAAGAAGACGGGTTCACGCGGCAGGCGCAGGATCCCATCGAAAATTTTGATGGCATCAACCTAAATGTTTCCCCGCCCGATCCCACCGCCGCTGTGGGCCCAAACCACGTGGTACAAATGACCAATGGATTGTGGAGCGTTTGGGACAAATCGGGTGTTCAGGCAGCGGGTTTTCCTAAGAGCATAACCGATCCACTCGGGGGCCAAAACTCGGGAGACCCCATAACCCTGTACGACCGGGAGGCCGACCGTTGGTTTATTTCGCAATTTCAGTTTGGCAGCTCCTTGCTCCTCGCTGTTTCGCAAACTCCAGACCCGACGGGGGCGTATAATGTGTACCAGTTTCCTATAAGCTCTAATGATTATCCGCACTACGGAATTTGGGGCAACAGTTACCTGGTGGCTGGAAATTTCAGTCCCAATGGAAGATTCTATGCATTTAATCGCGAAAAGATATTGGCCGGAGACAGCAGTGCCGAGTTCGCCTCGCTTACTATGTCTGGCTTTGTTCCCGGAACCGTATTCAAGGCTCCGCAACCCGTCCACTCCGAAGGCGCGGGCATTGCCTCGGGACCAGCCCCAATTGTTTGGTTCCATGACAATGCGTGGGCGGGCGTGGCTACCGATGCGGCGGTAATTTGGGAATTGGATATCGATTGGACCAACCCTAGTGCCGCTACCGTAACGGGGCCGTTAGAAATACCGTTATCTGATTTCGATTCGTTTATCACAGGTACAGGAGGCGATTCTTTCGCAAACATACAACAGCCCAATACTTCGCAACGAATAGATGCCCTCGTGCACGTTATGAACTACCAGGCCCACCGATATGATTTTGGCACGCACGAATCTATGGTGTTCAATTTTATGGTAGAACCCGTGAATGGTACCAAAATAGCTGGCCTTCGCTGGGTAGAGCTTCGCCGCACTGCGGGTAACGACTGGTCCTTGTACCAAGAAGGTACCTATGTCGATCCCGTGGCCAACGAAAGTGTGTTTATGGGGGGCATTGGCATGGACCAACAGGGAAATATTGGCCTAGCCTACATAAAATCTGGGGAAACCACATTTCCATCGCTCTATTTTACCGGGCGCTTTGCCGCCGATCCATTAGGTGTAATGACGGTGAATGAGCGGCTTATCGTGGCGGGTACAAACTCGGTGACCAGCAACTCAAGGTACGGTGACTACTGCCAGTTAACGCGCGACCCGAGCGATGACCTTACCTTTTGGTTCACAGGAGAATATTCTGGGCAACCTCGCAAGACACGTATTGCCTCCTTCAAGATATCAGATATTGTTCTGAACGTCGATGAACTGGACAAGGATGCTTCGGAATTAATCGTTACGTCTGCCGATAACCGGTTGTTCGACCTGACTTTGTTGACCGAAACCACAAGCGATATCCTGCGGCTTTCCGTATACGATATTAGCGGAAAGCGCATCGTATATGAGCAGGTGGGTAAATCGAACGCTAAGGAGTATAACACGAAAATAGATCTTTCTTCGGCCAGTGCGGGGATTTATTTGGTGGAAATTGGAAATGCCAAGACCAAGTTGAGTAAGAAGATTATGGTGAAATAAGACCGTTTTTATTCAGAAGATATAAGAAAAGAGGGGTTATTCCCCTCTTTTTTGCATTTCGGTAATATTTACCGGGTTGGCCTTTTCGCAGCGATTCATCCTTCGCAATCCTGTAAATTTGAACCAAATTTCGGCGCCATCGGTCTTAAACGAATTTTCCAGATTTACCGGGTCGAGAAAGTAAGGTTCATCGCCCTCTACCTTGATGGTGTATGGACAATCGTTTTCCGCTTCCG
Organism: Flavobacteriaceae bacterium; assembly: GCA_002693605.1. Lineage (GTDB taxonomy): Bacteria > Bacteroidota > Bacteroidia > Flavobacteriales > Flavobacteriaceae > NZQO01. Next base: position 11,609 of record NZQO01000112.1, read on the forward strand.
AATACACAATGGTGCCTTTCAGAAATCCGTTGGCCATCATTTTTTCAGCGCGTTCCATAGTAGCTTTATTTTCGGTTGTATTTGCCTTACTTGCCTGCTCTTTGCTTCCGCAGCAAGATATAAGAAATATGCAAAATGTAGCGAAAGTTATTTTTAATAAAGACATAGTTATCGAATTAGAGATTTCACTGTGAAATGTACAAATAAACCTTCGGTTTCGTACCAAATTGAACCGTGCATTGTTGCTTTGTTACACGAGTTCAGTTCTTTTTCTATTGACCACATAGAGATTTAATTATTCAAGATATTAGTATTCAGATATTTACGAAATACAATTTTTAACCATTCTAGGTGGGTATTGTCATTAATTGATGATATTTTTAGGGTAGTTAATAATTGTTAAACAACAACTCCTTAAAACACATTAATTTATGAAATTTAGAGTTACCCTAATGCTTTTGGTTTCGCTCCTAACGTTCTCGGTCTATGGCCAAGACGCAGAGCTGACTAAGGCCACGTATGTTGGTACGGTAAGTTCCATGGTGCACGTACCATCTATTGCCTCGCGAAGTGAATTAGCGCCTGCGCGAGTGAAAGAACAAGAAATGCAGGACGGTAGAGCGTCCCGCAACGTGGTGGTCCCTGGCAAGGACGGCCAAAAAGCCGATGATTTTTTTGCCACCCACCCAAACCGTTTAGAAAAAGCCGTCAAGGCAAAGGCTCCGATATTGGTGTTCGACGCTGCCGCTTCCAGCTCGCAGCCTACCGATCCGTCGTTGGCCGTTGGGCCCAACCACGTGGTGGTGGTATTCAACACCGGCTTTATTATTTACGACAAACAGGGAAATGCCCTAACGGGTCAGGTTTCCCCGAATCCCACCATCTTCCCAAATGGAGGATGCTGCGATTTGACTGCATCGTACGATAGCGCCGCAGACCGTTGGGTGTTAACCTTCCTAGGTGCGGGTGCGCAAATCGCCGTTTCAGATGGACCAGACCCCGTTAACGATGGCTGGTATACGTATAGCATCAACTCCATTAACGATTACCAGAAACTTTCGGTTTGGAGTGACGGGTACTATATGACCGATAACACTGGTAATGCGAACAACCGGGTATATGCCCTAGAGAGAGATGCCATGTTGGCCGGTGACCCTGCCGCACAGGTAATCGGGTTTCCCTTGCCGGGCATCGCTACCAGCGGATTTTACAGCCCACAGGCCTTGAACGTAACAGACGACAACATGCCAGCACCGGGTAATGCGCCCATAATATATCTTCAAGATGATGCTTGGTCTGGTGTTTCTACCGACCACGTAAAGCTGTGGAATGTGAACGTTGACTGGAATACCCCAAGCAACTCTACCATTTCAAGCCCCGTAGAACTTACCACAACTTCCTTTATCTCGGTTTTCGATGGCGGTAGTTTTTCTAACTTAACACAACCCAACAATGGGGTTGCGATCGACGCCCTTCAGGCTACGATTATGAATCAGGCGCAATTCAGGAAATTTTCAGGTCACAACTCGGCAGTATTCAATTTCGTAGTAGACACCGATGCTACATCGGGCGAGCGCGCCGGAGTTCGTTGGTTCGAATTGAGACAGTCTGGCGATGGCCAGCCGTGGAGTATCTATCAGGAAGGTACCTATACCTCGCCAGATGGAAAGCACGCGTGGCACGCAAGTATGATGATGGACCTTCAGGGGAATATCGGGATGGGATATTCGGCAATGGCAGGACCTACCACGCCCAACCCGACAAATTTCCGGGTTAGTTCCTACTATACTGGACGCTACGCAAACGACCCATTGAATACGATGACCGTTTCCGAAGAGCTTATAGCTGCAGGTAATGCCAATATTCCTGGGGTGCGTTATGGAGATTATAGTAAAATAGATATTGACCCCAGTAATGAAAAGGAATTCTGGTTTATCAACGAGTATATGAACAACGGTCGTAAGGACGTGGTTGGGGTGTTTCAGATAGCGCCTAACTTCAATGATGACGTAGGGGTTATTAGCATCGACGCTCCGGTAACGGGAACATTGGGACCAAACGAGCCCGTGACTATTACAGTTTTCAACTACGGACAGAATCCGGCGTCTGGATTTGATGTTTCCTATCAAGTAGACGGCGGAGCGGTAGTAACCGAGGCATTCCCTGGCACAATTGCCTCTGCGGCCACGGCCCAGTATACCTTTACCGCAACTGCCAACTTGAACAACGTAGGCCAGACCTATTCTATCACCGCGCTTACCGATTATGCGTTAGATGAGGACAACACCAACGACAGTACTACCGAGGAAGTTACCTTTTTACCGCCCAACGATTTGGGGGTTAGCGCAATTACATCACCGAGCTCGGGCGAGAACCTTTCTGCAACCGAGGCTGTTACAGTTACCATTAACAATTACGGAGGTGAGCCACAAAGTAATTTTGAGGTAAGCTATACCATTGATGGCGGCACCCCGGTGACTGAAACCGTTGTCGGCCCATTGGCGGGAGACGATTCGATGATGTATACTTTCACCCAAACGGTTGATCTTTCCGATTTTGGAACCTATGCTTTCGTGGCCTATACCGATTTGCCGGGCGATGCCGATGAAACAAACGATGAAGCCTCCAAGACCGTTGTTAACAGCAACTGTCAGCCGCAAAGTAACTGTACGTTGGGCGATGGAATCCGCTTTTTCGGGTTGGGTACCATAAACAATAGCTCTGCCTGCTCTCCCGACGGCTATGGTGACTTTACTGCACAAATAACCGACCTGGAAGATGGCTCTACAAA
>NZQO01000113.1 GCA_002693605.1 Flavobacteriaceae bacterium
GGCATCTACAACGAAGCTACCACCGCCACCACCATTGCCAGAAGTATTTTGCTCACCCACCAATATATTTAGGACCTGGCCGGGTGTAACGGCGAAATCTCCAATCATCTCAGCACCTAAACCTGCTGGGACAGCACTGCTAGGACTATCACCTCCTTGGGCTCCTCGGGCTTCGATGGTAAGGGTAGTTACACCCGGGGGTACCGTGTAAGTTTCTATGCTACCCGTAAAATTATAGGTAACGGGGGTTTGAGCCCATAAGGAATATGTACATAGCAGGAGTGCCAGCAATAATCCTCGACAATAAGTAATTTTTTTCATAATAAGTTGATTAATTAGTTAACGCAATAAAAATATAGTAAGCAAATGACAACACATTAACTTTTAGATAAAGTGATATAAAATTCTGTTAAAATACATAACAGTACTTTTCCTACATATTAGTGCATAAAAAAACCGCCCAATTATTGGACGGTTTTTCCGAGACGTATGTCTTTTCTCTATTTGATCATTTCGTAACTGCGCTTAATGAACGCAGTCATATCGCTACCCTTTAGCAGACCTTTGCTCAATTTGGCTAGGTCTAGCGCTTGGTTAACCAGGCGCTCTTTTTTCTTTTGGGTCTTGGTGTTCAGTATTTCCACCACCAGCTCGTGGTTAGTGTTCACGATTAGGTTGTACATATCTGGCATATTGCCCATACCGAACATACCGCCCCCACCGGTTTTCTGCATCTCCTTCATCCGGCGCATAAACTCGGGCTCAGTAATGACAAACGGGTTGGCACCGCTATCCATAGCCTCGAGCTGTACGCTGAACTTTTCCGCGGGAATCGTCTCGTCAAGGAACGTTTTTAGGGTTTCCTTTTCCTCGTCGTTCAGTTTTGAAACCTGCTCCTCATCTTTCTTAATGATATTGTCTATGTGGTCGCTGTCTACGCGCACAAAGGAAACCTTGTCCTTCTCGCTCTCCATTTTCTGCAACAGGTGCGACACAATGGGCGAGTCGAGGAAGAGCACTTCGTACCCTTTATCCTTGGCCGTCTCGATGTAACTGTGCTGTTCTTCCTTGTTGCTGGCATAGAGTACTACGAGCTTGTCGTCCTTATCGGTCTGGTTGTCCTTGATTTTCTCCTGAAGCTCATCTAACGTAAAATGAGTGCCGTCTACGGTAGGGTAGAGCGCAAACTTCTGGGCCTTCTCGAAGAATTTTTCCTCGGTGAGCATTCCGTACTCGATCACGATCTTGATGTCATTCCACTTTTTCTCGAAATCATCGCGGTTTTCGTTGAAGAGGCTCTTCAGCTTATCGGCCACCTTACGGGTAATGTAGCTCGAAATTTTCTTCACGGCGCCATCTGCCTGCAGGTAGCTTCGCGAAACGTTCAACGGGATGTCCGGGCTGTCTATAACCCCGCGGAGCATGGTGAGGAACTCGGGTACGATTCCCTCTACGTTGTCTGTAACGAACACCTGGTTTTGATAGAGCTGTATCTTGTCTTTCTGAATGCTCATATCGTTGGTCATCTTGGGAAAATAGAGAATCCCCGTAAGGTTGAACGGGTAGTCCACGTTTAAATGGATGTGGAAGAGGGGCTCCTCGAATTGCATTGGGTACAGTTCGCGATAGAAGCTCTTGTAGTCCTTGTCCTCAAGCTCGGTTGGTTGCTTGGTCCACGCGGGGTTGGGGTTGTTAACGATATTATCGACCTCCTGGGTGGGGGCTGGATCGTCCTCCTTCGCGCCTTCTGGCTTGGGCAGGGTCTCGGTCTTGGTGCCAAATTTTATGGGTATGGGCATGAACTTGTTATACTTGACCAACAGCTCACGAATGCGAGATTCTTCCAAGAACTCGGTTTCGTCTTTCGATATGTGCAGGATTATCTCGGTACCGTGCTCCTTCTTATCGGCATCCTCGAGGGTGTACTTGGGGCTGCCATCGCAAACCCAGTGCGCGGCAGGTTCGTCCTTGAAGCTTTTGGTGATGATCTCTACCTTGTTTGCCACCATAAAGGCCGAGTAGAAACCAAGGCCAAAATGCCCTATGATACCGGCATCGTCCCCGTTCTTGTCCTTATACTTTTCGATAAACTCCTCGGCACCGGAAAAGGCGATGTCGTTAATGTACTTGTTTAACTCTTCCTGGGTCATCCCGATACCTTGGTCAATAATGTGCAGGGTGTTGTTGTCCTTGTCAATCTTTACCTCGATGGCAAGGTTGCTTACATCCACATCGTTTGCCTCGCCAATATTGGCAAGGTGCTTCAGTTTAAGGGAGGCATCGGTGGCGTTGCTAATCAACTCACGTAAAAAAATCTCGTGGTCGCTGTATAAAAATTTTTTTATCAGTGGAAAAATGTTCTCGACCGATACATTAATGGTTCCTGTACTCATAGGCTATGCTCCGCTACTGCGGAAGTTTTATGGTTAAACGATTTTTCTAATTCCGTAAGGTGTATTTCAAAGAAGATACCATTTCGTGTTCTATGACAGGTTGTCATTTGTCAATTTTGCCTTCCGCAAAATAGATTCCCGGAATCCCTAAAAAGAACTTTAACAAAACATTCTGTTTAACAAAATACAAAAAAAGCTAAACATTTGTATCTTTGTGGCGTCCAGTTATCTATACTTGGCAAACCAATACCTTTATTATGAGTGCAAAGAAAGCAACATCCAAAAAATCGGCCCCAACACGGGCCGGCATCATAACCGCCTATATGGGGTACGTGCTGGAGCACGGCGAGACCCCGAAGAGTGTGTATAAATTTAGCAAGGACCTCGGCATGACCGAAGTGGAGTTTTACGGCTTTTTCGCTTCGTTCGACGGATTGCGGCAGGAAATATGGAACACTTTTTTCGACGAGGCCATGAAACTGGCACACAAAAACGAAAACTACGACACCTTCAGCAACCAAGAGAAGATGCTCACCTTCTTCTTTACCTTTTTCGAACTGCTCACCGCAAACCGCAGTTACGTGCTGTACGCGCTGCAAGAGCAGCGCGATATGATGAAAAATCTCTCGCAGCTAAAAGGGCTGCGCCACCGGGTGAAGGAATTCGCGTCCGGATTGATTAACGATAAGAATGCCGAGAAGCAACTGCGCATCCTAAAACAGCCCGTTGCTGTATTTTCGGAGGGCGCTTGGCTGCAGACCCTATTCATCGTTAAATATTGGATGGCAGATAACTCGCCCAATTTCGAGAAGACCGACGTGGTCATCGAGAAATCGGTGCGCGCCATTTTCGACGTGTTCGAGACCACCCCGCTCGAGAGCGTTATCGACTTCGGAAAATTCCTGTGGAAGGAAAAAATGAACTGAGGCACCGTACCATCTAAATAACATAATCTATATTGAAAACGATCGATAGCATACCCACCCATAAAATTGCACGCGCCAGCCAACTGGTCAAGACGGGCGTGAAGGTGGGCGGTAATTATTTGAAATATTATGGCGGCAAGCTCGTGAACCCCGAGCTATCCAAGGACCAGCTAAACGAAAGCAATGCCGAGGATATTTACGATGGCCTCAAGAGCCTGAAGGGAAGCGCCCTCAAGGTGGCCCAGATGCTGAGTATGGAGAAGAACATCATGCCCCGGGCGTATGTCGAGAGATTTTCCCTGGCGCAGTTTCAGGTGCCGCCATTATCGGCCCCGTTGGTGCGCAAGACCTTTCAGAAATACTTCGGAAAGTCGCCCGATGCGATTTTCGATACGTTCAATTCCGAATCGGTTGCTGCGGCCAGTATTGGCCAGGTGCACTATGCCACAAAGGACGGGAAGGAGCTGGCGGTGAAAATCCAATATCCCGGCGTGGCACAGAGCATTAGCAGCGACCTGGCCCTGGTAAAGCCGGTGGCTATGCGGATGTTCAACTTAAAGGGAAAGGATTCTGATAAATATTTCCAGGAGATAGAGGGAAAGCTCCTAGAGGAGACCGATTATATCTTAGAGGTTGCGCAGAGCAAGGAAATTTCCGAAGCCTGTGGCAACATTCCCCAATTACGATTCCCCAATTACTATGAAGCGCTCTCTACCGATCGAATTATAACGATGGATTGGATGCAAGGCGAGCACCTCTCGCAATTTGCCGCACGCAATACAGACAGGCAGTTGGCAAATGTGGTAGGACAGGCACTTTGGGATTTTTATATGTACCAGATGCACGTTTTAAAGCGCGTGCACGCTGATCCCCATCCGGGTAATTTTCTGGTCGATCAACAAGGCAATCTCATTGCCATCGACTTTGGCTGCGTAAAGGCTGTGCCCAATGACTTTTACGAGCCATATTTTGAACTGGCCAACCCGGAGCGTATAAACAATCCCGAAGTGTTTTTATCGTCAATGTACCAGCTGGAAATTTTGAAGCGGGACGACACCCCCGGGGAGGTGAAGTTTTTCTCCGAGCTCTTTCACGAAATGCTCAGTCTCTTTACCCAGCCGTTCCATAACGAGACGTTCGATTTTAGCGATGCCGAATTCTTCGGAAAAATCGCTGCGCTCAGTGAGAAATATTCGAAGGATACCGAACTGCGCAAAATGAACGGAAATAGGGGTTCCAAACATTTCCTCTATATAAACAGGACGTTCTTTGGCCTATACAACCTTTTGAACGATTTGGGTGCCGAGGTAACTATTGAGGCCTATAAAAAGTATGTGTAAAATATTTAACATTTTGTTTAACAAATAAGTGATTTTATTAAACAAAAATGTTGTATCTTTGAGGTAACGAAGTGGGATAATAGAATTGCTATGAGAAAGTAAATTTTTTTCTATTATTTTATTGGTTAGGTTGTTTTGACAAGGGTGCTCTTAGCACCCTTGTTGCATGAAAGAAGAAAGCCCCGTGTACACGGGGCTTTCGCATTAGTATAAGTTTCGGAAATTACATTTTGGTGGCGTCGTTCTGTACCTCGACCGTATTCTTATTTTTCACGTACGTATCTAGCCAGCGGTCTTGTTCCCACAACAGGTGCAAGATGCTTTCCTTGGCACGGTAGCCATGACTTTCCTTAGGAAGCATAACCAACCGGGCCTTTGCCCCGAGTCCCTTCAGCGCATTGAAATAACGCTCACTCTGTAGGGGGTAGGTACCGCTATTGTTATCGGCCTCCCCGTGGATAAGCAAAAGCGGCTCATCCATTTTATCTGCGTGCATAAAGGGGGACATCGCGTAATAGGTCTCGGGCGAGTCCCAATAGCTGCGTTCCTCGCTCTGGAAACCAAAGGGCGTTAAGGTTCGGTTGTAGGCCCCACTGCGGGCAATCCCGGCCGCGAACAGGTCACTGTGGCTAAGCAAGTTTGCCACCATAAAGGCCCCATAGCTATGGCCGCCCACGCCCACGCGATTGCGATCTATATAGCCCAGGTCATCGACCGCATCAATAGCGGCCTTGGCATTCGCTACAAGCTGTTTCCGAAAGGTATCGTTTGGTTCATCGTCGCCCTCTCCCACGATGGGGAAGGCGGCATCGTCCAGTACCACATACCCTTGCGTTACCCAATAAATGGGGCTGCCGTAATATGGATAGATGAATTCGTTCGGATTGGTAGTATTCTGCGAGGCGCTGCTCTTGTCCTTAAATTCCCTTGGGTAGGCCCATAGGACCATGGGTTTCTTCTCCTTTTTCTCCTTATCGTACCCAACGGGTAAATACAGTGTGCCCTCCAGTTCCAGGCCATCATCGCGTTTATAGGTAATTACTTCCTTGTGTACATCGGCGAGACTCTTATACGGGTTTTCGAAGGAGGTTATGGGCGTCAAACTATTTCTCTTATAGATATTTCTGAAATAGTAATTTGGATACTCATTGGGCGACTCGAGACGCACCAGTATTTTTCCCTTCTCCATATCGATGGCCTCGTACAGCGTCTCTTTTTTGTCGGTATACGTTGAGGTATACAATCGCTTAGTAGTTTTTGGGGCAAGGTCGAACTGATCGATAAACGGAAATTGTCCTTCTTCGCTAAAGCCTTCGCCCATTAAATAGGCCTTTCCGTTGTCAATGGCGAGTACATTTCGCCCGTAATCGTTGCGATGGGTCACAAAACTGCCGGGATCGCTATAATTGTCCTGATAGTTACGGTCGAAAATAATGGTGGGCGCCTGTTGCGGTTGCGAAGGGTTGAAGATATAGGTTTTCGTGTTGCGGTCGTTCCACCAATAATCATAGGCCACCGCATAGGTGTCGGTTCCCCAGGTTATACCGCTAAAGCGATTTTTCGTTTTCAGGAGTTCCGTGGCATTCCCAGTAAAAGGGGCCTTCAGCAGCTTTACCACATCGCGGTACTCGACCGCTACGTCTGGATCGCCGTTGTCGAGGGCCTCGACATACATTAAGGTGGCGGGGGCATCATCGCGCCAGCTAACGTTGCGTTTGCCGGTACGGGTAGCCATAAAGCCCTTTGGCCGCACTTCGTCCAGCGGCACGTCATTCACCACGGCCACCTTTGCGCCGGTATTCCGGTAAATGGTCTCGGTAAAGGGGAACCTGTTATAGGGCACAATGTATGAAAAGGGTTTTTTTACTTCGGAAATGAGCACGTAATTGCCATCCGGCGAGAATGATATATCATCGTACATAGCTGCCGGAAGGAAATGTGTTACGTTGCCGGTAAGGGATACCTTTTTCAATTCTGAAAGCGCCAACTGCTGGAAATTGAACTCATCATTTGGGTTCTTCAGCAAATCTTGGTACGTCCTATTCTGTGCCTTCTCGCCGTCACTCTCGGTAATGGTGGGGCCATCGGGTACGGCCTCATTGGTGTTGATCAACGCGGCCCGGTTTGTTGGTAGCATTTTTACCAAAAGGGCGTCTTCTCCCTTAAACCAGCTTATGGCATCGCCCATGTTGGCGTTCACCTTGGAATCGGTGAGCCGTACGGCTGCGCGCAGGTTTAGGTCGAGCATCCACACTTCAACACCCGTAGAAGTGGTGTTCAAAAAGGCAATTTTACGCTGGTCGGGCGACCAGTTGAAATCTGACAGTCGGGCATTTTCCGGCAAGCCAGAAACCGCGGTGGCCTCCTTGGCTGTTGCTTTTTTGAGTTTAATGTCATTAAAGTAATTGGTACGGCTGCCGATATTTGTCTTGGGGTTTATGCGCAGGCCGCCCAGGCGCATCTCTGCCTCCGAAAGTTCTGCAATACTCTTGTAAGTATCGCGGTAGAGTAGCACTACGTTTTCACCGGCATCGTCCAATAAAACGGAAGGTGCGGGGGCCGCCTCAACTAGGTCTAAGATTTCCTTTGGCGGGGTTTGGTAACCTGTCTTTTCCTGTGCAAGGGAAATGGCATAGCACGCCAAAAGGGCGAGGAGTAACATTTGTTTTTTCATCAGAAATAGTATTTAATGTAATTTTCTGAAAAGGTACTCAAAATTACCCCTCGATGCAACGTATTATTTGTTATGCGCGCATAAGAGATGGGGGTAAAAAGTTTCTACGCCTAACAGTTATTGGCTATCTTGCTTACTGTTAAAAGAAACTCATGTATACATCTAAAATTACCGGGCTGGGATACTACGTGCCCGAAAACGTAGTTACCAACGACGATCTGTCAAAATTGATGGATACCAACGATGCCTGGATACAGGAACGCACCGGAATAAAGGAGCGGAGGCATATCAAGAAAGGCGATGGAAATTCGACCTCTAAAATGGGCGTTAAGGCTGCCAAAATAGCTTTAGAACGTGCAGGAATTACAAAGGATGATATTGATATGATCGTATTCGCCACGCTGAGCCCAGATATGTATTTCCCAGGAGGTGGGGTAGAGGTGCAGGAAATGATGGAAATGCGCACCATACCCGCACTTGACGTGCGCAACCAGTGCAGTGGCTTTGTATATGCACTTTCGGTTGCCGATCAATATATTAAAACCGGGATGTGCAAAAACGTACTCGTCATAGGGGCCGAAAACCACAGCGGTGGACTCGACTTTACCACCCGGGGCCGCAGCGTGTCGGTGATTTTTGGGGATGGTGCCGGTGCGGCGGTCGTTTCGCGAGGCGACGCGGAGGGATCGGGTATTCTCTCAACTCATTTGCACAGTGAGGGGCAGTACAAAAATGAGCTCGCACTGCAAGGTCCAAGTACCGAATATTGGGTGCCGCAAATAATCGAGGACGATCCACAGGAAAATATTCCGTACTACCCGTATATGAACGGGCAGTTCGTGTTCAAGCACGCTATTGTCCGTTTTTCCGAAGTTATCAAGGAAGGCCTCGATGCCAATAACTTGAAGGTAGCGGATATCGATATGCTGATACCCCACCAGGCCAATTTGCGAATTTCACAGTTTATCCAACAAAAGCTGGGGTTGGGCGACGACCAGGTTTTCAACAATATCCAAAAGTACGGTAATACCACGGCGGCGTCTATTCCCATTGCGCTAACGGAGGCCTGGGAGGCAGGTAAAATAAAGAAGGGCGATCTTGTTGTGCTCGCGGCGTTTGGCAGTGGCTTTACCTGGGGAAGCGCAATCATCCGGTGGTAGTAAAAGGCATAGGCCGAAAAAAGAAAACCATCCGCAACGGCGGATGGTTTGTTATACCTAATAGGTCAATTTTATAGAATGGCTAATTCAAATAAATTATAAAACTTAGGTATTCATTATATATAGACTGAAAAATTGTGCCAAATGTTGCATCGCAGATTGAATTTTAACGTAAAGATAACACTGTCAGGCTTTTAAATGTTAAAATTTATTTCTGAAACTAAGAATATACCGGTAGCTGGAGAGATATGCTGGGAAAATCCCTGTTCTATTGCTTACCTTTTGAATCTGACATTTCTGCACCTAATAGCCTGGGATTGAGGTGCTTTTCGACATTTTGTCGGGCACGAGGTTCTGCCCGGCGCCGGAATACAAAAAACAAACCCGGCACCTTCCGGCGCCGGGCTTGTATCCTTACTGATCTTATTAACACTAACCATCAACGTAAAAATATCACAGTAAAGAAGAAATATCTCTACCCAATAGACGGACGGGATTGTACATTGTTACACTAATTTTCTTTTTTAACAAAGTTTTGGCGCAGTGGAAAATAGGCAAGCCGTATTTTAAATATCCAATGCTAAAATGAACATTGCTATGAAAAAGAAAACCTTGGTTTTAGGAGCCAGTTTAAATCCGTCCCGCTACTCGAACCTGGCGATTAGCAGATTGCGTAAATACGACCAACCGGTAGAGGCCGTTGGTCTGAAGACGGGAGTGGTGGCAGGAGTGGATATAACTACCGAAAAAGTACCTTTCGAGAACGTCCACACCGTAACCCTGTATCTAAACCCCAAGCGGCAACAGGAATATTACGACTATATTATTTCGCTGCAACCAAAACGAGTTATCTTCAACCCGGGTACCGAAAATCCAGAGCTGTACAAGCTTTTGCGCGAAGAAGGAATTGAACGCGAAGTGGCCTGTACCCTGGTACTACTTTCGTCTAATCAGTACTAGGCCCAAAAAGGTGAGCGCACCGTTCAGCAGCAGGATGAAGAATAGAAATTCAAAATTGAACCAAAGCTTGCTGTAATAATCTACAAGAAACCCGATAAGGGGCGTGGCTATGGCAACCAACGGAACCCAACGATCATATACCTGCCATTTGGTAAAGAGCCCGAAGGCGTATAAGCCCAGTAAGGGTCCATACGTATACCCGGCGAAAACGAAGAGTTTCGCAATGACCGAGGCATCTGCGATAACATACTTGAAAATGATGATTACCAGCACCAGCACCACCGAGGTAAAAATATGGATTCGCTTTCGGATGGCGACCTGTTTCAGTTCATCGTACTTTTTCTCAATTTCCAATATATCGATACTGAAGGAGGTAGTTAATGACGTTAGCGCGCTATCTGCACTGGAGTAGGCCGCGGCTATAAGCCCCAATAGGAAAAATACGGCGATGCCCACGCCAAGTCCGCTTTGCGTGGCAATTGTGGGGAACAATTGGTCTTTGTTGGCCTCGATACCGTTTTGTTGCGCATATACCGTGAGTAATAGTCCTAGCGCCAGGAAAATAAAATTAACGATCGTTAGCACGATTGTAAACCAGAACATGTTTTTCTGCGCGTCTCCCAAACTGCGGCAGGTTAGGTTCTTTTGCATCATATCTTGGTCTAGGCCGGTCATAACAATGGCAATGAAGGCTCCGCTCAGGAACTGCTTCACAAAATGGTCGCCGCTTTTCCAATCGTCGAAAAAGAACATTTTAGACAAGTCGCTTTCAGCAATAAAGCTGAAAAGGGACGAACCGGCAAGCCCCAGGTCTGTAGCGATGTAATATATAGCCACACCGAGGGCCAATAACATAAATAAAGTCTGAAGCGTATCGGTCCATACAATGGTCTTAATCCCACTTTTATAGGTGTACAGCCAAATAAGAAGTATCGTGATGGTTACGGTTACCCAAAAAGGAACACCCAGAGCATCAAACACGAGACTCTGTAGCACCACCGCAACAAGGTATAGCCTAAAACTTGCGCCGATAACTCGCGATAGCAGGAAGAACGATGCGCCCGTTTTATACGAGGCCGTGCCAAAGCGCCCTTCCAAATATGTGTAAATCGAGGTTAAGTTGAGCCTGTAATAGAGGGGAAGCAATACCGTGCCAATTACGGCATATCCTACGGTATACCCCAGAACTACCTGAAAGTAACTGA
>NZQO01000114.1 GCA_002693605.1 Flavobacteriaceae bacterium
AGACCTCGGTAGGTAAATATCCCGTGGAGGTGATTCGCACAATGGCGAAAATCTGTAAAAGTGTGGAAAATTCGAGTCTCATAACGGTCCCCCACGAGCCGCCGCATGTGCGTACCAACCGCTATGTAACCAAATCGGTATGTTACCACGCCGCCATTATGGCCAATGAAATTGAATCAAAGGCCATTTGTACGCTAACCAATAGCGGATATACGGCCTTTCAAATTTCGGCTTGGCGACCTAAATCGCATATCCTCGCATTTACTTCCAACAAGCGTATCCTGGCAAGGCTAAATTTACTCTGGGGCGTGCGTGCCTTTTACTACGACCGATTTGTCAGTACCGATGAAACCGTCGAGGACGTGAACAGAATAGCCGAAGAACGAGGGTTCGTGAAAAAGGGTGATTACCTAATAAACCTGGCCGCAATGCCCGTAATTGATAAGGGAATGGTGAATACCCTACGAGTATCGTTGGTTAAATAATTCCGAAGCGAAATAAAGTACGCCCAGAATTTAATTGGAAACTTCGGTACGTGAAATCTCCATCGCGGTTTCACCCTTAACGATGCTAACATCGTAACCATATCCCTTGGCGCGGTAGCGGTATTCAATTTTCTGAATTTGATCGTTATTTCGCGTCACGACAAGTTCACTCTCCATTGTATTCTTGGGCTTTTTGGTGTCCTGAACGGTTTCGCTCGCGCTTCCCTTTGGCTGGGGAAAGGCAAAGTTCTTTGGAATTCCGAACAGTTCGGTGGCGATGAAGAACGCTTCGTGCCACTGGGTAGTTGGAAGTCCTAGCATTGCAGTGTTGGTAGGACTGCTGGCGGTGCCGCCACTGGTTTCGTTAAAGGTGACTTTGGGGTGCTTTTCCCGTAATGCCTCGGCATAGGCGCGCGGCTTGATATCTTCCTCAGGCGGAAAAAACTGCGAAAGGTACCCGCTAAAGGCAAATCCGGTTTTATGGTTAAACTCCACCTCGTGCATACCGCCTTCAATTCCGCCCACCGTCATGGTTTTCTCGGTTTCTGGGCCCACCACACGTACCTTGGTGCAATAGGGCATTACTGCCAGTTTTTCACTATTCAAATTATTATGCTGGCGTAGTGTGAGCCCGCTGGGCGCACTTACGTACAAAAAATCTGGGAGGGTCTCGGTCTCGGGTTCGCTAAGTGCAAAACCATCGGCAGGAATATGGGTCTCAGTTTCGGCATCTTTACAACCAATTAGGAACGAAACGAAAAGAAAGGCGATAAATATAGAAACTGCTTTTTTCATGGGAAATGGAGTTTAAGTTATTAAAATACTGAAAAAGTAGCGGTTTCGCATATAGTTAAAATTGTAATTTCAATTGTACCTCAATGCTCTGTGAGGATAGCGGATCGACGCTACTTTCCTCATTGTTGAGGTTCGAAATTGAAATGCCCAACAAGCGTACCGAATCTTTCATCTTTTCCTGAAATAACAAATCTTTAACGTGCTCGACAATCAGGTTCTTTGTTGCTACATAATCTGGAAGTGTCTTGCTGCGGGTTTGCAAGGTAAAATCGCTGTATTTTATCTTGAGAGTAATGGTTCGGCCGGCGACGTTGCTCTGACTTAGCCGCCGTTCCACCTCCGTGGCAATTTCTTCGAGCCGCTCTAGCATGAATATTTCCGAAGAGATATTTTCTGAAAACGTACGCTCTGCAGCCAGCGATTTGCGGGTGCGTTCCGGCTTTACGGTGCTTTTGTGCATACCGCGAACTATATTGTAATAGTGCGCGCCGCTCTTGCCGAAGTTCGCCTCTAGAAACTCAAGTGATTTTGATTTGAGGTCGGCACCGGTGAAAATGCCGTGCCGGTACATCTTTTCCTTGGTCACTTTCCCTACGCCGTAAAATTTCTTGATATCTAGCTTTTCCAGAAACGGCAGTACCTCTTCGGGCGCCACCGTTTTTTGTCCGTTGGGCTTGTTGATGTCGCTTGCAACTTTAGCGACAAATTTGTTGATACTTATTCCCGCCGATGCGTTCAAACCGGTCTTGGACTTAATTTTCTCCCTAATTTCTTGCGCTATGAGCGTAGCGCTCGGGTTGCCTTTTTTGTTTTCGGTAACGTCGAGATAGGCTTCGTCGAGTGACAGGGGTTCCACTAGGTCCGTGTATTCCAGGAAAATGGCCCGTATTTGTTCAGAAACCTCCCGGTACCTGTCAAAACGGGTTTTCACGAAAATCAGTTGAGGGCATAGCTTGCGTGCCAACATGCCACTCATGGCAGAGCGTACGCCAAATTTACGTGCCTCGTAGCTTGCGGCCGCGACAACACCTCTATGGCTACCACCGCCCACCGCCAAGGGTTTACCACGCAGCTCTGGGTTATCCAACTGCTCGACAGAGGCATAAAATGCATCCATATCTACGTGAATTATTTTACGCTGGGAGGGCAATTCGATCATGCTACAAAATTAGTACCTTTAAGATCGAAATTTTCACTTTGTAAAGAATTTAGCATATGGGAAAAACAGCAATAGTGCTCGGCGCTACGGGACTCGTTGGCGGTCATGTGGTGCGCCAGTTAATACGCGACAGCGATGTAGAACGCATTAAGATCTTCGGAAGGAATGCCGCGGGCATTAATCACCCTAAAGTGGAAGAATTTTTGCTAGATCTATTTCAGCTAGAAACCTACGCCCAAAAATTTACCGGCGATGTCGTGTTTTGCTGTGTGGGCACTACCAAGGCCAAAACACCCGATAAGGAAACCTACCGGCGCATCGATTACGGAATTCCAGTAACTGCGGCGCAATTGGCTGCTGCCAACGATATCGAGACCTTTGTCGTTGTTTCGTCGTTGGGCGCCAATGTCAGCAGCAGTATTTTCTATAACAGGACCAAGGGTGAAATGGAGCGCGATGTACTTACAATCCAGATTCCAAGAACTTACGTGGTTCAGCCGTCGCTAATAGGCGGCAACCGTTCCGAGAAAAGAACCGGCGAGCGTTTGGCGCAACGGTTTTCAGAAATATTCGGCTTTTTACTTCCAAGGAAATATAAGATGATTCATGCAGAGACCATTGCCAAGGCTATGCTGAAACTCTGGAAGACGGGAGCGGCGACCGGCAGGATCCCATCGCACGAACTAAAGCGCATCGCCGAAGAATAGAAATTTGTCTTACCAATACAAAGAAAGTGGCTATTTGCGCCTCCATAACGATATGATTGAAATTGAACGAAAATTTTTGGTGACTTCCACCGCGTACAAGAACGAAGCCTTTGCCTCCAACCGCATCGTGCAGGGTTTTTTGAATACCCATCCCGCTCGCACCGTGCGCGTTCGAATTCTTGGGAACGAGGGCTTTCTTACCGTAAAGGGCCTCGGAAACGAGACTGGCACGACCCGGTTTGAGTGGGAAAAACAGATTACCGTTACCGACGCCGAGGCATTGCTTTCGCTATGTGAGCCAGGTGTAATTGAAAAAATAAGATACGAAGTGAAAAGCGGAAAACACATTTTCGAGGTCGATGCGTTTGAAGGGGAAAATGAAGGCCTTGTCGTAGCCGAAGTAGAGCTTGTTGAGGAAGATGCCATTTTTGAAAAACCAAAATGGCTTGGAAATGAAGTCACGGGCGATACCCGGTATTACAATTCGCAGTTGAGTAAAAATCCGTTTATAAATTGGAAAGATGAAACTTAAACATGGTACATTGGGCCTACTTGCGCTTTTTTTTATCGCTTGTGGTGAAATGCAAAATCCTTCCGCGGAAAATCAAGCGGCCGTATCCTCGGCACCCCGAACAATGGAAAAATCGACCGCTGAACTAAAGAAAGAGCTTACCGATAAAGGATTTCAGGTTTTCGAGTATGTAGACGAAGCTACCGGCGACACCGTTCTAATGCAACAATACTTAAAATATTAATACATCTATCAAGATGATAATAGATATAGGATTGAGAAGAGTTTTAGAATTCTTCTTGAAAATATGAATTGTTTTAAATATTTTTATATAAAGTTAATAATATGAAGAAAGCTGATTTTGAGAAAATCGAATACTACGACACTAAAATCGATATGAAAAAGGTTATGAGTAAGGAGATTGGTGATGCTGTCAAGCGGCATAATGAAAGACAAAAGAAAAAGAAGAGTAAATGAATGATGTGCAGAGAGCCATTCTAGAGCATAGACTATCTATACTTTACTTAGCGCACTTGGGCCGCATGTACGGGTTTTGCCGATATCTCGGGACCGTTCGGAGATGATGGAAACCTACGGGGTGTTACAATCTATAATGTGCCCACCTTGCAGATGGCAGACAGCTTGGCCCGGTTAGACCCAATGGTACTGGCCGGCCGATTGGAGATAGAGGTACACCCTTGGTGGGCCGCCAAAGGATTTGCGCTGCGATAAAGGAATGAATAATTCCCCCTCAACTTCATAAATGAAAAGTTGAAACCTTTGCTATACCTTCAATATGTTCACTTTTTTCTGAATTTGGATAAAATTTCCTCAATAGAAAAAAGAGAGACCCCAAATTCGTAAAGAAATCTATTCTTCCTTATAAATTCCAATATTTAGGTCTCCCGCGGCGTTCATATGCGCTCGGTACATTCCCGCGGTATTAAATTCCATCGAGACGTTTCCATTTTTATCGATCGCCACGATACCGCCATCACCGCCTAGCTCTGGCACCTTTTTCTGAATTACTTCCCGCGCCGCTTCTTCCAACGATGCTCCCGTGTACTGCATAATTGCCGAGATATCGTGGGCCACCATTGCCCTAATAAAATATTCGCCCCAGCCCGTAGAGCTCACGGCACAGGTGGCGTTGTTCGCATAGGTGCCGGCACCAATGATGGGGGCGTCTCCAATGCGGTTCCAGCGTTTGTTGGTCATTCCGCCGGTAGAGGTGCCCGCCGCCAAATTTCCATTTTTATCGAGAGCGGCACAGCCCACCGTTCCAAATTTGGAATCCTTGCTATAGGGATCGACGGCGTGTGAAATTTTGGCATCGTGATCTAATTGGGTCCGTTCGCGGTCCTTGATACGCTTAAGCGACTGGAACCTGTTGTCTGTATAGAAATAGGAAGGATCGACCATCTCAAATCCCTGTTCCATCGCAAAAGCCTGCGCACCCTCACCATAGAGCAGTACGTGTGGCGAATCATCCATCACCGCTACTGCAAGGTCAATGGGGTTCTTGATTTTGGTGACCCCGGCCACCGCACCTGCGTTTAATGTCGCGCCATCCATGACCGAAGCGTCCAGTTCATTGGTCTCATCGTGGGTAAATACAGCGCCCTTGCCTGCATTGAACAGCGGCGAATCTTCCATAATATTGATTGTCTTGGTAACCGCTTCCATTGCGGTGCCGCCCTTTTCCAATATTTCGTGCCCTGCCCGAATGGCTTCTTCCAGTTTTTGGCGATAGGCCATTTCAACCGAATCGCTCATGTTTTCCTTTAGGATGGTACCCGCGCCCCCATGGATAACGATACCGAAAGTAGGTGTGTCGGGTGACCCGTTTTCGGTTTTATCTAGAGTTTCATTTGGGGTGTCTCGTGTCTCATTTTCGGCATTTTGGCATCCAAAAAGCAAGATTGTTGCGGCAAAAAGTGTTAAAATTTTATTCATGAGAAATTATTTTAGTGATTACGAATATAAGCTAAAACTCCTTGTTTTTCGAGCGCTACGGGCATTTTTTAAATTGAAAATTCCTTCGAGGCAAAGCCTAAATATAGATTAACTGTATAAATAATACGATTAAGTGTATTTTTATGTAAGATTTTTTCTATATTTGACTTAGCATCATGCCCCAAATTTGATGCCCCCGCTTATGAACCTACTACGAACCAGCCTGCTGGCCATGGCATTAATGTGCCTTGTTACTTCCTGTCAGAAAGACGAGGGAGTAGAATTGGAAGAAACAAACTATACCATTAACCTGAACTTGGCCAATGAAACCGATTGGCAGATGGCCAATGAAATCCTAGTGCTCGTAAATGAGCACCGCCGCTCGCTTGGCCTTTCCGAAATTAGGAAGGACCAACAATATGCATCGGCATATGCAGTAGACCATACGCAATATATGATCGAGTTGGAAAAGATTAGCCATGATAATTTCGGCGTTCGTTCGGCTGCCCTAAAGCAGCAAGGCGCAAAGTCGGTGGGCGAAAATGTGGCCTTCGGATACGATACCGCCCAGCAGTTGGTCATGGCCTGGCTAAACAGTCCTTCGCACAAGGCAATTATTGAAGGCGATTACACGCATTCCGGCTTTGGCGTGTTGAAGAACGAGAAGGGACATTATTATTACACCCAGCTGTTCTATAAAAAATAACTCCTCCTTTTAAGTTTGGGCCAATTGCCGTATTTTTATAGAAAAGATAAAAATACGGCTATGGCTATTCAGAAACCTTTCAACTTAAATAAATGGGTCGAGGAAAATCGCGAGACCCTAAAGCCACCCGTTGGCAATAAGAATCTGTATAAGGATGCAGACGACTATATCGTCATGGTCGTGGCCGGGCCCAACGCCAGAAAAGACTATCACTACAACGAAACCGAAGAGCTCTTTTACCAGCTGGAGGGAGAAATTGAGGTCCACATTCAGGAAAACGGTGAGAAGAGAACGATGAAACTGGGTCCTGGCGATATGTACCTTCATCCGGCCAAGGTGCCGCATTCCCCAGTTAGAAAGGAAAATTCCATAGGCCTGGTGGTAGAGCGCAAGCGGCAAAACCTCGATGCCAAGGACGGACTGCTGTGGTTTTGCGACCACTGCAACAACAAGCTGTACGAAGTGTATTTCGACCTCGACGATATTGAAAAGGATTTCCTCAAGCACTTCAAGCATTTCTATAATTCGGAAGAGCTGCGCACGTGCAACGAGTGCGGAACGGTAATGGAAACCGATAAACGCTTCACTTCAGAATAGAAATTTCCGCCCTTCGCATCACGAATGTTCCATCCTGCCTTGGGGGTTCGGTTTCAGCATACTATAATCCATTGGGCTTTCGCTTCGTATTCTATTGTCGTTTCCGTACCTTCGCGTTCAATTATTTAGCGAACAAAAATTGAATTGAAATATGGCAACAGTAGCTACCAGCTTCGGTATTGAAGAAGCATTAGAGCAATTAGGAATAGAGAACACCAATAAGGGAACTTCTACCGGAAATACTTGGTATTCCGGTGGGGATACAATTACCTCAGTCTCTCCTGTTGATGGAAAGGAGATCGCGAAGGTAACCACCACTACTAAGGATGAGTACGAGAAGGTAATGACCGCTGCCACCGAGGCGTTCAAGACCTGGCGCGTTATGCCCGCTCCACAACGTGGGGAGGTGGTTAGACAGTTCAACGACGAGTTGCGTCGTTTGAAGGAACCCCTTGGTAAATTGGTTTCGTATGAAATGGGCAAGAGCTACCAGGAAGGTCTGGGCGAGGTTCAGGAAATGATAGATATCTGTGATTTTGCCGTAGGGCTTTCGCGTCAACTGCACGGCCTAACCATGCACAGTGAGCGCCCTGGGCACCGCATGTACGAACAGTACCATCCGCTAGGAGTGGTAGGGATTATCTCTGCCTTCAATTTCCCGGTGGCCGTATGGAGCTGGAATACGGCACTCGCTTGGGTGTGTGGAGATGTTTGTATTTGGAAACCTTCCGAAAAAACCCCACTAACCGGAATTGCCTGCCAGAAAATTGCGGCACGTGTATTCGCCAAGAATAACTTGCCAGAGGGAATTTCATGTCTTATCAATGGCGATTACCGCGTGGGCGAATTTATGACCACCGATAAGCGCATACCACTCATCTCTGCAACAGGTTCTACCCGAATGGGGAAAATCGTTGCAAAGACGGTAGCCGAGCGACTAGGAAAAACCTTATTGGAATTGGGCGGAAATAACGCCATTATCGTAACTCCCGATGCCGACATTAAGAACACGGTTATTGGCGCCGTCTTTGGTGCGGTAGGTACCTGTGGGCAACGTTGTACTTCTACGCGACGCCTCATTATCCACGAGAGCATCTACGACAAGGTAAAAAACGCGATAGTTGATGCGTACAAGCAAATTAAGATTGGAAATCCACTTGATGAGAATAATCATGTAGGTCCATTAATCGATAAGGATGCTGTGGCCCTTTACCAAGATGCGCTTAAAAAAGTGAAGGAAGAGGGTGGCACCGTGCTCATAGAGGGCGGTGTATTAGAAGGTGAAGGCTATGAAAGCGGTTGTTATGTAAAGCCCGCCATTGCCGAGGCGAAAAATGAGATGGCTATCGTGCAGCATGAAACTTTTGCCCCGGTGCTCTATTTGTTGAAGTACAGTGGCGATGTTGAAGATGCCCTCGAAATACAGAATGGAGTGAGCCAGGGACTTTCCTCAGCGATTATGACCAATAACTTACGCGAGGCAGAGCGCTTCTTGAGCGTTGCCGGATCGGATTGTGGCATTGCCAACGTGAACATTGGAACCTCTGGAGCTGAAATTGGAGGTGCCTTTGGTGGTGAAAAAGATACGGGCGG
>NZQO01000115.1 GCA_002693605.1 Flavobacteriaceae bacterium
ACAAACCATTCATGCATCTGCTGGTATATGATACGCTTACGAAAGCAGACTATACCTTCATAAAAGAAAAAATGCAAGACTACCAGACACCTATTGGAATGCTCGTTGAGTTAAAAGAGTATGAAGGGTTCACATTTCAGGCATTCTGGGAAGATATTAAAATAGGTTTTAACAGTTATAACAAGTTCAAAAAAATCGCAATTGTTACCGACAAGCACATTAAAGCGCTTATAAAAACCGCCGACTTTTTAACACCTGGCCTTGATTTTAAGGTATTCCTTCAAACAGAAAGAGCAGAAGCAATCCATTGGATAGAAAATAAATAACACTAAAATATTATGGAAAATTTCAAAAATAAAACGGTACTAATAACAGGTGGTTCAGGTGGAATAGGAACAGCTACCGCTAAAGAGTTTTTATTATTAGGTGCAAACGTAATGCTAGTAGACATCAATAAAGAAGCTCTAAAAAAGACTGTTTCAGATTTAAGTACCGATAAAGTAGCCTTCGTAACCGCAGATGTACGAGATGATGAACAAGTAAAAAACTACGTAGATAAAACATTACAAACTTTTGGCAGTATAGATGTGTTCTTTAATAACGCTGGCATTGAAGGAGAAGTAAAACCATTAGATCAATATTCGCTAGACGTGTTTAACCGCGTAATAGATGTTAATATTAGAGGTGTTTATTTGGGGCTGCGCCACGTGTTTCCTGCTATGAAAAAGAACGGTGGAAGTATTATAATTACCTCATCTGTTGCCGGCCTTTCGGGCACTGCCCATGTGTTGCCGTATGTAACGAGCAAACATGCAGTAATTGGTATGATGCGTACCGCAGCTCTGGAAGGTGCACCTTATAACATTCGAGTAAATACGGTTAATCCTTCGCCAGTCAACAACCGTATGATGCGCTCCTTAGAAGCAGGATTTGCACCAGAGGACGCCACAGGAGCCCAGAAAAATTTTGAGGCGGGAATTCCCTTAGGTCGCTATGCAAGCAACCAAGATGTTACAAATATGGTTGTATTTTTAGCCAGTGAAAATAGCAGCTTCATAACGGGAAGCGTGTATTCTGTCGATGGCGGGATGACAGCTTAACCTTACTAATGTTAAACAGAAAACATTTTTATAGATAATGAGAAAAGTCCTGTTCTTGCTGCTTATTATTGGGGTATTCCAAAATATTCATAGTCAACAGGTAGAAGATAGTAGTATTAGTTTTGATTTGAACACAATTGCCCAATTGCATCAGGAAAACAGTTATATAACCTTTCCCTTAGATGTAGGTAATCTAGCAGATTTATGGTTTGAGGGGAATGTGAGTCCCATTTTTACAATTAGAAACAATAAGAAGTCGAGATTGCTTACCGTCCTAACCCCACAAGTGGTTTTCCGGATGTATCAAGAAAGTTCCTTTCCCGTGCGTACACCAAGTTATATACCTCAACTTAAAGTGTATTATGTTACCGGAAACAAACAGGGAAATCATAACATTTCGTTGTTCGCAAGATTAGCCCATCACAGCAACGGTCAAGAAAACGATTTTTATAATAAGGATGGAAGTATTAATACTCATTCGGGCAATTTTTCTACTAATTTTTTGGAATTAGGTCTTATCGACACCCATTTTTGGTCTCGTACGCGTAATGCGCAATATTTTAAATCTTCTTTGGAAATACATCCTAAAGCTTGGATGGAAGATGAGCTGGTAGGGCAGTATAGTCGAGTGCGGTGGCATAACCAGTTTGGTGTAAATAATCTGGGGTGGGATTTAAAACCAATAAAAAACAGACTTGCCAGTATATCACTAAAGATTAAAACCACTTGGATGTTCGACAATTTTAACGGCTTCACCACCTTCGATATTAAGCGATTGAATTTTGCTGCCACCGTGTTTTACCATCCGTCCTTTTTAGAAGATGTAGGCTTTTTTGCCAAATTTTATCACGGTTTTGATTATTACAACATTTATTTTAATGAGCGAATTGACGTACTCCGGTTTGGACTTATGATAGAGACATTAAAGTTTTGATTTATATATTTTCAGATCGGTCTTTATTTAATAATGGTCCAAGAAATCTTCTATTACATTTTATTAATTGTACACGGCATCATTAATCTTGTCGCGTTTTACTACCTGCTCAAAGAAGGCAATAAACCATACCGCATCTGGGCGTGGATGATGACCATTTTTGCCATTCCTGCAATTGGCGGTATTTTATTTTTTGTATTCGGCCTTAATCGTAAAAAAAATAAACTGTTCAATCAAAAAGCGCTTGTGGATGAGCAACAGATTAAAACATTTTTAAAAGAATATGCTACACACATTCAGCCATATCAACTAGAAGACACACAAATAAATTCCCGATATGGGAAGCTGGTTAGGTACCTGACCAATGCCAACAAAATTCCGTTGGCGCATCATAATAAAGTAACCGTTCTCGACGATGGAGAGGAAACCTTCCGCGCCATTTTTAAAGCATGCGAAGCTGCCAACCATTCAATCTTCATCCAATATTACATTTTTGAACATGGAACATTAGCAGATAGATTTCTTCAATTATTTAAGAAAAAGCGCGCACAAGGCGTTACAATAAAATTTCTGTACGACGGTTTGGGCAGTTGGTCTCTGAAAAATAGCTATCGGAAAAAAATGACAGCCGCTGGTATTGCGGTTCAAGCTTTTTTACCCGTTAAACTGGCAGCACTCGCCAAAACAAATTACCGCAATCACAGAAAGATAATTATTATAGATGAGAAAATAGCCTTTACCGGTGGTATAAATGTAGATGACAAATACATAAATGGCGATCCTATATTAGGACACTGGACTGATATGCACCTACAGTTGGAGGGAATGGCCGTTAATTTTTTAAAATTCGTTTTTCATAACGATTGGTATTTTGCCAGTGGGGAAAATCTATTTACCGGCAATGCCTTAAGACCCCTGGGCAAAATAGGGAAATCACCGGTACAGATTGTTTCCAGTGGTCCTGATTCCAAATTTGAAACCATCCTTAATGAATACCTGTATCTTATCAATCACGCAGAACGTTACGTGTATATTGCAAACCCGTACCTCATTCCAACGCAATCGCTCAAAGAAGCGCTACAGGCTAGTGCGTTAAGTGGTGTTGACGTGCGTATTATTGTTCCAAAAAATTCCGATTCCCTGTTAGTAAAGTGGACGGTCCAATCGTATTTTGAACCGTTACTGGAAAGTGGGGTAAAAATCTATCTGTTCGAACCAGGATTTTTACATTCAAAAATTATCTTGAGTGATGATTTGGTTTACTCTATAGGCACAGCCAATCTTGACATACGCAGTTTCGAACAAAATTTTGAAGTAAATGCTTTGATCTATGACGCAGATGTTACCCAAAAAGTACGCCAGCGCTTTATAAAATATCAGCAATCAAGTACCTTAGTAAGGTTTGAAACTTTCAGGCAACGCGGTAGACTATCGCGTATGTTAGAAAGTTTGTGTCGTTTGTTAAGCCCCATAACATAAAATTCCCCGCTATCTTAAAACTTCTCATAGGAATTGGTTAAAGAAATAAAACTTTCGTAACACTTCTATTCAGGGTAACGATGAAGTGACGTGTGAACAGCACTGGCAAATGATTATTGGAAAAAATTATTGAATTTATACTTAGGTAGCAGTCAGATTACAAGTAGGCTGAATGTGCAATCTTCATTAGCTGGTCGCTATCCAGTATTTCAATTTCCTTGCCGTCTATACCTACAAGCCCCTCTTCGCGAAGTTGTGACAATGCCCTTATGGCGGTTTCCTTCGCCGCCCCTATAGTGCCGGCCAAATCGTCTCTGCTAATGGTGATTTTACCCGTACCCGTAGCTGGATCTTTCTCCTTTTCGTACAGATCGACCAGCAGTTTTGCGGTACGCTGTCGTACCGATGCAAATGCCATAGCTGCTAATTGTGTTTCACGTTCTTTGAGGTTGTTAGACAACATGGTAATAAACGTGTTAGAGATATTCTTGCTGCCAAATATTAAGGTGGTAAAATCATTTTTGGGTATTTTACAAATTTCAGCATCTTCGAGCACTATTGCCGTATCTGTATATTTTGACGCTTCTGTAAATAGCGGAATAAATCCTAAAAAATCGCCCGGACCATAAAACCCGGTAACGAACTCTTTACCATCATCAGTAGTTTTGAAGGTTTTTACCTTTCCGCTCTCGATAAAATAGAGTTGGGTAGCATAGCGTCCTTCCCGGAACAACTCGCTTTTTTTTGCGTAACGCTCCACCCGCCTATCATTTGAAAGCTTCTTTACGTCATCGTATTGTGAGACCTCTTCAAAAAATTGGTTGATACCGTTTACGCTCTTGCTGAATTCCTGCCGAAGCCGTTCGTTTTTTTCCAGTCGCGTTTCAATGGCATCGAGTAAATCTGCTTCTTCAAAGGGTTTGGTGAGATAGTCATCGGCACCCAGGTTCATCCCCTTCCGCAGTTCCTCTTTTTCAGATTTCGCTGTTAGGAAGATAAAGGGAATATGATGGGTTTCAGGGTTTTTGTTTACTATGTGCAGTACGCCGTAACCATCTAGCTCTGGCATCATAATATCGCACACGATAATATCGGGACGAAAAGATTTTGCCATGGCCACACCCACTTTTCCGTTTTCGGCAGTCTTCACCTCAAAATCTGCCAACATCAAGATTTCAGCTGTGGTCTCCCTAATATCCTGATTATCTTCTATTAATAATATTTTTTTCATTATTTGCTATTTTGGCAAGGTAACGGTAAAAGTAGACCCCACGTTGAGCTGGCTTGTAAAAGACAAGGTACCATCCATTAATTCGACATATTTTTTTACAATGTGCAGCCCCAGTCCCGTACCCTGAATATTGGTTGCGTTCTGTGCCCTAAAGAAACGTTCAAAAAGTTTTGCCTGCTCGTTCTTCGGAATACCTATGCCCGTATCTGTCACCGCAATGCTAAGTGTATTGCCGTGCTCGGCGATTGTAACATTAATAGTTTCGTGCTCCTGCGAATATTTTATGGCGTTTGAAACCAGATTCTGGATAATATGGCGCAGCAGCTTTTCATCGACGAACGCGTAAATAGCTATTTTTTCCGAAGTTAACCGAAGTTTCTGCCCTTCCTTTTTATTGTTCTCGAACTCCTCCAACAAGTCTCTGCAATGGGCCACTACGTCGAGATGCTGCGAATGGAAGCTGATTTTTCCCTCCTCCAGTTTTCCCAAAGAAAGGAAATCATTTAAAATGGACACTAGGTTGCGCACATTTGTTTTAATGCGCGCCGCGTAATTAACGCGTTTTTCCTCATTACCCGGCTTATTTAGTTTTTCAATGAGCGTGGCCGAAGACAATATGGTGCTAAGCGGTGTCCTGAACTCGTGCGAGGCCATAGAGAGGAAGCGCGACTTAAGCTCATTAAGTTCCTTCTCCTTGGCAAGCGCGTTGAGCATCTCCCTTTCGGTATTTTTCCGTTCTGTGATGTTCGAGTAGACAAACAGTGCCTGGGTAGCCTTCTTCAGGTCATTGTAAAGCGGGATTGAATTTAGCGTATAGGTTATACCGTTCATTTCAATTTCTTCGGAAAGATGGTTGCCGGCTAGGGTCGCCCGTACATTTTTCTTAATGCGTTCCAGGCGGTCTGGGGCAAACTGAGTAATCGAATCGACCGATTGACTTTCAATTTTTTCCTTCTGAAGTCCAAATCTTCTTAAATCTTCCCCGTGCAGGGAAATCACCTTGTAATCTTGGTCGATCACGGCAATCATTCCATTGGGAAAATGCTGCGCGATGGCCAGGTACAATGCTTGGCTCGTCAAGGCCTTGAGTTCGGCCAATTTTGTCTCTTCAATCTGAATTTCCAATTGGCTATTAACCTGCATCAGCTTATCGATACTCTCGCTAAGCTCGTTCGTGCGATCCCGCACCTTGTCCTCTAGCTTATCTGCATAGCTTTTTAGTTCCTGTTGGTTGTTTTGCAGTTGCGCATTGGTTTCATGCTGCTCGAGGGCAATGGCCATGAGCTTGCTGGCATCTACGATTATCTTCAACTCATGGGGAGAAGGTTTCTTTGGCTTTTCATGGTAAACCGCGAAGGTGCCCAGTACGTGTTTCGTAGACGATAAAATGGGAAGCGACCAACAGGCACGAAGGTTGTTTGCCAAAGCAAGGTCTTTATGATCCCTCCACAAATCGCTATGTTCAATATCTGACACGATAACCTCTTCCTTCAAAAACGCGGCAGTGCCACATGAGCCTACCGTTTTGCCAATGGCAATACCTTCAATTCTGTCTGTAAATGTCTTTGGTATCTTGGGTGCCGACAGCTTGTGCAAAGTATTCTTGGTTCTATCGAGAGCTAGTAGAGAAACCATCGCCTGGGGCATTTGGTTTTCAACGGTGGCCACCATATGGTTGGCAATTTTATTGAGTGCTTGGTGTTTTGCAATCATCTCGAGTGCTCTACTGGATTGTTCCTTTAGAAACTCATCTTTTTTACGGGAGGTAATATCATTTTGTACGCCAATGAAGTGCGTGACCGTTCCCGTACCATTTTTAATTGGAGTTATGGTAAGTTGATTCCAGAATAGCGATCCGTCTTTTTTGTAATTTCGCAATTCGACCTCGCAAGGCGCACCTTTATCTATGGCTCTTCGCAAAACTTCAATCTCCTTTTGCTGACGGTCGTTTTTTTGAAGGAACCTACAGTTTGCCCCAGAGACTTCCTCCTTGGTATAGCCCGTCATTTTTTCGAATGCCTCGTTTGCATAGATAATGGGCATGTCCTTCTGCAGCGCATCGACTATTACGATGGCATTGACGGCCGACTCAAGCGCCCTATCTTTCAAAAAGAGGTTTTTTTCGGCCTCCATATAATCTGATGTATCGCGAACCACCACGAGAAATTCACCATCGCCTTTAGGCACGATCCTAGACTCATAGAATTTTACAGCGCCGTTGCGCTCATAGGAATATTGCAACAACTCACTCTGTTGGGTTCTAGCTACCGTATCGAAGGTGTGCTTAACTTTGGGCAACAAATCTGGGGGGATGTCATTGTAAATGCTCTTACCAACCAATTGTTCCTGCATGACCCGCAGAATTTCGAGGTTAGAAGAATGGACATCGATATATATTCGTTCTTTGCTCACCACGAAAATGAGATCTGGTAAGGCTCGCAAAATGGCGCTGTTTTTTTCGAGACTTTGCTTTAACTTAAGCTCAGTGTCCGTCCTCTTGGAAATATCCATGACGTAGGCGACCACCATGTGCCGGTTTTCTATGAACGAGGGACTTAAACTGATTTCAAGCGGGAATTTTGAGCCATCTTTTTTTAATCCCCAGAGGTCGAGGTTACTACCCATAGTGCGCACCTCCGCATTCTTTGCGAAATATCTACGATGGGTCGCGTGTATATTTCGAAGCTGTTGGGGAATAAGCACTTCAATTTTCCTACCGTTGAGTTCATCCTTTTCGTAACCGAACATGGCGGTAAGCGACGTGTTCGTCTTAACGATAGCCCCTTCTTGGTCCGCAACCAGGATTCCCTCGACCGAGGCTTCAAAAATGCCCCTGAAAAAAGTTTCTTCTTCTATAATCCGTTCCATCAAAAAAATAATTGAATGCTAGTTCCCATTCAGAAAATTAAGATTGTAGTGCTTTATTTGTATACTTTTTCCAGGTGAATGAAATAGTGGATGGTTATTTCATTTTTCGCCTTATACAAACCCAGGATTATCTTGGGTGGCTGTATGCCGAAGTCTGTCATCAGCATCGGTTTTGAGCCACTAATTGTCATTTCTTCCAGGGTGGTGCTTATAGCCACCGGAGTCGCAATTTGTTTGGTAACACCCGCAATAGTCATATTCCCGATTAAAATCGCATTATATGCATCAACAATCTCGGCACTTACAAAGGCGTAGGATATTACAGGATATTCCTTTTGATTCAATGCCTCTGCCATTGCCTTGGTCATAGTATTGTCACCCGTACGTAACGCTTTAACAGGAAAGCTAAAGTTGAAATCGGTAATTTCGGTTACCTTACCATCTACA